>NZ_PPDJ01000009.1 GCF_002903145.1 Halobacteriovorax sp. DA5 | reverse complement strand
GTAATTCGTGTGACAGATGTGACTGATATTGGAAGTCCAGTCGCATATGATTATCAAAATATCCTAGCGAATCCAATTTCAGTTTACGCCAATCACGCAGCTTTTGCGGATAACTTAGTTGTCGCAGCTACTTGCTCTCCTGGACAAGTGGTTTCAGTAAACGCATCAAATGAACTTGAGTGTGTGGATCAAACAGCAGCTGTTGCTGTTGACTCGACTCTTGTGAATAATGCGGGAGTGATAGGTTTACCAAGTCTTGTGACTGATAATACAACTTACTATTCTGTTGTTGTAGATGCTCAGGGACGAGTGAAGAGTGGTAATACAACACCTCCTTCAACAACGGCAAATGATATTCAAGACAATTTAATCGTTGATGCTGATATCAACACGAGTGCAGCTATTAGTTGGTCAAAGATTAATGCACCAACAATTGATAAAACTTATGTCGGGCTTAGTAATGTTGCCAACGTTGCGCAAATTCCAGCAAGTGATCTTGATAACTCAGGAACTCTAGATTCGGCAACACAAGTTCCAAGTGAACTTGCAGTAAAAGGCTACGTTGATACGACGTCGCAAGCGATGGCCGATGCAAAAGTTATTAACTCGATGGCAGGAACACAAACGGATACTGCTCCTTCAGTTAATTCAGTGAAAAATTATGTAACGGCCCAAACTAGTGCTATCACGTCATCTCAGTGGACAACTAGCGGAAGCGATATTTATTATTCGACAGGAAAAGTTGGTATCAATATCAACGCACCAACATCGCAACTTCACATTAAAGAAGTTGATGATACATGGGCGAGCTCTTTTAGAATGGATCGTTCATGGGATAGTTCAACCGATTACTTTCAAATGATGTATGACTATCAAGGTCTAAAGTTTAGAACAATGGCCAATGATGCTGATGAAGCACATATTATTTTCAAGCCACTAAACTCAGAGGCCATGAGAATTACGGAATCTGGAAATGTTGGTATTGGAATCGATACACCAACTGAAAAACTTGATGTTGCTGGTAAAGTTAAAGCAACTGAGCTTTGTATCGCAGCTGATTGTCGAGCAGCATGGCCTACTGGAAATGCTGGAACAGTAACTGCAGTGACTGGTGGTACTGGACTTACAGGTGGAACAATTACTTCTTCTGGAACTCTTGCAGTTGACGTGGGAACAACAAATGGAAAAATTGCACAAGTTGGAGCAGGTGATAAATTAGCGGATTCAATTATTAATTATAATCCTGCAATTGATGTTGCATTAACGGGTTTTACAACTGGTGCAGCGTCAAGTGTATTAGCAACAGATACTGTTATTCAAGCTTTTCAAAAAGTTCAAGGTCAACTTAACTCGCATGCATCTTCTCTTGCTGCTATTTCGGCATATGATACAGATGATATTGGAGAAGGTTCAACAAACCTCTATCACACTGATGCTAGAGCAAAGGCTGCTGCAGTTGTTAATTCGACAGTAGGCAGCGAGACAGATCAGGCACCTTCAGTAGCTGCGATTAAATCATATGTTGATAATCGTGCAACTCAATGGACAACAAGTGGTAGTGATATTTACTACAATACTGGAAACATTGGAGTTGGAACAACATCACCAGATAGCATGTTACATGTTAGTGGTTCTTATTCTGGTAGTGTAACGCCTTTAAGGTCTGGTATTAAATCTTCAAGCGCACCTGTCAGTAGTAATGGCTTCAATCTCTTTCACGGGGTTGGAGGAACAACATTTTCAGGTGGTGTTGTTTATGGAATTAATCTTGATTTAACTCCAGGAACTAATGGTACCCACTATGGGGTTTATGTCGATGGAGAAGATTATAACTACTTTTCTGGTAATGTTGGGATTGGTGTTGCATCTCCAGGCCACAAGCTTACTGTAAATGGTGGTGCAAACTTTGCAACAGCATCTGGTACTCAACCATTCTATATTTCAAGAGCAGGTGCTACAGTAGAAGCCTTTTCTCTAACTGTTGGAGATACCGCATCTTTCTTTGATCTAATTGAAGATAATGGTGAACCTGACTTTCAAGATATGAATTTCCGTCTAATCTATGAAGGTGGTGCAACACATACCTATCTTAGAACTTTAGCATCAGGTCCTAATGCTGGTGATGTCGATGTTTACCTTCAGTCTTCTGGTGGAAATGTTGCCATTGGAAATATTACACCTACGCAAAAACTAACTGTTGATGGTGGGATGAACGTAACGACTGGAAATGATATCTGTATAGATGGTGCAGGCTGTTTATCGACAGTTGTTGCAGCAAGTGGAGAACAAAACACAGCTTCTAGTGCCGGTGGAACTTCTCTTTATAAGACAAAGACTGGAACTGATTTGGTATTCAAAGGCTTAACAGCTTCTAGTGATCTTACTCTAACGGCGAATACTGATGATGTGAATATAGCTGTTAATACTTCAAATGGCGCCAATCAACTTTTAAGACTCGATGCGAGTGGCCGTGTTCCTTCTTCAGTTATCGATGGATCTACTGTCCTTAGTACACCTCTAACAGGATACTCTGTTGGTGCAAACTCAGCTTTAGTAGCAACAGATACAGTTCTCGATGCTTATGGGAAATTACAAGCACAAATCAATGCCAACTATACTGCAATTACAGGATTAGCAGACACTGATGACCTTGCGGAAGGTGCAACAAATTTATATTTTACAAATGGGCGTGCTCAAACCGCTGCTGTTGTTAACTCAACAGCTGGAACTCAAACAGTACAAGCTCCTTCAGTTAGTGCGATGAAAAGTTATGTAACAACTCAAATTGGTGGAGTTAATCAATCTCAGTGGACAACAACAGGGAGTAATATCTATTATAACTCTGGTAACGTGGGAATAGGAACGACTACACCACAAAATCTACTTCATGTAAGTGGAGCTCTTAATTCTTATATTTACCTAGAGGATCGTTCAGGTGGAGTCGATAACAAGATCTGGTCTTTCAATAATAATGATGGCTTCCTATATCTTGGTCAAAGAAATGATGATGCCTCTTATAAGAATACGCATATGACAATTACCCCTACAGGAAATGTCGGAATTGGAGATACAAGTCCAACCTCTAAGCTCACGATTAGAGGAAATGATGATGCAATTACTGGTCCAAATATAACTCTTTCAGGAGATGCAATTAATCAATTT
Organism: Halobacteriovorax sp. DA5; assembly: GCF_002903145.1. Classification (NCBI taxonomy): domain Bacteria; kingdom Pseudomonadati; phylum Bdellovibrionota; class Bacteriovoracia; order Bacteriovoracales; family Halobacteriovoraceae; genus Halobacteriovorax; species Halobacteriovorax sp. DA5. The sequence continues at coordinate 312,862 of NZ_PPDJ01000009.1, read as the reverse complement.
GAAGGTGGACGAATTCGCTTTACTGAAGCGAATGGAACCTTCCAAGGTGGATTTATCCACTATGATGGAACAGGCCCAGATTATCTTCATATTGGAGTTCATGAAACTGCAGACTCAAATATCTTGAATGATGTAAATTCGATTAGTATTCGTCGTAATAATGGTAATGTTGGTATCGGGATTTCTGCTGCGACAGAAAAACTCCATGTAGCAGGAAACGTTCTTGCAGCGGCTTACCTTTATACATCAGATGAAAGATTCAAAGAAAACGTTGAAACGATTATTGATCCACTTCACAAGGTAAACTCTCTACGTGGTGTAACTTTTGATTGGAAAACGGATGAATATCCAGAAAGAAATTTTCCAAAAGAAAAGACTGTAGGTTTTATCGCTCAGGAAGTTGAAAAAGTTCAACCAGAATTAGTAAAGACAGGACAAGATGGCTATAAATCTGTTCAATACGGTAATATCACGGCCCTTTTAGTAGAAGCAGTAAAATCAATTTCGAATAAAATTGATAAGCTCTTTAATAATGATGAAGAAGTAAAAAGAGAGATTGCTTCACTTAAAGAAGAGAACGAGCAACTTAAAGCAGATATGCAAAAGATGCGCAAAGCAATTAAAGAGTTACAAAAAGCAAATAAGAAATGAAAATTCAAATAGGTTTTCTATTTACTCTACTCTTCTCGCAAGTTGTTCTTGCGATCAATACAGTTGATACTGGTTTTAAACTAGCAAGCAATGAACTTAAAACTATTGTGGCCCATAATACTTGTAAGAAAGTATGGAATACATCAACAACAAATGCACATTTTGTTGCAACGAAAACTAATCCAGAGTGGATGAATTTCTATGCTAATGCACCATCTGATATTGTCGTTCGCGACTGCCAGGTTTCATGCTCGACATTAAATAAAACAGGAACATATCCAAGTGGACTTTACGCCATTGATATCGACGGAGCAGGCCCTCTTGCTGCCTTAAGTGTTTATTGTGATATGGATAATAATGGCGGTGGCTGGACGAGAATCTATAAACATGATGTCGCCGGTGGGTACTTCCCTACTACTAACTCCGCCCTACTCTATAATCAAGCAGCACCGACTGGTAACCTCTACTCCATCGTTCAGTATATTGATGAATTTGAAAATCTTAATCGCTTCACTTTTTGGATTAACTACCCAAATGAAGGTAAGAAAAATATTTGGTCACAATTTACAAATCCAATTTACGACACTCCTGTTCGTGGCTATCGAGGAATTGATATTGAAATGAATAGTCAAAGATGGGGAGGCCTTGAGCTTGGAAATAATAATTTCAGTTACTCTAATGGTGATCAATCTCTTATTGATGGTTCCGTTAACCACTCAAATTGGTACTTCGCCATTGGTTCAGATGCTGCTTATAAAACGGGAATTCCTTCAGATCATAATAATGATGTGGGAACGCAATTAGCAGAACTCTATCTTCATGATGAAGGAATGAGACCAATGTCATGTCAGCATCTTGTGGAACTTGGTGAATCCAAAGGTTCAGGAGTTTATACGATCTATCCAGATCAAGTAACAGCGACTCAAGTTTACTGTGAAATGGATATTGATAATGGAGGCTGGACTCTTTTCTATGCCAACGCAGCTGACCCGACAATGACGACAAAGAAGTCATACAACACGATGAAAAACGAATTTGCTGGCATTAATATCAATAGTACAAATTATGCGGATATGAATACAATTGGTATGCATAATTTCTATGATTTCTCGGCAACCCAAATGATGGCCCGTGATATCGGTAACTGGGGAGCAACTGACTACTCAACAGTTGAGTTCTTCAACCCAGAGGACTTTAATCTTGTTGTTGATATTAAAGCAGGACCAAGTAGGACGACACCAGGAGATTGTGACATTATGACAGGTGGCTCACAATTTCGTTTTAGAAATAGCAATGGAACAAATTACTATTTAGACAGGCAAACAAATTGGGCCGGAGTTGGATTTGGTTGGGGAGACTGTCTTCCTGCATACACTCAAACAGGAACATCTGACGTACACGATCAACCACGACACTATATTTATCATACAAATGGTAGTGATGACCTTAACCGTGTTCGTGGCGTTGGTGGTTTCAACACAGGACAGGCAACTGTCAAAGCACGTTACTTTTTAAGAGAGAAATACGACCAACCAAAGAACTGTATGGATATTCTCTTAAGTGGTAAGTCACGTGGAAACGGTTCTTATACGATTTATCCAGAAGGAACGGCCGTTACAGTTGACTGTGATATGACGACAGAAGGCGGTGGCTGGACAAAAGTATGGCATGGCTACCCGACTCACGCTGCACGAGGAGAGACTTCAGCAGAAGTTTACTCAAGATCAAATTCAATTGCTTTTAATCAAATGCGCGTTGAAGGTGTTAACACCGGCTTTAGCATCACTGACAATACTTGGGAGACGGCTTACTTAGACAAGACGATTCCTCAATATTATCAACAGGTGGTTGCCCTTTCGGACGCAAGCACGCCACAAGTAAATTTTGCTGACATGGATGGTAATGAAAACGTAAGACTTGTTGGAAACTACTTTTTACACGGCTATGGAAATTTCTGGCGTGTTTTCTATTCTTGCGTAAATGTTGACCCTACCAACACTGATCGAATTTTTATCGGTGGTGGTTATGGAAGGAGATGTACACCAAGAGACTCGATGGCCAGAGCTGAAATCACAACTTGTACTTCGGTCGATAATAATTACTGTACAAATGCTTACGATAGTACAGAAGTTGAATCAGGCCTTGGTCTAACATTAAAACAATACCAAGAAACTCGCGTTTGGGTACGCTCTCTTCCATCAATGAAGTCATGTAGAGAGTTTCTTGACCGTGGCTATTCAAGTGGTACAGGGGTTTACTTAATCGATCCAGATGGGCCACGAGGTTCAAATCCTGCCTTCCCAACAGTTTGTGATATGACAACTCATGGCGGAGGCTGGACGCTTGTATGGGGAAATACTCGTGGTGGAACGAATAAGCCAACAACTGGAATTACATATGCTGATTCAATTTCAACTCTGCCTAGATGCTCTGCCGTAGCAGGAAGCGTAAGTGATACAACAGGAAAATGTAGTCTATTATCAACGACTGGAATCGCTTCGAATAACACTAACGACTACCTAGACTACTTAAACTACTTCGTCGGTCTCTCTCATTGGGATAATATTGCAGGTAATGGAGATTTCCAACTACTCTACTCTTGGTCATATGATTTCAACCAGCCTATTTCCCAACAGGCAATGATGACAGTAAAGAATTTTAATCCAGCGGATAACTACCGTTTAAATATTGAATCCTATACTCAATTAACAGGTAGTGTAATAGCATCGATGTCGACAACATTTGATGGTCAACAATGGACAACATTTGATCAAGACAATGATGCTCATGCTAGTAACTGTGCAACCCTTTATTCAAATACACCTTTTTGGTATGCTGCTTGTTGGTCCGGAAAAATCCACGGTGGTGGTGAAAATAGTGGAGATGGATACTTTAACGGTGCCTATTGGTATAGCACATCTAAATCTTGGGCCACTGACCCCGCGACAGCTGTTGGTGCAGGTAATGGTTGGTTTATGATTCGTGAATCAAATTCTTATGGAAATTATAAATCTTCTTGTAAGCAAATCCTTGAAGAAAATCCAAATGCTCCTTCTGGAAATTACACGATCAACTTCTATCCTGGTCAAAATGCCCTACGTACAGTCTATTGTGATATGACAACAGATGGTGGAGGCTGGACTTTAGTTGTCCGCTCAAGTGGTGTTACTGATCTTGATAACTCGATCATGGTAAGTACTATCGCCGATAATCTCTTAATAGAGAGAACTCTCCCGAATACCAGAGCATCGATTAATCCGGAATACTTCTCTCGTGCCAATGGGACGACAGATGCGATGTTCATCTCTCCTTCATACAATGCAGGTGCTCCAATAATTGAAAATGGCAATGGAACTTGGGATTACGACTATGTTGACTGTACAGGAAACCTACGCCACACAAGCCGTACAGAAGGTTGTTCAGGTCAAAATGCTAATGATAATTATAATTCTTCAGATGCTTATAATATTACCATCAATGGTGGTAATGAGGGTGTCGTGCCAGCTTATGGAACAGAAGTCTGCTACTCAGGAAAAGGTGCTTGTAGCTTTGAGTTCTACCTACGCTAATCTAATCAGCTAAGAGATTTGCCAAGAAACAAGTCTTACCATCAGAGAGCCTAACTCCTTTATAGACGATATCGTGATTTAACTCCCCTTCATCATTTCGAGCTCGATAGATATCGATCTCATCCCCTAAGTGAGTTTCGGCCATGAAGTTAATTTCAAATTCATTAAGCTTTGCCGTTTTATGAAGTTCAATCGGAATCGAATCAAGAATCCACTGTGAATACTTTGTATTATTAACGTGCATATTTAAATCAAGATCACTATTTCGTACTGTAATGGTATTAACTTTTTCAAAGTTATCCCTCACCTCAACTTTATGAGCAATATAATCAAGATGATAATCTGTACGAGGATTAATTCTCTCCATTGGAAAGTCAGGCTTTTTAACCTTTCTTGTCACACCATCTAAAATCATCCATACCGTTGAACAGTCCCCAATCTTCTCACCATTAAGGAAGATCTCAAATTCGCGAAAGGCATACATCCCCTCTGGTGCTCGAGACCACGTTTTAATCTCAATAACCTCATTCCAATGAGGAAATCTCTCCATGCGAAGCTTTTGTCTAACCAGTACCCAAAAGGATTGATCCTTAATCATATCTTCGATACCAAAGCCTGCCTCTTCGCCGTGAACAGTCGCAATATCTTGAAGATAGCCTAACATTCCAAAGAGCCCAAGACGCTTGTTAATATTCACATTATTGATACTGACCTGATAAGTCTTTTGATAGATTGGATTTTTCATAGAGCTATTAAAGCAAAAGCGCATTGGTTTTGGCCAGTGTCTAAAATATGAACAGTATCCATGGCATTTTTGCATGGTTTTTGACCTTTATTTTGGCATAGCAGTTGCATCTAATAAATTGAATCAAATTCTTGGGAGGAATTTATGAAAGCTTGTTACAAAAAGCTATTTATTATGAGTGCATTATTTCTATCGAGCACTTATGTGCAAAATGAAATGTTAGTTTCAGACAACTCATACCATAGTGGCCACTACCGCGAGATCGCAGGTGAGAAGCAAATTTCTGTAACATCTTATCAAGTCCACCAAAAAGGAATCTTTGATCTTTGGTTCGATACAGCAAAGCTATTTGGAAAAGTAGAGAATATCGTCAAAATCGAAATTAAAGACGTCGATGAAAAACTAGTAAAAGATTTTAAGGATCTTTCAAAGAGATATGAAGAACTTCAAGGTAAGTCTAATACACTAACAGAAGAACTTGCTAAAAGTAGTGAGGAAATCACAGATCTTAAATCTAAACTTGCCAATGTACAATCATCAGATCCAGTTGATGATAATATTCGCCAAGAAAAAATTAAGGCACTTGAAGAACTAATTGAGCAGAGAACTTCAGAGTTAGAAACAGCAAAAGAAGCCATTTCAAAATTTGATGAAACAAGAGAAAAGCTGCAAGAAATTAGCGAGAAGCTTTCATCTCTAGAAGTTGAAAATGAAGAGCTTAAAAAAGAAAATGCGATCCTAGTTTGCGAATTAGAAAATGCAAAATCAAAAGTTGATACTGATGAAATTAAAAAACTTCAAGATGAACTTGCTAAAATCACAGCAGAGCTTGAAGAGTATAAAAATGATTCAAAAGATTCAGAAGAAGAAAAAGAAGTTATCGCTGAAGCAGATAGCAAAGAAATTGATAAAGATAAGCTAAAAGCAAAGAAGAAAGATAAAAAAGAAGACAAAGAAGATAAAGAAGATAAAGACGATAAGTTTTCAGAAGCAGAGCTAGCTCTTATCGAATATATCAGAGAAATGAAAGAGCAAGCAGAGTACCAGCGCCAGCAACAACAAGAGGCCATGGCCATGCAACAATTTGTAAGCATGCTTACATCTCAATTTACGCAGCCACAAGTTAACTCTTACTTTGGAACATACGATGCGCTTAACCAGAGACAAGATAGTTTCTCAAGTATGGTACGCGACTTTAGAGAACAGTCTTTTATGATGCAAGATCTTAATCGACTAAACAACTGGAACTATAGTTATAATGATTACTATGGAGCAAATGCACCAATGCTAAGAGTAAGTGAATCGATGCCTTGGGGTAATTACTACACTCCAGAACAATCGATTCAAGTACAAAACTTTGACTACTCTAAAAGTGGATATAATTGGGGAAGCAGTATTCCAAATCAAAACTTTAATATGGGAATCAATACTGCAAGCAGCTCTCCTATCTTAAATAATTTTACGACTGCTCTAGACGCTACTAATAGCGCTAATATAAAGCTTTTTTAATACCCTCCCCCCTTTAATTTGATACTGAAGGCCGAGTTTAACACTCGGCCTTTTGTTTTTTTCGGTAATTATTGCCGATTTTTCTAAACTTATTCATCTATGTTTCGAAGAGGTAGGTACTAAATCTAAAGGAATTAAGGTTAGAATGATGAAAGAAATAAATATGGAAGTTGCGAAGAAAAGAATTATCAAGAAATGTCATGTTTGTGGCCATGTGCACGATACCGCAACTGAAGTTCAAAAATGTCAGAGTTGTAAAAAGTCATTCTTACCAACAAAATACTTTGATAAAGTCCATGCAAAGAACTCTTCAGACTTTAAGCTATTGTTTTCAGATGTTAACGAGCTGCACGAAGAAGATATTATCAAAGGCATTACTGTACTTTGGTAAGACTTTATTAATTCTCGATCAAGTTCCAACGTGATATCGTTCTCTTATGGAGAACACTACACACGCTACTCAGAATTTTAATTTACATCCAGTCGTTCAAAGGCTCTTTGCTAAAAGAGAGATGGGACCTCAAGAGATTCAAGAATTCCTATCTTGGGATCTGAATTCCCTACCAAACTTTGGAGCACTCATTGATATTGATGTTGCCGCAGATGAAATAATTAAAGCTATTGATAATAATGAGAAAATTGCCATTTATGGTGATTATGATGTTGATGGAACGACTTCTTGTGCTCTCTTCTATCAATTTTTTCAAAAGCTAAATCTCGAAGTAGACCTCATTCAACCTTCCCGTTTTGTTGAAGGTTATGGACTTCATAATTGTTCAATTGATCGTGCAATAGAAGAAGGTATCGATTTAATGATCACAGTCGACTGTGGAATCTCAAACGTTGAGCAAGCCGCTTATGCAAAAGAGAAAGGTCTAAAATTAATTATCACCGACCACCACAAAGATGGACGCGAAACAATGCCAGAAGCGATCGCTGTTGTAAATCCTTCGCGCCGAGACGAGCCAGCAGATTCAGACATGAAACCACTTGCTGGTGTTGGTGTAGCATTTGCGATTTGTGTTGAAATTAGAAAGAAGCTCTTGGCCCGTGGACAAGATATCCCTTCAGTATATGATCTACTTCAATACGTAGCGATTGGTACAATTTGTGACCTTGCACCACTAAGTCCAATGAACTTAAAACTTGTTCGTCATGGAATGAGACTTATTAAGAACACTCAATATGAAGGAATTAAGGCTTTCTTTGATCCAACAGACCGTGGAAAAGATATTATTCCAAGCGAAAAACTATCTTTCAATGTTGGCCCGTTAATCAACTCTAAAGGGCGATTAGACCACCCAGAAGTAGCATTAAAACTTTTAATCTCAAAAGACTATAACGAAGCACGTGAGTACTATCACCAGCTTGTTAACTGTAATACAGAACGTAAGGCCATTCAAAAAGAAGTCTTTGAAGAGGCAAAAGAACAAGTCATAGACGAACTTAAAAGAGATGGCGAACTAGACATTGCAATTGTCTATGCTCCTCACTTTCATGAAGGTGTTATCGGAATTGTTGCTTCAAAGCTTGTTGAAACATTTAAAGTTCCGGCCATTGTTTTCAGTGATGCCGAAGATGAAGGTGTGATTAAAGCATCAGCAAGGTCTGCAGGTGATCTCGATATTTATCACCTACTTAATGAGCATCGCGATCTGTTCTTAAAATTTGGAGGCCACAAGGCGGCCGCAGGGCTTTCAATGCCAGTTGAAAATCTGGAAAAATTTAAAACTTCGATGAATGCAATGTTAAAAGAAATTCCCTTGATCCAAAGAACGGTACAAGATTTTTATGATCTTGAGATAACTCCAGATGAAATTGATCCAAATCTTCTTAGAGGGCTAGATGCGCTTGAGCCTTTTGGAATGGGAAATGCAAAACCAATCTTTAAATTAAAAGGTGCAAAGCTTAAAAATTTTGATCTTCTAAAAGATATACACGTTAGATGGAATTTTACATCAATAACAAATCAGAAAATTAATCTTAAAGGGATTAGTTTTAATTATATGTCTAAGTGGGGAGCGCTTACACCGAACGAAATTTATGAGCGCCAAAATGATCCAAGTGTTGAACTTGATGTCTACTTCACACTTGCTCTAAACTACTTCAATGGAAATAAGTATATTCAGCTAATGGTTGAAAGAGTGGACCTTAACTAGAGTTAAGGTCCGTATCTAATTATCTTTCAATAGTCACTTTTTCCATAACTACATCTTGCATTGGACGGTCATGCATACCAGTGCGAACCTCACCGATCTTCTCAACAACATCCATACCTTCGATAACTTTACCAAACACTGTATGGCGTCCATCTAAGTGTGGAGTTGCACCAAGAGTGATGAAGAATTGAGAACCATTTGTTCCAGGGCCAGCATTTGCCATAGAAAGAATCCCTGCACTATCGTGGCGAAGGTCTGAGCGACATTCGTCTTCGAATTTATAACCTGGACCACCCATTCCTGTCCCATCTGGACATCCACCTTGAATAACGAAACCAGAAATAACTCTGTGGAAAATTAGACCATCATAGTAAGGACCTTCTTTTGCAGGAGTCTTTTGTCTCCCTTCAATAAGGTTAGCAAAGTTCCATACTGTTTCTGGACATTCTTTTGCGTAAAGCTCTACTTTGAAATTTCCCATATTAGTTTCAAAGTTTGCGTATAGACGATCAAGATCCTCTTTGTGGGCATCTTTCTTAGTTCCAAAACCGAACATAATTACTCCTTAATAATTTATATATTTAAAGCGTCCCTTAATAAAATTCGGGCGTTTCTTATGAGAATAAACACGGCGTACTTTTACACTTGCGCTTAAGTATTGATCTAAATAAAAACTTTCCTCTGAAGATAACTCTCCCTTAGGCGTATAGTAAGTTAGATAGCGATAGTCGACAAAGTAGGCACCTTCAAAATTTACATTAGCTTCTTTTAAAGAAGCCTTCACTTCAATATCATTCAGGCACAGGGAGACAAATACAGGTCTTCCTTCTAGCATTGATTTTGAGGACATTAATTTTTTTAACTGATCTAAATTCTCACGATAGCTATCAAACCAAATGATATTAACTCGATTAAATTTTGGAAGCTTGATATAGCCACCAGTGGCCGTTACAAAATCATTAGCGCTAAAAAAGATTTGCTCAACTTCTTTAAGAGTTGGGCTTCTCTCCATATTATGCGCACGTTCAGAGTACATACGATTAAAGGCAAATTGTATTTGCGAAGCGCTTTGATGATCTATTGAGAAACTATCCATTAGATTCAAAATATTTAAGTATCTCATATCTCTTGTGCGTTTACATTGTCCTTCTCCTGAAAAGTTTCTCCATTCAGGAAGAATTGGAAGCATATAAACGGCAGCACCCGAGTCACGATAGTATTCATCTGTTTGCACTCTTTTATACTCACGATCAACAGTCGTGGTACAAGAAAGAAGTGTTAATATGAATACGATATAAAGTAATCTCAATATAAAACCTATTTTTTAATTATTGCTTAGAGAAATATCTTAACATATTTTCTTTAATTTCATCTAACGTCATTGCATGAAGAGGATAGAAGCCTTCTTCATCCATTGCTAGGCCCCTAACTTTACTAGACTCAACACTTACACCCTGATCAACACAAATTCGATCACAAGCAAGAGTCTTAAGCTGTTCAGCTCCACCAAGTAGGTCACTGCCTTCAATCGTAACAAATAGACCCTTACGATCTAAAAGCTTATCAACAGAAGAAACGACTGCACTATTATAAATCATTAGCCTAGGCTTTGGTTCAGCCGGTGTAGGAGTTTTGGCCTTAATATGAGGCTCAAGAGATCTCCACTGCATAATCTTTTCTTCAAACTCTCTCTTCTCTTCGTCAAATTGCTGGCGATCCTTTGCTAAAAGGTCACTAAATTGAGAAATTTCATCTTTATATTCTTTAACCTGAGCTGAAGTTAGATTCCCGAAAGGAACTTCTTCAGCAGTGATTAGCTGGAGTGTTTTTGTTAGATCATTTAGATAATCTTCTTTTATTAGACTTAGAAGCCTTAGATTCTCAATACCAGTTCCAACTAAGCATAGATTTCTTGTCGCTTTAATATCTTCAAGACTAGCATGGTGTTCATTGTGATAAGTGATTCTTTCATCATCGGCAAGGGCAAGCTCATTAAGAGCATGAACTTGAGCTGCACCCATAGGATTTGCTATTGTTAACTCATTTGAGTAACAGATAAAATCAAAGTCTTCAAAAGATTCAATCGAATTTTTTAATGATTCAAGAACATCTTTACCAAGCTTTTCAAAAACTTCAGGGTTTTCTAATTTTTGGCGTTCAATTTCAGTTGTAGCATTTACCTTAAAAACGACGCGAAAAGTATCGGCCATACGAGAGCGACTCTCCAAGACAGAGTTCGGCGATAAAAAGCGCTTATGAACGCGAATCACTTCCACATTACGGTGGGCGATTTCCCTAAACTCTCCTTGCGAGTCTGTTGGAATTTGACCAATAATTTTAACGTGGACACCTAAGTCTTCAAAAAAACGATAAGCGGCAAGGGCCTTCTTATCACTACCTAAAATCGCGATTTTCATGGCCCGATCTTATAAGCTTAAAGGCTTAATGACAATTAGATACCATTAAATAAAAAGAGATTTCATCTCTCCATTATCCACTACTGAATACTCAGAGAATGCATAAATAAAGTTGATGAATTGCTCCATGGCCTTGAACGAGTGCATCGATTTATCGAACTCACAACCATATTGCATATAAGTGACACCGTCAGCACCTTGAGTTAGTGCGCTGTGACGAATTTTAACGATAACAGGGATATATGATCCTTTTGTAAAATAGAATTTAAGCTTTAGCTCATCCCCTTCTTTTAGCTTTGCATCTGTTTTATCTGTCCACGGAACATTGAAAGAAAGTCCATCATGAGAGATATCAACCATATTGATTGCATAAGAATAACCATCTGACTCAATTACCGAGTAAGCTCCCATAAAGTTATTAAAGCAAATACGCTCAAAGCTTCTACGCTTCTTCTCGATATTCTCTTCTCTCTTTGCTTGGAAGTTGATTACTTTGTTATCAGACATTATTACCCCTTATTACAGATATTTTTGCTGTCTGACTTATCGTCAAAAAGGCATAAATCATGAGGTAAATAAGAGATAAAACTTGCGCTAGGCAAGAAGGTCCAAATATTAAAAACTAAATAAATTTAGATACTTATCGATATTTTTTCTTTTTCTGCCAAAATGGTGTCGAAGAAATCTCTGAGTGAATCAGTTGATAAGTTTCAAGCCTAGAGTGAACCATTAAACCCTCTTCAGTTTCAGGATCGTACTCTTCGCTAAAAAATGCACAACCTCGGTTCTCTGGCTCATGATTACAATTTGAATATTGGCAGTGACGAGCAATCTCTTCCAAATCAGGGAATAGCTCCATTAGATCATCTGGGTCAATATCATCTAGTGAAAATGATCGAATTCCTGGAGAATCAATAAGATAGAAGTCCCCAAGATCCACAATCTCAGACCAAGTAGTCGTATGTGAACCCTTTCCAACTTTTCCAACCTGCTTAGTCTTTAGCTCAACTTCGCCATCTGATAAACAAGAAATCGTTTGTGATTTCCCAACACCTGACTGGCCAACAAAAAGGGCCGTCTTCCCCTTTAGGGCCTCTTTAAACTCACTCATCCCACCTTTAAGATATTGAGTCTCATAGTCCTTATCAAGGGCGCAAATCTCGAAATACTTCACACCAAGCTCTTTCAAACGCAGGATTTCATATTGAATATCAAATTCTTCTGGGTCATAGCCATCCATCTTATTGAAGACAATAATCGGCTCAACACCCCACTGAAAAGCACGCACAAGAAAGCGATCGATAATTCCTCGTTTAAATCTTGGCTTAGCAGCTGATGAAACAATAACCAAGTAGTCACAATTGGCCGCAGTAACTTTTCTTTTTGACGTTCTGACTAGAATTCTAAAGATCTCATTTTTACGAGGCATGGCCTCCTTGATGATATATTCACCAGTTTCAGCTATCGTATCTAAACAAACATTATCGCCAACAACTAGAGTTTCTCCTTTTTTTAGGAGATTACCAAGTGCCGTCGCCTTCACTACTTCCTTTGTTTCATCGATGAGACAATCGAAGTCGCGCTGGTGAGAGCGAATGATTTTAGCTTTTAATACGTTATCTGACATAGAATTCCACTGTGTAAACTTTCTATAAACTTTACCATCTCTTCAACATTTTTACATCTTATATTGACAAATGTGGCGAGTGCCATTATTTTAACTGAACACAAAGTCACTGTACGCACTCGTAGCTCAGCTGGATAGAGCATTCGCCTTCTAAGCGAACGGTCTCAGGTTCGAATCCTGACGAGTGCGCCATTTATTTCGACGACTTTCTATGAAACAACAATCTCTTAAATTTACTATTATCGTGGGATGCTTTTGGATCCTAATCATGGGTATTATTAATCTAGTCTTTAAACCGTATGGAATTGACTATGATTCAGGTTGGGCCGCCACTTCGGCATTCTTCATTGCAAGTGCCCTGATCTTCAATTACTTAACGAATTCAATTCGAATTTCGAAAGATCACGTAAAGTCTTACTTGCTAGTAATCATAGTCTTCTTGGCCATGGCGCTTTCAATTAACTACATCTTTCCAATTTCAATTATTAAGAAATTTGAAATCATTAATTCGAAAATAATCTTTCCACTTTTTAGTTGGAATGTTTTTGTTTCAAAATCAGCAGATATTATTTTTCAGCAATTACTAATCAATATTCTCATTGAACATTATCTAAAATTCTATAATCGAAGAGATAGTGTAAAATATTTTGGGATATTCTTTGCAGTAATCCACCTGCCTCTATTCTATGTATTTGGACTTAAGGCCTTGTACTTTATCTTGCCGTCAATTGCAGGAGGAGTGCTCTTTGCCTATCTTATTTCATATTTCTATCGCGGCTATCTGCTATCGCTAGGGTTTCACTTCACTTTTTATTTAGGTCTGGGTGTCTTTTTAAGATATTTAAATTAATTTAATCGTCTAAACCATTAAATTTACTTAATTGAAACTTTGACAGTTAAAGGAATTTTCATGAGCTGACGATAAGTAGTGCATGAAACGAATCACTCTAGCATTACTTTCAATTTCTTTCTTTATTTCGTGCTCACCTAGCTATCATGTGGCATATGATGTTGATACGTGTGTAGAGGAATTAGATAATCGCTACACAGGAACAAATCGTTCTCCAAGCTCAATCTATAGAGTGGATGATGTCGTTATTAATCAAAAGAGTAAAGAAGCAGAAATCAAAGTAAGTTCGTGGTCTCATTCCCAATGGTTTTATGAAGGAAAGAAACCACATTACTTTTTCCAAGATACGAAATTGTTTTCTTATCAGGAAGTCGATTGTCCAAAGAAATTCGATGAAGAATATCGTAAGAAAAATCTAGGTATTGATAAGCGAATCAAAAAAATTGACCTCTAGCCTTATTCAATTCGCTTTAATAATCTATCGTAAGCTGTTTTCTTATAACGAACAGAGATTGCCTGCCAAATATCGACATTTGAATCTTCAATAATTTCACCTTCACCATCTTCTTCCATTGCAGCAACGGCATCAGCATTGGCAGCAAATTCAGAATTCTTCTGAAGCGCATATTGATCTGCAGCTCCCTCTCCAAAGTCAAATTTAAAACCACCATTATTGGCCGCGCCAGCTGCATCAAGACCTTTCCCACCTTTTGCATCAACTGCTAGCCCATCTTGTAGCTCTTCCTCTTCAACATCATTACCAAAGCTAGAACCTTGGTTTGGTTGAGAAAGATATGGAAGTGCAGACATCAGGCCACCTGTTCCACCTGCTCTCTTATTTAAGCCTCCAAACTTTCTTCCAAAAGAAGCTAATAAGTTCTTAGCAACTGGCTTCTTCTTATTCGCCTTCTGTGCACGCTCTAGTGTTTTCTTCATAACTGCATTTGCTTTCTTATTTAGAGCGTTGGCAGATGAACCAAGAGCATCAAAAGCCTCTTGCGTTGTTGGAGAAACAGATGAAGTATCTTGAATACCGTTTGCAGCATTTACAAGTGATCCCACTAAGCTATCAGGCATACTAAATCCAGCAGCATTTAACTTATCTGTTCCACTTACAATATACTTTTTAGCGTTTGGACACGCCTTTGAACCGTTATTAGTCGCGATTTTTGGAAGACCACCAATACATTCAACTTGTTCACCAATTTGCTGAGGAGTATAAGCACTTAGCATTGTCGTTTTCTTTTGTAGAGTCTTTGCTTGAGCACTAGTCACAGAATCAGCAGATCTAAACTTTGCTAAGATAGCATCGATCTTATCAATATTCTTTTGTATCGCATCCGCTTCACTCTCCATTGCTTTTGCTGAAGCTAGAGAAGTACCACTCATTGCAATCCAAAGAGTCCCTCTTTTTATACTTGAAAGCATAAACGTATCCATTGCAGTACCTACAGGTAATTTATAAGCAGCAATTAATCCACCAAGGGCACCAATTAGACTTCCATAGTTACCGGCTTGAGCTTTACTAATTAATAAGGAAAGAAGAGATGCGTAGAAACCAGCTTTTGCGCTTGGTTTAGCTTCTGATACCTTATCAATCCCTTTCGATTGACCTGAGTTCTTTACCGTCTCTTTTGTATGCATTAAACAAGCTGACTCAAGAGTTGCTTTTGTTCCTACAAGTGCTCCATTTGCTGTTTGAATCGTAGCATAAGCAGCATTTAACTTAACAAGAAGAGCTGCAGCCGCTGCTGCACCAGGACCAGTCGCTGCGGCAGCTTTTGTCGTTGCCTTAATCTTGGCCTCACATTCTTTTATTTGAGTTGCTGCGTATGTGTCTCCACCCAATGTACATGTCTGCTTACTTGATTCTTTCACCGTAATTAGCTCAGTTAAAAGAGTGTACTGAGTAGCTGATTCACCTGGTTGTAATTTTAAGGCTTCAATGTTCTCTGTTGTTACGGCCGTCGCTTCACATGCAGTCATCGGAGCTTTAGCTCCTGCCGCTGTTGTATTAAAACACGCAGCTGCACCACCTTCTAGGGCCATAATTGTTTTAGCTCTCGCATTGACAGCAGCAGCACATGCCTGTGCTTGAACTAATTCTCCATTTCCTTGAACAAATGCGATACCAGATGCTACGGCAAATGCCGCAGCAGCTGCTTTTTGATATTTTGACTTATCTTCTGCTGTCCCCTTGATTTCCTCTAGGGCCGCTTTCTCTTCTTCAAGCATTTGTTTTTGTGAAACATCAACTTGTCCATCTTCATCAAGTCCTTCATATTCAATTCGATCTTTTCGGTCTTTAAGAGAAGTATTTTGTTTGAAGGCACTCATTAGTTCATTCACTAATAAAATACCTGCACCTAAAGCGGCAGCATAAACATCATAAGGCTTACTTGGTTTAAAGAATAACCAGATTTTTGAAACTAAGAATGCAATCGTAAGCATAATAAGAGGAGCAAAAAGTTGATTGTTGAAAATTCCAAGTCCACCGCTTGCTTCTTCTTTCGTATAGGTCCCACTATTTTGCTGACGCTTGCGGGCCATACTATCGTTATCTGATTCTTGTGCATTCTTTAATTTGAATGAACCATCACCTGACATCGAACGATCTTCTTTCGGAAGTGTACTTTGTGCCATCGCCTGTTGGCCCGTGATATTAAAGCGCGCTTGCTCGATATCAATTGCAATATTGAGATTAATCATCGTGAAGATGATGGTCGCCGTTAATAATTTATTGAGTACGTTTAAGCTTCTCATAAGAATCCCTCTTTAATAATTTATATTTTATTATAGGGCCTTAAGAGTTCCTAAAAAAGCGGGAACTTAAGTGCATCCTCTTTAATATTAGCCACTTAGCTAAGATTAGGAATGCCAAAAAATTGAGTTATTTGAGAATAAATGAACGGTTTTTCTTCTCTCTCACAAGAGCGACCCTCTGCTTGTCCATCTTACGTCCACGATAAGTGGGAACATTAGGATCTGAGGCAATATCGATTTGTTTTTGAACCATAACCTTAAAGGCATCAATCATCGTATCCTCATTACCATCAAGCTCCTCGACTCCATACTTACCTAATTCTTTCACTAGGACGTGTACAGACTCAACAGTTGAAAGTGCTTGCTTATGAGGCTGGTGCTTAATGAGGAATGCTGATTCTTTATCAGAAGAAAAAGAAATTCGAGGAAGCTCATTGATATTTGTTGAAAGCTTCATCATTTTCTTAGCACATGGCCAAGTCCCATCGATCACAAAGATCAACGGAATTTTATTCTTTAGTAATTCAATGTCTTTGTTTGAAGGTGCAGAAATATTAAGAGCATCTTCACCTGGATAGAGAACCATTGGATAATATCTTTCATCACTTAAAAGATCATTCACCTTCTTATCATTAGTAAAATCAATCCCCATGATTAGTTCACTATTAGCTAATCCAGTATGAGTTATACGACCTGTACCCAGCTTCTCTTTCTTTGCTTCCATTGGATGAATAAGAATGACAATCTTAGAGCGAATTTGAGATGTTTTGATAAGGCTACATACACAAAGTGTTTTGGGCCTTGAACAGCCCATACACTTTATGCGATATGAATTTGTGTCTTTTAAATCTTTAAGCATATATTAGAATAACTGATCCCACTCTTCCTGTGAGAATCCTCTTAGAGTTTTCTTACCTTTTTCTAGAATAGGTCTTTTTATTGCAGATGAATTTTCAACAAGAAGAGAAATTTGCTTTGCCTTTGTTGCTCCTTCAAATTCTTCTTTAATTTTTCTAAAAGTTGGTCCACGCTTATTAGCAGGAAGCTCTCCAAAAGCTTCATCCCATCTCTTTAAATCATCTTTTGTTGGTGGTGTTTTTTTATAATCAATAAACTCGTACGATACACCCTTTGCATCAAGGTACTTAAGAGCTTTTTTTACAGTATCGCAATTTTTTATTCCGTAAACTTTCATCATAAATCCTTTTTTAGAATAACAACCTGGCGACTTAAAATCTCTAAGCTCGCCCCAAGTTCCTTAGCAATATATCGAAAGACTTCTTCGTTGTAAAAACCAACATGAGTCTCGTCACGTAGATACCACCAGTTAGAGAACTTCTCTTTTTCTTCAGGGATAAAGTAAGTCATCACTCCTAAGTGACCACCTGGTTTTACAAGATCCCAGCACTTCTTAATATCTTTTGCTGGCTCATAGAAATGCTCCCACACTTCTGTAGAAGTAACAAAGTCGTACTGTTTTTCCAAAAGCTCAGGTCTATTTGCATAGTAAATGTCGTAGTCTTCAACATGATGCCCACGCTTTTTCATTTCTTTAGAAATCGTAGGCCCTGGTCCACAGCCAAAGTCTAATCCACGACTATTTTCAGATAATCTTTCACTTAAAGGCAGGATTAATCGATTCAAGAAATCAATATATCCTTGATCTTCACAATTATTTTCATGAGTATCGTAGCGAGATTTTTCAATTTCACTATTAAGCAATTTAGAACGATCTTTAAAAACGTAAGAACAATTCTTACATTCAAAATAATCACTACCTAAAGTATTCGCGTATAAATGAATTGAGTTACTATGACATAATGGACAGTGCATGAAATATTTTTATTACATCGCACCACTAATGAAAAGCTCTTTTAGCCTTTTAAAGCTATTCTTCTTGAAGTTCTTCTTCATTGATTTAGATAATTTTTGTTCCCCTAATTTATTTAGAGACTCAACAAGCATTTGAGGTAATGCGCCACCTTGCGAACTGAGATTAAAAGCCGCCATCGTTACAAAATCGGCCTTACTAGTCTTGAGGATTCTAATCGTAGCAAACTCACCATTTGATGTATCACAATGTTTTGCATCACTTATGACATAATTCGTGCGACACACACTAGGTCGATCTGAGTAAACACGGCAAGTACCCTTATCATCTAAGAATACACAGCCCCTTTGCTTATAAGGAATTGAAAACCAAGCAGCAGAATCATTTCCAGCAGCATATTGGATCGCCAGTAATTCAACATCAACCCTTATTCCATCTTCCAAAATTCGCGAGGCCAACAGCTCCGCCTCATCTTTATTTACGGATACTTGAGTATGGCAACAGGCAGAGCAACCCTTCCGACAAGAAATCATTGCTGCGGCAACAGGATCTGACTTAGCTTCATTCGTATAATGATCAATGATTTCATGAGAAAGCTGAACCCTCTCAATAGGGCCAGCCCTCTTTTGTAGGCGCTTATAGACAGAAATATAAAACTCTCTAAACTCATTTAATTGTGAGTATTTCTTTAAAGTTTCAAGGGCTCTTTGCGGATAATTCAGCTCGACCTCCTGGTCACGGCTAACTCTCTATCACTATTATATTCTAAAGCTCAACTTAAGCTTATCGCTAGGCAACAATGTTCATTTATAAAGTGAAAATGTTCGGCCATAAAAGTGTTTGGCAGTTAAACCAAATTATAGTAAATTTCAAACAAGCGTTTGAATCAAACAATTGTTTGAATATATAAGGGAGTAATTTTATTATGAAAGAGTACTTACGCCACGGACTCAACTTCTCAGTCCTCATGGTACTGATTACTGGCACTTCATTTAGTTGGGCCAATTCCCTTCCTGTCCTGCTCAGTGAGGATAAGCTCATTGCCTGGGCCGAGGAAGAAAACTTTAATCAATTAAGGATCTCATTAGAGGAACTTGCCAAGAAACAAGAAAGAGCAAAGTATGATGAAAACTTTGGTTTCGAATTAGATGCTCAAGCTAATTATCAAGAAACGAAAGAGAAATCTTTTGCACAGTTTATTCCGGTAACCTCTCCACTAGCAGATTTCCAAATGAAATTAAGTAAGAATTCTAAATACGGTCTTTCTTACGGAGTCTTGGTTAATGCAAATCAATACTCAAATAATTTCGTAAAAGATGGAACGACTTCTTCTGCAGGTGCATTCTTAGCTTTAGATATCTACAAGGATTTCCTAGGTTCAACTTCAAGAGCACAGGACGCAAGCCTTATGGTTCAAGAAGAGATTGCAAAGAGACAAAGAACAATTTCTTCACATGCATTTATTCAGGAAGTAAGAAAGCTATATTGGAAAATTGTAGCAAATAACGAATCAACTAAGATTGCTAAGGCACTTCTAAAAACAACAAAAGAGCTAGAAAAAGACACAAAGAAGAGATACCGCAGTAATATCGCTGACAAAGGTGATCTTTCACGTATTAGCTCTCAGGTTGAAGCTCGTAATGGCCAGCTATATCTACTTGAGTTTGAAAGAAATGAATTACTTAAAACACTTAAGTCTCTCTTTCCTGAAAAGCTAGGTGGTAAGACAGTACAATTAGAATCTTATGATCTTGATAGTACGGTTGAAGAAGTTATGGGTTGTACTCAAACTATTGCTCAACACTCGTCTTCCCTACCACTTGAGTATACTGAATATGATGAAGTTCTTGGACTACTTCAAAAAGACTTAGAACTTTCTCAAAAAGTTAATAATAACTACGACAAATCGGATCTAAAACTAACGACTCAATTTGAAGTTGTTGGAAAAGAGTATAGTTACTCAAATAGTTTTCAAGAAATGACTGACAATGGTGATAACCGTTTTTCAGTTGGTATTCAATGGACTATGCCGATTGGTGGAGAAAAGGATAAGACAAGAGAGATTCAAGACAAAATTATCAAACGTCAAAACCTTGCTCAAGCACAAGAAGTGAAAGGAAAGCTCGATGCGTTCCATGCACAAACACTTCGATCAGTACTAACACTACAAAATGTTATTAGAGCTCAAAAAAGAAATGAAGTTCACCTAAGAGAAACATTAAAAGACTCTAAGAGAAAGTTTAAACAGGCCCGTGTTACATCACAAGACCTCTTGATCGATGAGAACCAACTTTTAAACTCAAATCTTGATGAAGTTAGTACAAAGTATCAAGTAATAGAAACTATTATCAATTACTTCACAGTTTTCAACCAAACACCGTGTAAGTTAAATAGAAGAGTTAAGCTATGAATCAATTATCAAAATTCTTTATAGAGAATCATAAGTTTACGATCGTTGTTACGTTTTTCCTTTTAATCTATGGATTAATGGGATTAAACAAAATGACATCAGAATCATACCCAACAGTTTCTTTTGCTACAGCAGTCGTAACGACAATTTATGATGGTGCTTCAGCAAATGATATTGAAATTAAAATTACAAAACCGATTGAAGATGAAATTAGAACTGTTTCTGGAGTAAAGGACGTTAAGTCAACTTCTCAAGCAGGTTTATCTAAAATTATCATCCGCGTTGATATGGATAATGTTGACAGTGTTGATGATGTAATGAGTGATCTACAAAAGGCAGTCGATCGTGTATCTGATCTTCCACAAGATCTACAAGATGCACCGCTCTTCCAAGAAATTGCTTCGGATGAAATTCCAGTTTATCAAATTGCTCTTGTTGGACCAAACAACGTAAGAGAAAGAGATGAAGTAGCAGATATTCTTAAAGAAGATATTGAAGATATCAAGGCCGTAAAAGGCGTAACACTTGATGGCTTTGCAAAGAGAAAATTTGAAATCATTCTTGATCTTCAAAAACTTGAAAGACAACACATTGGTATCGACGAAGTTTTAAATAAACTACGTCTTAGAAATGTAAACGTTCCAGGTGGTACACTTAAAACTGACAATGACCAAAAACTTGTTCGTATTGAAGCAAAAGTTAGAAATGTTGAAGAGCTTAAAAATATTCTTATTCGTTCGAACTTTTCTGGGGCAAATATCTTTTTAGAAGATGTTGCTCAAGTAATCGATGGAAAAGAAGAAAAGAAAGTAATCACTTCATACAATGGTGAAGAAGCGACTCTTATCACAATCTCTAAAAAATCAGGTGAAGACACAATCGCGATGGTTGAAGAGATTAAAGCTCACATGGAGAAGTTTGAAAAACGCTATCCTGAGTACAAGTTCTATGTATACAACAACGAAGAATTAAAAGTTGTTAACAAGCTTGAAGTACTAGCTTCCAACGCAGTTTCAGGTCTACTGCTTGTAATCTTCTTCTTATTTATCTTTCTTCCTGGACGTATTGGACTTCTAGCAAGTATGTCTCTACCACTTGCTGTATTCGGTACTCTTGGGTTTATGCCAGATTATGGACTGACACTAAATGCGATGACAGTTCTAGCGCTAGTTATTGCTCTAGGTATGCTTGTTGATAACAGTGTTGTTATCAGTGAAAACTTCACTCGTCTAATGAATGAAGAAGGATATAGTGCTAAAGAAGCAGCCCTTTCAAGTGTTAAGTCTCTTTGGCTTCCAATTACGGGAACAGCGATGACAACGATTGCGGCCTTCATCCCAATGCTAGTAACGAAAGGAATCATGGGACAATTTATTATGGCGATTCCAATCATCGTAACTGTTTCTCTGATTCTTTCATTAGTTGAATCATTCTTCTTACTTCCAATGAGACTTGCAAAGTACTCAGGTTCAGCAAAGAAGACTGGTACAGAAAAGAAAGCAGACTGGTTTACTAAGTTTCAAGCAAAATTTGAATCGTTAATGACTATCGCGATTAGACACCGCTATATTTCAGCATTTTTCTTTACAACTATTATTATCGGCTCACTTGTTTTCATGGCCGTTGGTAATAAATTTATTCTCTTTCCAGCAGATCAAACAGAAATTTACCTTTCTCGCTTTGAAGCTAAAAGAGGAACTCCTGTTGAGAAGACAGAAGAATATATGCTTGAAGTAAGTCGTAAGATCAAAGAAAAGATCGGTGACCAAGCTAAGCATATCGTTGGTTTCTCGGGGAAAGCTGCTATTGGTTTCTCTGATCCAAAAGATAAAGAAGGTAATAACGTAGGTCTACTATTCATTTACGTAAATGATTATGCAAAATTTAATATTGCTGAAACGCAGATGCTTAAGAAACTTCGTGAAATTAAAGTTGAAGGACTTAAGTCATTAACATTTGAATCTCAAGTTAACGGTCCACCTGTTGGTGAAGATATTCAAGGTACATTCAGAGCAAATAGTTTTGATCAACTTGATGCAATCATTGGTGAGATTTCAGGAGAGCTAGGAAAGATCGATGGAATTCTTGATCTAAAAACTGATGATGTATACGGTGATGAAGAAGTTTACGTAGATATCGACTATGTTCGTGCAGATCAGCTAGGTGTATCCGCTTCTCAAATTGGTACGGCCATTAGAGCAGCTATCGCAGGAAGTATTGCAAGTACTGTTACATTAGATAATAAGGATGTAGACCTTGAAGTACGCTTTAAGAAAGCACTTAGAGGTAAACCAAATGATATCCTTAACATTCAAGTTATGGATAATCGTGGAAACCTTATTCCACTAAAGTCATTTGCCAAAATTCGTAAAGAGAATGGTACTCCAAATGTTAAGCGTTATGACTTCAAAAGGTCTAAAACACTAATTGGCTCTGTTGATAATATTAATGCGACATCTGCAATGGCAAATATCAAGCTAAAGCAGATCTTTGATAAGGTTTCAGCTAAATATCCAGGTGTTTCACTACGCTTTGGTGGTGCCGCAGAAAGTACGAAAGAATCACTGGAGTCACTCGCTCAAGCAGGTGTCCTTGCAATTATTGCTATTTTTGCAATTCTTGTATTCCTGTTTAAGAGTTTTCTTCGTCCAATGATCATTATGATGACAATCCCTCTTGGATTTATTGGTTTCTCAATTGCCTTTGCGACGCCAATCCTTAGTGGTTACCCTGATCGTTCACGTCCAATCAGCTTCCTTGCCTTAATTGGTATTATTGGTCTAGCTGGGATTATCGTAAACTCAGGTATTGTTCTAATCAGCTTCATTGATGAGTTAAGAGCAGAAGGAAAACTTAGTTTAAATGAAATTCTTGTTAAAGCTTCTGGCTTACGTTTAAGAGCTGTACTTGTTACTTCTCTTACGACTGTATCGGGACTATTACCGACAGCTTACGGAATTGGTGGTTCAGATGCCATGCTTGTTCCAATGACGATGTCGATGGCATGGGGTCTAACTTCGGGAACAATTATGACTCTTATCTTCATTCCATGTGCTTACGCAATTATTGAAGACTTTGTTGAGTTTACGGATAGAATTTCGAATAAGATTTTCAAGAAAGGAAATACGGCTCAATCAAATAATGAAGAAGCTCCTGCTGAGATCGTAGAGACGAAAGAGGTAGAAGTATAATGAGCAAGACAACTAGAGATTTAATTTTAGCAACTGCGAGTCGGCTTTTTGCCGACCGCGGTTATGATAATACTTCAATTCGTGACATTGCAAAGGAAGCAGATGCGAATGTTTCTGCAATAAATTACCACTTTAAATCAAAAGCTGGACTTTATGCAGAAGTATTAAATGAAAACGTTTTACGTATGCGTGATAAGCTAGACGAGATCAAAGGACAGATTTCTTCAACTGAAGACCTGGCCATTGAAATCTACAAATACTTCATGGATGAAAGTAATACTTTCTTTAATTCCATGAAACTCTTTCTTATGAATACACTTCCACTGGATGAAGCAATTATGCCTCCAACATGCCTAGAGGAACCAATGGGGCCTCCTGGGACACATGTTTTAATGGAACTGATTCAGAAAGAAATTAATTATTCTGGTGATGAAGAAAAGCTCATCTGGGCCGCTAGAAATATCATGCATAATATCATCATTATTTCTCTTGTTGCCCAGTCTTCTTTTATCAAACTCATGAAAGAAAAGGTCTGCAATTTCTCTGAAGAGGAAAAAATTGAGTCTATTAAAAGAAATGTTCGTTCAACTTTAAATTTTATTAGATAAATCCGATCAGACACATAGAAGGAATTTTTTCTATGTGTCGATTATTTGGATTTAGATCAGTTATATTAAGTCAAGTTCACCAAAGCCTTGTTCAGGCTGACAATGCCCTTGAGGTACAAAGTCGAGAACACCCACATGGTTGGGGCGTTGCCTACTATGTAAGAAACTCACCGCATATTATCAAATCTACTTGTGCTGCACTAGAAGATAAGATTTTCAAAAAGGTTTCTGGTGTAGTTTCATCACAAACCGTACTTGGACATATTCGAAAGGCCACCATTGGAGAGACTAATATTCTTAACACTCACCCATTTCAATATGGGCATTGGACCTTCGCACACAATGGAAATATTAAAAATTTTGATGAGTGTCGTGACAAGATTCTTTCACATATCCCAGAGTATTTTCAAAAATTTATTTTAGGGACAACTGACAGTGAGGTTCTCTTCTACTTTCTCCTTTCAAAGATCTCAAAAGAGATCAACTTAAGTGAAGAAGAAATTGATATCGAATTTGTCACAAATATTATCAACAGTGCAATTGATGAGCTTATTGAAATTATTGGCGAATTGAACTTTGATCCAAAAGCTCCACCAACAGATAACTTCATTTCATTTATCTTAACAAATGGAAACCTTATGCTTGCCTTTAATGGTGGTAAAAAGCTTTACTATTCTACATATAAGAACAAATGTCTCGATCGAGATACCTGCAGTAGTTTTTCCCCAGAATGTGAGGCACCAACTAAGACAAGTTTTGTAAACCATCTAATCTTTTCAAGTGAGCCACTATCTGGTGACAATATTTGGATTGATCTTAAGCCTATGGAAATTATGGGTGTAGATTTTAAAATGAGATTATTTAACAAAAGCCTTAGATAGCTCGATAGAATTTCCCCGAGTTTAAGTACTCATGGTAATCATCCATTTTATATACCTTCATTCTACTGATCGAGTAATCATAAATAACAGATTGGAGCATCTGAGGGTTTAATCGCGATGTAGCAAATGCTTCCCAAAGGGCCTTGTACTCATTCCCATCAATAGCTTCATCAGCAAATAAGATATGGCAAATTGCAAGATACTTAAGCTTTGAATCTTCTTTCTTAATACCTTTGAAAACCCTTTCAATGTACTTCTTATTTAAAAAGCCATTGATTTTTTCAAGGTCATAACGATCATTTAAAACAAGATTAATTATCAGTAGAATCTCTTCTTCTACGACCTTACCTGATAAGATTTCATCGATACCCTCAACAATCCCTTTCTTTCTTCCAGATTTAATAAAATCAGAAAAAGTCGTCAGTCTATTCTCATCTAATCTTAAGAAGTGTTTCGCAAAAGTTAGAAAGAGCATATTGGCCATATCGTAAAGCGGTTTCTCTTCGTGCCATATTTTACGTATAAATTTACGATTTTTCTTAAAGACAGTTGGTACTTGAATAAGGACACTAAAGAGCCAAAATACCTGTTCTATATTATTAACGACGAAGTTCGCATCGTAGTTATCAAAAAACCACTCTTCTTCTTTTTCAGTTAATTCGTGATCTGCGAGAAGGACAATCAAAGAAATAAATGGAGAAACAAATTTCCAGCTATCGTCGTGAAACTCACCGAGATGCATCTTCTTAATAACTGATTTAACAGCTGCAATTTCCTTTTTATTTACTTCGCCATCAGACTTTACAGCGGCAATGACTTCATTACGCATCTTTAGAATTTCATTTTTAGAATATGCATTTACTGCCAAAACATTCTTAATATCAAATGAATGGATTGGAACCTTTGGCATGTGTCCACTAATGTGACGTAAAATATTTCGAAGGCTTTCAAATTCAGCTTGATCCAAAACACCATCATTAGAATATGAGATCATTAATGAGAACAATAAGGCATTTGAGTAATCTCTAAGTCCTGCTCTATTAAAGTAATGGGTACGATAAAATCCATCTCTGATATATTCAAGATCTTCTTCTTTAATCTCTAGATGTTCATAAGCTTCACGTAATACATTTGGCGCTTTCTTATTTCTAATCTTCGTACTAAATACGTCAAAAAGGCGAAAGAAAATCTGCTTCTTTTCCTCATAAGTAAACTTAGCATTGATATATTTGAATGAGCTTTTCCATCGATTGTAAAAGGATTGATCTTCATCAATTTCATTAATAATTTTTTCAACTTGATTATAGGAGCTAAAAGACCATGAATAGAAATAAGCAAAGAAATTCTTTCGAAGTACCTTATCAATATGTAAATCCTCACATATTTCATGGCACATCAATAGAATGACATCTTCTTTAATCAACGCTTACCTCTTTTCTTGCCATCGAAAATCTTAATCTTAGGCACATAAGTATAACAGGCCCCTAAATAGAAGGAACATATAATATAATAAACCCAAATCATTGCTACGAGTAGGTTATAAAAACTTCCGTAGTCACTAACTAAATCATCTTTAAAATACTTAAGATAAACCCAATAAGTCGATTTGCCGATGAAGAAGCACATAACAAATACGCAAGCACCACAGAGCGCATCTTTATAGCTAACCTTGATTTGTGCTGAGACTTTATATACAAGAGCAAAGATTGTAATTGTAAATGGTAACAAGAGTAATTCAATAAGATAATAAAGCTCATTTGAGTGTTTTGTTACATTTGATAACAAACCAACAATCACATTCTTTTCCATCAAAAATGAAACGATTAGAAAAAAGAGAGCTAAGACAACACCAAAAATAGCAGATCTTAGATCATCTTGAATCATTCCCCCGTCAATATCCACTTTTGAAAGAGTATTAATTCCAAAAATAAATGAAGTACTAATACCTAAACAAGCAAAGAACCAAAGACCAAGCTGATGCCAGTCCACAAATGAGCCCTTTACCTGCTCTTCTACTAGATGCTTAATAGCATTTAAGACAGAAGTATCAATCTGTGGAAAATTTGAAAAGATCATTGAAATGATATGTTCTTTTGCCGTATCACTATCACCTAGATAAGCACCAATAATTGAGATAAGAATCATGATCGCCGGGCCAAAACTTAAGATCGTAAAGAAAGTTGTTGCACCGGCCAGTACTTCTCCCTTTCTCTTTTTAAATAAAAAAATTGAGGCAATTAAGCGAAGTACAAATGTCTTACAAAATTCAAGAAAGTCTTTTTCAATTTTGTCAGGATCGAACCTAACGGCGTTCATATATTTTTTCATTTGCTATTCAGGTACGAATACCTGACTCCCTTTCTCTTCTTTTCATCGATTCCTACATATATTCATCGGTTATAAATCCCTGAATTTTAGTTTGTTCATTCTTTTTTTTTCCGCAATTTTAAGTACCTACAAAAGTTAGCCGATAAGTATGATTAGCTGATGGTCAAAGATTACCATCTCAAACTGCTTTTAAAATGGTGGTAAAATACTAAGGTGGCCCTGGTCACTTCTAGGATGGAGAAAATAATGAGTAAGTTAATTATCGCAATTTCATTAATGTATTTATCGTCACAATTTTCTTTTGCAAGAAAACCAGCGGTAGAAGATACATATACTTCTTCAATCGAAGAATATAAAGAAGTTGAACCTTCAAAAGCAAAAGGATATGACTTCTCTCCAACGAGAAAACCCTCTACAGCAAAAACAGAAAGAGTACATAGCCCAGAACTTTTAAAAGTAGAAAGTTATACAGAAAGTAATGCCTCAGAAAGCTTACTTTACCTTTTCTTTATTCTACTTCCAATTGCAGTTAGTGCTTATACATTCTTCAGAGCGAACAAAGATTCTTACGCTAATAACCTAAAGCGCGAAGAGACTACTGATCATTCTAATGTAACTCACCTCTCAGATAAGAGAAGTACAAAAGAGAAAGACGAAGTTAAGAAAGCTTCGTAAATATCCTAAAAAAGAACCAATTTATTTTTTATATGTTTGAGACCACTTACTCCCATTAACATGGGAGTAAGCCTTATAGACTGAACCACTAGAGATAACGACATCTAGTTGTCCATCATTATTAACATCCATAAAGTTAACTAAATGCGCCCTCTTATAAAGGCCATAATTATCTTTGTTCTCTTGCCAAATTTGTCCGAAGTTATGAATTTTAATATTATCTAACTTTCCATTCTCAACTACGATACCCCATAAATTGGAAGAACCATATGTATTGATATAGTTAGTATTACCATTAAATTGGTAGAAGAGTGTTGCTGTTTTATTTTCTGAAATCTTTCTTCTTTTAATTCGATAGATGTGAGAATTAAATCCTGAAATTGGAAATCGATAACTAAAAATTAATCTTTTTTGAACATCATAAATCTGTAAAGTCGGGATACCATCAACAATTGAGGTTCCAATATACTCTCTTACAATGTCGCCATTTATATCAATTTGGTAAAGTGCGGAATCTTTCTTGTAATGAGTTTTAGCTCTCTTCTTCTCTTCCTTTTTGCTACCTTGTGTATAAAAATCATCGAGAAGCCAGGCATCCTGAGCAATACTATTTGTTGAAAATAATAAGATCGGACATAGGCCAATCATCAATTTTAATGACAACATATGTTAATTATATCATCGAGTTCAAATTCCAACATCCCCATGCTCTTTTATTCCCCTATTTCGTCAAAAACAGCGACAAACAATATCCTCGAGGGCCTAGAAGATTGACGTATGCTCGACTAATTCGATAATATTTTGCAATAGGACACACAGAGGGGACATAATGCAACGCCAGATTGGTTTTATTAAAAATCAGAATCAAATTATTATCAGAGATTTAAATAGCAACACAAAAAGCAAGATTGCTGACGTGTCAGAAGTATCTGAAGAGAAATTTGACTGCATCTTTTATTCTCCTGAATTATTAGAAGAAGAGGTTGTCCATAACTTTCTAAAGAAAGAATCAAAGTACACACCACTACATGAAGGAAATAATTTTTTTGAAAGCTCTGAACAAT
Source organism: Halobacteriovorax sp. DA5 (assembly GCF_002903145.1). Classification (NCBI taxonomy): domain Bacteria; kingdom Pseudomonadati; phylum Bdellovibrionota; class Bacteriovoracia; order Bacteriovoracales; family Halobacteriovoraceae; genus Halobacteriovorax; species Halobacteriovorax sp. DA5. Next base: position 283,584 of record NZ_PPDJ01000009.1, on the reverse strand, counting down.
TTGAAGCAGAATCAAACGATAAACTAAAACAAGTATTTGATAAGATTTCAAGTAACTGGATTTTGCAAAATAATATTGTTCTACTAGAAGAGCTATTCGAAGTAGTGGATCACCTAAAAGCTCTATGGCCAAATGATAGAACTGCCTTTTTCGAAGAACTGTGGCATATTTTCAAAATCAACCTAGGTGCTAATAATCTAAAGCTTATCTATAATGATATCGAAGACGTTTCAAAAAATAGCGATAAAAAGGCACTCGTTCACATAACGATTGATGGGGACAAAAAACCAAACCCAGTTAAGGGAAAAGAGTTTGAAGCAAAGTTAATGAAACACTTTGAAGAAGAATTCGTAAATGCTTTTCAAATTGTAGAGTACAGTGAAGAAAAGGGTGAATTAACTATTTGTGGAAATATTCTAAAGAGTCCATTTATTATTATGGCCAATATTGGTCAAATAACAAAGCTTCAAGAGTCAGTTCTTGCAACACTAATTAAAGCATTATCAAGATAAAAAAGGCCCGCTAAGCGGGCTTTTTTTTTATAATAATTTACAAAGATCGACGACCTTGGAATTTTGAATTTCGAAACTTACCTTATGTGGTACAGAGCTCTTTGCATCCTTAATAATGACTTCATATTCCTTTGGAACACTATCACCTTGTGGACTTATTCCAGTTGCAAATGGAATCCCTGGAACAAAGCGGATAGGTAATCTCTCTTCTCTTTGCTCTCCAAAAAGTTCAAAACTGATCGTTCCCTTTAAACAAGCAGAACTTGTTTGCAGATATCCAAAGTATGCTTTTGGCATCGATTCAACTTGAATATTACGAGACTCTCCATCCTGAATTGAAATATCTTGGACAATGAAGTGCTCACGCCCTGTCTTCTCTACACGAACAGTTAATAGTTCATTTGCATTTACTTTTATACGATTTAAAACATCAACACTTTGTTCAGATCCATTGATATAAAGTTTATCTTTATTTCGACTGAAGTTCTTAAGCGTTATCGTTCCACGCTGGTTACTTGTAGGCTCACGCTTTGTTTTAGCCTTTGGCTCTACTGTCGTTGCAACCTCAGTTGGAGTTGTTGATGAATTTTTCAAGAAAGGAATATGATCCTTAGCAAAGTAAACTCCAGCAGCAATTGCTGCCACAGAGGCAACATGAATGAAGTAGTTCTTTTTCTTTGCTTCAACTTTCTTCTTTTTCTTAATTCGCTTGATCTTAGTACTAGCACTAGTCTTATTAGAGCGAATATCAATCTTATTAATTTTTGTTTTTGATGACTTTGAGGCCATATCAAGTTTAGGTAATGAACCTTCTACTTGAATATCTGTTTGTTCATCAATATCAAGTTCAAAAAGTGCCTCTTTTTCTTTTCTCTTCTTAGCTACAGATGGTTGAGTTGCATCAACACTATCATCACTACTATAAGGCTTACCTTCTGTTTCATTTTTATAATCTTTAATATATGGGCCAAGCTCAATCTGACCAAATTCATACATTCTTTCACGGTCAACTTTAATCTCATCTTTGAATAACTCTTTAGCAAAGTATGAAAGATCTGAAGAGTTGAAGTCTGGATAAGTTGAGTATAAGAACTTATTTAAAGCTCGAGCAAACTCTTCAAGAGATTGGTAACGCTTGTTACGATCTTTATGAAGGGCCTTTAAAATAATCTTATCAAGTTCTTTTGGAACCATTGGGTTAATTGATGAAGGTACAGGAATTTTACATTCTTGAATCTTCTTTAATACCGCTAGATCATTTGAAGCTTTGAAAAGCTTTCTAGAACATAGCATTTCCCATAATGTAATTGCTGTAGCAAATAGATCGTAACGTGGATCAAGATCTAAACCATCTAAGTATTCAGGAGCAAGGTATGATAACTTACCTTTAATAGTTCCCGCCTGAGTCGCTTCAGAGTTAGTTTCAGACTTTGCAATACCAAAGTCGATTACCTTTACTGAGCCATCAAAAGTTAACATGATATTATGAGGTGAAATATCACGGTGAATAATATTTGCAGGTTTCCCTGTTAGTTTATCAGTGAATGTGTGAGCGTAGTGAAGGCCTTGGGCTGCTTGAATCGTAATAAAAGCTGAGATTTCAACAGGAAAGACATAGTTATGTTCTTTAAGTTTATCGATATATTGCTTTAAGTTTCTACCATCACAATATTCCATCGCAACAAAAAGCTGACCATTATGAAAACCATAGTCATAGGTCTGAACGATATTTGGATGTAATAATCCAAATGTCGTCTTAATCTCATCCATGAACATAGTTTGAAATGCTTCGTCAGATGAAAATTGTGGCTGAACCATTTTGATTGCTACAATTTTATCGGCTTGCTCCCCCAGAAAGCGAGCTCGACAAATTTTGGCCATACCACCATCAACTAGGTGATCTAGAATAAGGTATCGACCAAATCTATCAAATTTCTTTTCTTCACTCATTACTAAAGCTCCTCGAATTTTTATCGGAACTTCAGAGTGCAAACTTTAGATAAGTTTTTGACTAAAAATGCAGAGTTTTCACTCTATAATTTGGAAAATGAATCTTTAAGTCACCGATATCAGATGTAGCACAAAGTGTTTTACTCTTGTATAACGACAAAAAGAATTTATTGAAATCTGGATGGTTTGCAATGGCAAGATCAAAGTCATTAGTTACGACAGGTTGAAGCTCTTTCGATAAAACTTGATTATAAAACATTGCATGAGAAATTCGGTCAGAGTCTAAACTAAATGTGATAGCAACATAGACATCCTTACACTCTTTAAGGCGTCTTGACTCACCTTCAGAAAACCATTGCCAAAACGGAGAGCTTGGCTCGATTTTAGTTAAGAAAACATCATACATTAAATTAAGCTCTGAATACCAAGAGAGGCGTTGAAACTTCAAAGGATCATTCCAAGGCTTACCACCAGCAGTACCACCCTTGATAATAGATTCTCCGCCTTTGACAAAGTTCTTTGTCATATTTCCGCAAGAAGTTAATAAAACCAGGGCAAAAAGAGCTAAAATTTTAGTTTTCATGTATCCAATTATAAGTTTCTTTGAAAATAATGTCTTGTTTTTTTATGGTCTTTACAGAATTAAACTCAGGGATTTCGACCTCTTCTCTAAATTCACTCATAATTGTCTCAAAGATAATACTGTCTTTATTACTACTAAAGATTAAGTTTCGACATTGCATGAAATAGACGTTCAATTGAACTTTTTTCAAGATTTGGTTAAGAACAACTAGAGTCTTCTTTGTTACAAAGTTATTGGCTGTTAAGTCATTGCTTTGCTTTGATAGCTTAATATGAGAGCGTGACAAGAAATTTGGTTGCCATGGTATTTTAGATATTAATTCATTTTTTAAGTTCTTATTATATTCAGTTCTAATTTTAGGATTTAAGAATATATTACCTTTTACATTATCAAATAGCGTGGAATAAAAAAGAGAGATCAATGCACCTTGATTAACGGCCAGAGTATAAATCTCCTCACCTTGCGCAAGTTTACTATGTTGATATAGTTCATTTAAAAAATTCTTAACGTGATTAATACTTTCAAAGTGTCCACGTGTGCCAGAACTTAGGCCATGGCCAATATAATCAAAACAAACAACATTCACCCCTTCTTCCACAAGCAAGGGAATTAAACTATCGTAAGTATAGTGGCCTCCGCCAATATCATGAAAAAGAATGAGGGTTTTTGCTTCCTCATTACCTGAATGATACTCACGAATATAGATCGAAGTATCCATCTTAAATTAACCGATATAGCTTTTAATCGAGCTTTCAGCTTCGTCTGAGAGATTAACAAATCGGAGAGCAAAACCTTGGTTCTCATTAAGATGTCTTACTACTAGGCCCGAGGCAATAAAGTGGTAATCAGTATTTTCAGGGTGAACATTTAATGTGACCTCATCACCTACATTAAATGGAAAATTCGAAACGAGAACTTGCATACCACCGATTGAGATATCGCGACAAACTCCTTCAAATACCTGTTGAGAATCATGAAAGAACATACGAGCAACAAATGGCTTTCTTTGATTTAATCTTCTTTCATCATCTGTAATTAATGGAGGAACAGTCCCCATTACCTTCTTAGCAATTGGTGTTTCTGCTAAGAAAACCCATTCGTTTTCACCAGGAATATAGGCAAGAGTTTTTTCATTAATACGATTTTGCTGATAAGCCTTTTGTAAATCAATTACACTAAACGGCCCATACTCAACTTCTTCCATTCCTCGATCAAGACCAATTTTAATCGTAATTATTTTTTCATCATCTTTGATATCATCCCATGAATAAAGAACGACGTGCTGATCATCAATGACAGGAGGCATATCGAGCTCTGGAGGAAGTTCATCCATTACACGCTTATTTAATAAGTGTCCTAGCTCAGTTGCTTCTGAAATAAGTTTCCAATTATCAAATCCTTTAGTCCAAACATAGCTATCAGGTGTAAGCTTTCCTTTTCCAAATAGGACTTCAACCTCTTCCAATTCAACAGGTCCTACTCTTTCACCTTTTTCAACGTAATACCATTGTGCCATTTTCTTCTCCATTTGATTTGCACTTCCTATTTTAACCTGTTGATATCATTAACAAAATTAATGAAAAATATTGCCCCTAAGAAGCATCAAATGGGAATAATACTTTAGTAAAAAAGGCTGAATTATATTTAAGTTTTAGTTTTTCTTAACCGAAGAGTTAATTGATGAAAAAGATCTTACTTGTTTTGACATTATTATTCATGGCCTCTTGTGCGAAAGAAGAATTTGCGACTCGCAAGAATTCTGACTCATTTGGAACTGATCCAACTCAGACAGTAAACAGTGAAATGTGTTCTAAGTTTACTTATATTAGGCCACCTGTTGACCTACTCTTTGTTTGGGATAACTCAAGAAGTACCAGCTTTATTAGTAGCCAGACTAAAACGGCACTAAATAATGTTGTAAACAATATTGCGGATCGATTCGATTACCAGGTTCTTATGGCGCCTCTTATTGGTTCAGGAAATAATGAAACTTATTTCTTTTCTCGCTCAGGAATTAATCCTTCAGGAGTAACAACGATATCTCGTTACGCCGCTTCAAATGTCATCTCAAACTTCAGTGGTGCAACAGGAACAGAGGAAGCTGGACTTACTCGTATTAGAGACCTTGTAAAATTAAATCAATTAAATGGTGCCCTTAGAAAAGGTGCTCATACAATTATTGTGATCATGTCTAACGAGGATGATAACTCTTGGGTTCCTTCTGGTTCAGGTGTTTCAGGGAGACATCCAATCGGAGAAAGGTATATGAAAGGGATTTCTCATGATCTCCTTTGTATGCGTGGTAATTACAATGGCTCACTCTATGATCAATCTGTCTTTAGTAACGAAGAAAAAGCAATGTTTGGAATCACTCGTACGACTTATGCTACTTTTAATAGAACATGTAGTAATGTCGGAAACTACGAACTCGACTCATCAATGATGAGATTCATTTCTCTAGCTCCATCTGTTCAGCCTAGCTCTTACAATTGTCCGCAAATTAGCAAAGGTGAATTGAATTATTACTATCATAAAGCTAGTGATTTAATTTATAATCAACCATATAGTAATATAACAGGTAGTAATCCATATCCATTTCCACGTTCTAGTAATTCATACAACGGATTTGGCTACAACGATAATATTAACGTATGTACTCAGAGTAACTTCAATAATATTTTCGATCACGTAAATAATTCAATTGTTGATGCAATCCTTAAGCACAAATACAACTACTGGAAAGTTGCAGAACCAGGTGCTCTTATTGACCCAAATTCGTTAATCATCACGAAGTATGTAAGAGGAAGCTCTCAACCGGGTACACCAATCCTTGAAGGTGCAAGTAATGGCTATACCTATCTTGTTGGAGAAAAATATAATTTTGCTACAAGATACTCTCCTTCAGTTGGAGAGGAGCACTCAGGCCACTTTATTCGCTTAAATGGAAATGCAATTGTGGAATATCCAGAATGTTTAGTTGTAAGCTATCAAACACCACAAAACTTTTATGGTTACGTAAAACTTAATAGTAAGCCTGTTGAAAGTTCGATTACTCTTAAGATTAATGGGCAGACTATTAATAAGAGTTCGACAAATGGATGGCAATTAATGAAATCAGGATCTAATCCTGCTTATTATTCAAACTTCAATATTAAGGTGACAAGTCCAACAGATGACACTCCAGCGACACCTGTTATGAACGAAACTGGTTACTTCTTAAAACTTTATGGAAATGCTATTTATAGTGATGGTGCCAATGTTGAAGTAAACTTCTATCCAACTGGAAACTAATAACTATTACCGGCCTTTTCTTCATTTAAACGTTGCCAAGCAACTTGAAAGATTAGGCCCGGTAAAATTTTAATCAATTTATCCATATCAACAACATTAGTCATATTACCTTTGTCATCCACGAAAATATCTTCCACAATTCCCGCTAATATTGCAGGACGAATATCTTCAGCGTTAACAATCGCTTCACCTTCCTTAAGCTCAGCAATAACTGCAGATAAATCGGCAGAAGACTTTCCTTTAGTAATACCTTTTGCAAGAAGTTGATTCTTCATACGAGAAAGAATTAGATTGCACTTCTTCGTTGTTTTTATTTTCTTATCATCTGTTTTTATTTTTTCAGCATTAACAAAAGCTACAATACTTCGAAGATTTTCAAGATTAGGTATTTTTACAAGTTTTGGTTGTCCGTCCTTATCGTCTTCCATAACAATTAAACCTTCTCTTTTTAAAAGTTCAATCATCTCTTCAAACTTAATTTCAGAAACACCAAAGATATCGAATAGGTAATAACGAATTGAGCTAATATGAATACGGTGTGCACCATCCTCACCTTTTTGTGCGTGTACTTTTGATGATAGATAAATCCCTGCAAGAATTCTTAGGACATCTGTTGTGTGAAAGAAGACATACTCGCCAACTTTACCATCTTTACCGAAACCAACAGAATTGGTCTCAAGTGCCTTTACACGATCATTCGTCTTTCTCAAACGTTCAGCAAGAGTGTTAACGATTGTTTTAAACCATGGATTAAGACCCTGCATTGTTTTATCGAATGCAGAAAATGTAACGCGAACAACATCTGTAGGAACAATGGCAGCAGCAGAACAACTTCTTCTTGATCCCTTATCATCAAAATAGGCCATCTCACCAATAACTTCACCAGCACGAAGGATTGCAATTTCAACAAAGCCCTGTCCTTTTGGAATATAGAGTCTTATCTGTCCTTTTTGAATAATATAAAGAGAATCCGCTGGATCGTTTTGGTTGAAAAGAACTTCACCTGCTTTGAATCGAACGATACCAGATTTGTGTTGTTTTTGTGTTTGAGCTTGGGCCATCCATAGTCCTACTAAAAAGCAGGACTACGAAAGTCCTGCAAATTTATTTAATTTTTTCTAATATCAATGATAACGCCTCACCGCCACCGATGCAAATAGAGGCCAAACCGTACTTTGCATTTTGGTTTTTCATAGCAGTCATAAGTGTTACCACAATACGAGTACCAGAAGTTCCAATTGGGTGACCAAGTGATACACCAGAACCATAGATATTAAGTTTTGCGTGATCAATTCCCATTTCTGCCATCGCTGCCATTGGAACAGCTGCGAAAGCTTCATTGATTTCAAAAACATCAATATCTGAAAGTTTTAGTCCAGTTTTCTCAAGGTTCTTCTTCATTGCTTCAATTGGAGCAGTTGTAAACCAAGTTGGCGCTTGAGCGTGAGATGCCCAACCAACGATTTTAAATTCTGCTTGGTCTTTATATTCTTCACCTGCAAGAACAACAGCAGCAGCACCATCATTAATAGTTGATGCGTTAGCAGCAGTAATTGTTCCATCTTTTTTGAAAGCTGGTCTTAGACCAGGAATCTTATCAAACTTAGCCTTGAATGGTCCTTCGTCTTCAGAAACAACAACGTCACCTTTGCGACCTTTGATTGTTACTGGAGCGATTTCATCTTTAAAAATCCCAGCTTCGATTGCAGCTTGAGCTCTTTTAAAAGACTCAATTGAATAAGCATCTTGTGCTTCTCTTGTTAGGTTATATTTTTCAGTACACTCTTCTGCACAATTTCCCATTGCTTGGTCAGAATAAACATCCCAAAGTCCATCCCATTGCATAGCATCTTTAACTTCTGCTGCACCAAATTTTGCAACACCAGTTCTAGAGTTCATAAGCAAGTGAGGAGCTTGTGACATATTTTCCATACCACCAGCAACAACAACTTGATTGTCACCTGTCATAATTGACTGAGCACCAGAGATAATTGTCTTCATCCCCGATCCACAAACTTTGTTAATTGTTGTACATGGAGTCGCTTCGCTTAGACCTGCAAAGATTGCGGCCTGACGAGCTGGAGCTTGTCCAACACCTGCCTGAACAACGTTCCCCATAAATACTTCATCAACCTTATCTTTTGCGATTCCCGCTTTTTCAACTGCAGCTTCAATTGCCGTTGCACCTAAGCGAGTTGCTCCAACTTCTGCAAGTGAGCTTAAGAAACTTCCACTTGGTGTTCTAGCACCAGAAAGAATATAAACACTCATTATTTACTCCTTTTTATTTAGTCTTATTTAAAGTCCAGATATATTGACACACAAACAGTGGCTTGTTAATTATCTTCTACTTCTATATAGATTTTCGTAGCGTTAAAAAAGGATATTGCGAATGCTTTCAAGAACAAACGGGCCATTTTTAATTGATCTTCCAAATGAGTGGGCAGATTCTGTACTTGAACTTCTTCAAGATACGTATCGCAACGAGTTATTTGATGCTAATAAAGTTTTTGAAGTCTATGGAAGATTGCACAAAGGTGAAGTTCTAGTAATTGCTTCTCTTGTGGACACATCAAACCAAGCAGCTGCTGCTACAACATACTTTGCCTCAATGGATCTAGAAGAAAACGGTGACCACACTAAGCTTCTAGAAGGATTAGTGGATTCAATCGGTGCCTTCTTTGATCAATTCTTTGCAGACGAAAACTGGGATGATTACCAGGATATGTGGAAAGAAGAAACTTTCAAAGGTACACAACTATACTGCAAAGTGACAAGAGAGAATGTTGGCCTAACAATCCAGGCCGATAGACTACTAAACCAGTAACACGTCGCACCTATAGCTTTACCCTCGTTAACTTGCCAGAGCCTCTAATCTCTAATAGCATTTTTATATAAATATTCATTAGAGAGGGATTTTTATGAAAAAGCTATTATGTTTAGCGCTGCTACTTTTTTTAACTCAAAAGATTTGGGCACAAGAAGAAAGACACCGCACAGTGGAAGGCCAAATTAATTGGGGACCTTTTGTTAATTGTGAAATTTATAATAATTCACATAGGTTTATGACTGTTCTTGATTATCAATACACGATTACATACACGAATGGATTTCAAAGAACTTTTAACTACCGTTGCCAACATGGTTGCAACGTTAGAAGCTTTGACTTCACAAGGTTCTCAGGGCCAACAAATCATCCAAATATCATGGCCGCAACTTGCCGAGCTCATGTATTTAAAGAAAGAAGAAATCGTCGTAATTAATATAGCGAAAAAGAAAGCCTCCGAAATGGAGGCTTTTTTTATTTGAATAATTTTGCTCTGTACTTAGGCTTAATTAAATTTTCAACTGAAAGAATCTCATCTAATTCTTCTTCAGAAAGTAACTTCTTCTCAAGAACTAATTCTCGAATTGATTTCCCCGTCTTTACGGCCTCTTTTCCAATAACGTCACCCATGTGGTGGCCAATAAATGGATTTAAATATGTAATGATTCCAACTGAGTTTAAAACCATATTTGTCGTATGCTCTTCATTAGCTGTAATCCCTTCAACGCACTTCTCTTTTAAAGTTGTTGCCGCATGACTAAGAAGATCAACTGATTCAAATAGAGATTGAGCAATAACTGGCTCCATTACATTAAGTTGCAGTTGTCCTGCTTCAGCGGCCATTGTAATAGTCATATCATTTCCAATAACTTTGAAACAAACCTGATTTACAACTTCTGGAATAACTGGGTTTACCTTTGCTGGCATAATAGATGATCCGGCCTGGAGCTCAGGAAGATTGATTTCATTAAACCCACAACGTGGACCTGAAGAAAGAAGTCTTAGATCATTACAAATCTTTGAAAGTTTAACCGCTGTTCTTTTTAAAGACCCAGAGATCATGACATAAGCACCACAATCTGATGTTGCCTCAATTAAGTTTTCCGATTTTACAAAACTTTCTTCTGTAAATTTTGAAAGAAAACCGATGGCAAGATCAGAATAACGATCGTGAGCATTTAGTCCTGTTCCAATTGCTGTCGCACCTAAGTTAACTTCTAAAACAAGGTCACGACAACGAGAAAGAGAGCGCACTTCTTCACGAAGATTAACTGCCCATGAGTGAAACTCATCTCCTAATGACATAGGAACAGCATCCTGTAATTGTGTTCTCCCCATTTTTAAAACTTTTTCAAACTCAACGCCCTTCTTTTCAAAACTATCTGATAGCTCTTGAATTCGCTCAATTACTTTAGTCATATAAAAGAAAACTGCGACACGAAAACCAGTTGGATAAGCATCGTTTGTTGATTGAGATTTATTTACGTGATCGTTTGGATTTAAGACACTATAATCGCCACGTTTATGTCCATTCATTTCAAGAGCAACGTTAGCAATAACCTCGTTAGTATTCATATTTACCGAAGTACCAGCTCCGCCTTGAAAGACATCTGATGGAAAGTATTTTAAGTAATCATCAAGGTTTGCTAGGATTTCATCACAAGCGCTAATAATCATATCGCACTTATCATCTTCCATTGTACCAATTTCTTTATTAGCAGCTGCTGCTGCCTTTTTAGTAAGAACCATCCCCTTAACAAAATTAGGGTAGTCTCCAATTTTTGCATTTGATATTTGAAAATTATTTAGGGCCCTTTGCGTATGGATTCCATAAAGCATTTCATTATCTATTTCTAATTGTCCGAGTAAATCTTCTTCAATTCTTGTCTTCATAAAATTCTCCAATAATAGAAGTATTTAAGCACAAGAACATAAAAAAGGCCCTCAAAAGAGGGCCTTAAAAGCATAGGAGTATGAGTTATTTATTAACCCTTGATTCTGAAGACCTCTTGCATCATTTTATCTGCTGTAGAGATCGTCTTAGCATTAGCTTGGAAGTTTCTTTGAGACGTCATTAGGTTAACGAACTCATTTGCAATATCAACGTTTGAAAGTTCGATCGACTTTGAAAGAACTTGTCCACGTCCTGCTTCACCTGGTTTCCCCATTGCTGGTTGACCAGAGTTTTTAGATTCTTTAAAAAGGTTTTTCCCCATTTTGAAAAGACCTTCGTTATTATCAAATTTTGCAATAGCGATTTGAGCGATATCTCTTGTTTCACCATTGTCATAAACTGCAGTAAGGATACCATCATCGTTGAACGATAGAGATCCAAGAGTAGCAGCTGATGCACCATCTTGAGTGTGTCTAGCAACTGCAGACCCTGAACCATACTGAGTTGAAGCATCAGTACCATCTCCACCTTCAGAGATTGATTCACCCCATGAGAATTCAATTTTTTGACCTTGTTGTGCACCTTTATTGAAGTTGAAAGCATTTGAAGACTCTACTTCTTCTTGAAGCTGACCTTTGTCGTTGAAGATAAGTTGACCTTGTGCCATTTCAACCATAGTTCCTGCTTCACCACCTTGAGCATCAGCACCGTCAACCATTGCACGGTAAGTCCAGTTATTATCAGCAGTCTTATTATAATAAACAGTAATTAATCTAGCTGTACCTACGTTATCGTATACAGTCATTGAAGAAGAAAAGTTTGAAGTTTCTTCTGGATTATTTGGATCAAATTGCTTAACAGAAGCTCTTGAGTCTAAGTTCATAGAAAGCTTAACTTTTTCCGTTGCTTGAGCTGGAATCGTTGTGTTTCCTAACTTAATCTCACCTTCTTTATTTGTAAGTGTTCCATCTTCATTTGATTTGAAACCAATTACTTTATATCCATCACCGTTAACAAGCTCACCGTCTTTGTTAAAGTGCATTGAACCATCTCTAGAGTATCCATTTCCGAATGGAGCTTTTACCTTGAAGAAACCATCACCTTGAATAGCAAGGTCAGTGATCGATTCAGTTCTTGCAACATCACCTTGAGTCATGATTGGCTTAATGTGAGCTAGCTTTGTACCAGCACCGAACTGATCTCCACCTTCGATCCCTTTTAGAGAGACTGCAAGTACATCTTGAAATTCAGCTCTAGAAGCTTTAAAACCATGTGTCCCAGCGTTTGAAATGTTGTCTGAAACAACGTTCATTCCCGCTCCAGAAGCGCTTAAACCAGATACACCAATGTTAAATGACCTTAAAATACTCATTCGTCCCTCCTAGACTAAAACTAAATCTAAACTGCTCTGTTAGATCCAGATCTAAAAACGACTAAATGGAATAAAGATTTTAAAAGATGTGTTTACAACGACAGGCAAACACGAAGCTTCCGTTAGGACCAGCTAATTAAATCTTAAACCAATACAGTCGAATCAATTTTTGTAAATACGTTACTCTCTATACTTCCCTTATCAATGGCCGTTACCACCTTCTTGGCCGGTACATCCACGATATAGGCTGCTTTATCTGTAATTACTAAAGAATCCTTTCCACCCTTACTTTGAAGTTTTTGAAAAGCATCCTTAAGTTTAAAAAACTCGTTACTATCAATATCAATATTTCGCTCTTGCAATCTCTTCGCTGCATGAGTCGAAAGTTGAATTCCGTGTTCTCTTTGAGTTTGCGCTAACTGATCTAACTGATGCGCTTTATTGATCTTCTCATTTGAGATCTGCTCATTTAAAAGGTTTTTAAATTCTGATTGAGCAGCTTCGTTTCCACCAACATTACCAAGACGGTTACGAAGATCAACTTTCTTCGAACCAGGAATCTGGCTTACATTTGGAATATGAAAATTTGAAATATCTTTAGTTCCCATTTATTTCCAATTATTGGTTAGCGGAATTGTTAATATTATTATAGTTTTGTGCCGCCCTCTTTTGCAATGCGGCAATATTTTTATCGTTCACTTCTGAACCTGTATTAGAAGCTAGTTTGAAGCTATCAACATCACGTAAGAAAACTTTTTTTCCATTTTCTAATGTGAAAATTGTCTCTCCATTTTCAAAATCAACACCATTAACAACACCTGTCGATTTTGTTTCACCCTTAAATTTATTCATGTCCTTATCAAAGGCCCAAACTTCAAGTGTGTAATCACCTTTTGCAGCTCTTGTATTATCAAGTTGACGGCCATTCCAAGCAAGAGTGTGTTGTCCTCTTCCAAGATTTTCTGCTTCAACCTTTCCAATTAACTGGCGATTTTTATCATAGATATTAACCATAACATTCTTAGCTTCTTTATCTAAGAAAAATGGAACATCTTTTTTATACGATTGGCCATCATAACTAACTGAGGCACCTTTCGTTAAAATTTCTTTTCCTAAGAAACTAGCACCGAAAAACTTGAGCTCTTGAGGGTCATTCTTACCCATTTTATCGAGCTTAGCATTCATATTTGTCATCTGCTCTAATTGAGAGAATTGTGCAAGGTCAGCAGATAGCTGTTTTTGATCCATCGGCTTCATTGGATCTTGATTTGTAAGCTGGTGAGAAAGAAGCTTTAAGAAACCATCTTGGCCCATTTTATTGTGCTCTTTTTCATCAACAAACTTTTGATCAACAATATCATTACCAGCAATACGGTTTAGTTGCTCACCAACCGATTCACCTCGACTATTGCCCTTCGTTTGACGTGGGCCCATACCGATTTGTGAAAATGAATTTCTCTGTTGTGGTTTTCCAATTTCTGGCATTATGCACCTATGCGTTCGCTATACTCTTGCCATCTTCTTTGACGGCCTTCTCTTGCATCTTGAAAACTATCAAATGCAAAAGAATCTTCACTATCTAATTGTCTCGCATATTCAGACTCATTTCCACTCATTTTTGAAGAGGAGATTTTGTCCGCTTGCCTTTCACTATTACGCTTTTCATTCTTAAAGCTTTCAGATTGTGAAGCAGTATCGCTCATTTGACCAGACGTGGCCGTATGGATCTTAAAGTCAGCTACTCTGATTCCTTTCATATCAAGATTTTTAAGTAGCTTAACTTCGTTTTCCTTAAAGAATTCTTTCGCTTCAATTGTTGAAGCTTCAATATTTAATGCAATCATACCATTAGCGTCTTTATTAGCCGTTACATTAAAATGTCCAAGTTCATTATGCTTTACAAGAACTTGTAGAGACTTACTATTTTCAATTCGATTCATTTCGATATAGTTAGTCACTTCTTTAATCATTTGATCAGCATTCGTTACGTTTGAAAGATCAAGAACTTCTGGTGCTTTCGCAAGATTGATTTCAGCTTTAAAATCATTTGCTGTATTCGAATTTCCAAGTGCACCAATTAAATTATTTTGAACCTGTTGTGGTGCTCTTCTATCACCTTTTGCTGTAATATCTGATGAAAAGTCTTCAACCTTAGCTTCATTTTTCACACGAATAATTGAGTTATTCTTCTGTGATGCTTCTTTTGTAAACTTATTCATATGTAAGCTATTTGAAGCTTTCATTTCATTTGCAGGTTGATTATTTAATACTTGGCGATTAGCAATAAAATCTGCACTACTCGTCAACTGATTACTTTGTAAACTAGGTGCTTTCTTACCTTTAAGTAGGTTTGTTGGTGCCATTCTTAAAAGATTCGTGTTTTCACGAGGAGCTTCAACTTCTCTATCTGGTGAAACTTGCGCTGTTTCAATAATTGCTTGTGTGTGCTTACCTAGTAGAGCATTAGTCTTAACACCATTTGAAGCTAGTTTTGGTGCTTGCTTGTTTTCAGTTGAATTTTCTAATTTTGAGTTAACAAGTGTTGTTTTTGCTTTTTGTAATTCAACAATATTCTTTGTTCCAAGAATATTATCAATATCACTGTGCTTACCAACTGATCTATTCTCTGCTGTACTTGCTGAGCTTAAAGTTGAAATTAAAGATGTCGGTGTTGAGTGTTTGGCCATGGCCTTTGCAATCTTTGGACTATTTGAATCTTTAATTAGCGAGCTAGTATTTGCTTTTCCCTCTTTAAGAAGCTCTCTTACTTCTTGATGAGTGATTTTTTCGTTAACTGGATTTTTAAGATTATGCTTTTGCGATTTTGACACTAATCCCTTGGCCACATTCGTAGTCAGAAGTGATTCTTGTCCTTTGGACTCCCCACCATGAAGAAGTTTACTAAACTCTTCTTTTTGTCCTTTAGAAAGCTTCTTATTGGCATGACTAGAAAGCAGGTTATCGAGAGAAACAGTTTTCGCACTAGTCTGCGACTGCTCCTTCATCCCCTTTGCTTTTAAGTTATGTCCAAGTAAGTTTTTAAGCATTATTCTTTGTCCCTTTTTTTAACGCCTTGCAATATCTTTACATAAATTCACAAAAAAATTAACCATGGAAAAGTTTACCCCTACTTCTTCATCGTCATGTATTGCTTTTGTAAACGCGCTGAAACTTCTTTATCCATCATGTTAAAGATCTTCGAAACCTTTACAGGATCGAGCTCTCCGAGAATCTTGATTGAGATAGAAGGATCTTGCTGAGAAAGTAGATTTGCCGCTGTCTGAGGCCTCATATTAGAAACAACATCAACCATGTGAATAACACGCTTTTGTTCATCAGAATCTTTCTTATCAAGACATGATAGGAAATTTGTTTGGTAAGTTTTAAATTCCTTAATTCGACCTTCAAGTTCTTTTTGATTAACAACAACTTGTTCTTGTTGATTCTTTAAGGCCTTTTCACGAATTGCCAACTCTTCTTCCTTTTTAAGAAGCTCTTTTGAGAATTCAATCAACTTTGAACGCCCTATTTTTTTCATTTTCTTCTCTAAGGCAACTTCAAGTGCCTTATCAAACTCTTCTTGTGAATATATTTTCTTCTCTTCTGCAATAGCTGAAAGTGAAGATGAAATAATCAAAACTAAAAGTAATAACCTTTTCATTTAAGCTTCCCCGGCCAATTTTTGAGCATGCCTTTTTGCCATCATTAATTCATCAATCGCTTCTTGGCGCTTCTTCTCAATGACCCTATTTTGTTCTGTTTCAAATTCATTTTTTAAATTAACAATTACTTTAACTTCACCTTTTGCAACAGAAAGCTCTTTTACTTTCTCTTGGTACTGTCTTTCAACTGCGTGCAATTGATTTTCTAAGACTTTTATTTCGTCTCTTTTTGATTGAATAAACATTGGAAAAAATTGAGCATTCCTTCCCGATGTATATGTATCAAAGAAAGCCTCTTGGGCTTTATAAGTTTCTTCAATATCGAGGTTACATTTTGCAATAGCTTCGTTTAAACGGCCTTTTTCGATATTAATCTGCCCTAATTCAAGTTTAATTTTTTGTTCCTTGAATTCTCTTAGTTTTAATAAGCCTTGTAGTTTAAACTTTTCTCTACGCAATTATATTACTCCTCATATGAGTTATAAGCCTCTTCTGCATACTTTGCGAGTCCAACCATCGAATCATATAGTTCATCAATTGATTGATAATGGTCCTCACCTTGCATTTGTTTTAGTAGATCATTTAGTTGATCAATGATAATCATCGCCTTATCAACCTTAGGGTTTGAACCTTTTGAATAAGCTCCAACGTTAATTAGATCTTCGTTATCTCGATAAGCTGACATAAGATCTCGCATATGTCCTGCGACTACTCTATGTTCGCTAGAAACAACTTTATTCATTACCCTTGATAATGACTGTAAAACATCAATTGCAGGGAATTGATTTTTTGATGCAAGAGCACGAGATAAAATAATGTGTCCATCACTGATCCCCCTTACGGCATCTGCAATCGGTTCATCCATATCTCCCCCTTCTACAAGAACAGTATAGATCCCAGTAATGGTACCAGCCTCAGCTTTTGTTCCCGCGCGCTCCATTAATTTTGGAAGCTGTGCAAATACAGTTGGAGTGTAACCCTTTTGACCTGGAGGATCTCCAGCACTTAAAGAAATTTCACGTGAGGCCATAGCAAAACGTGTAATCGAATCCATCATTAAGAGAACATCTTGATTTTGATCTCTAAAATATTCTGCAAATGTTGTAGCAACATAAGCGGCCTTCATACGAATAAGTGCAGAAGTATCAGAAGTTGCAACTACAACGATTGATTTCTTTAAACCTTCTTCACCTAAGTCATGTTCGATAAATTCACGAACCTCACGGCCACGCTCTCCAATTAGAGCGATAATATTAACATCAGCTGATGACTTTTGCGCAACCATACCAAGTGTTACTGACTTACCAACACCAGAACCGGCCATAATAGCTAAACGTTGTCCTTTTCCAGCTGTCATAAAAGCATTAATTGCATTAACACCAGTATCTAGCATTTCACAAATTGGTGGACGCTCTAATGGATTAATAGACTCACCAAAAATAGATCTCACTTCATTAGATCTTTTAATCGGGCCCTTTCCATCGATTGGGTTTCCTTGGAAGTCGATAACACGACCTAGATATTGCTCTCCAACGTTAACCTTTGTAACAAGCTCTTTTAAGTATACTTTTGTTTCTGAGTTAATCCCTGCGATTTCAGAATAAGGCATTGTTAAACATTTTGGGCCATCGATTGAAACGACCTCTCCAAGACAACGATCACCAAATTCAGTAACAAACTCGACGTTTGAACCAATAACGGCACGTGATAGGTTTACTTCATAAAGCATACCCTTTGATGCACAAACCTTCCCTACTTTTTGGTAAGGAGTTGCGTATTCATATGCCTTATGAATTGCTTCAAGGTCTAATGTTGAAAAATTATTGTGATTCATCCGAGTCGTCCTCTGAACTTGCTAAGCCTACTGCTTCAAATAACTTATCTAGACTATCAAGTTGAGTCTTTAAGCTACCATTGACAATACCGTTTTGAGATTCAACGACAATACCAGGTGCCTCGATATCAAAGTCAATTTCGACACGAGTGTTAGTAAGCTCTCCAAGTTTTGCTTGAACAACTTCTAAAACCTCTGGCATTTGTTCGAAATGCTTTTCATTGACTCTAATAAGAAGGTTTTCTTTTGTTTGTGCTTCGACAATAAGCTTTTCGAGAAGACGAATAATATATTCCCCATCATCTTTAAGCTCTTTTAAAACAATCCACTTTGCGATTGTTCTAAGTAGTGTATATGTTTGCATTTTCTGTGCAGAAAGAAGTCCTACTTGAGTACTAAGAACTTCTGAAACCATATCGTTTAAAAGAAGAATCTTCTCTTCCGCTGCTCCAGCAAGTTCAACCTTAACTTCTTCACGTCCTTGCTCTCGTCCAAGCTCTAACCCTTCACGATAAGCGTCCTCTTTAACAGCTTCAACTTGACGGGCCACTTCTTCTTGTACGGCCCTAGCAAAATCATCTTCTTCCTGTGCTCGCACACCTCTATGCTCGTGAACAATTGGATTTAAGTCAAAACCAGTATCTTTGGCCATTTGTCTTTCAACGCGAATAATCTTTTGCTTCTCTTCGATTTCACGAATCGACATTCCTTCGAAATCTTGAAACTCAAAATCCTCAACACTAGAGTTCAGAGGTTTTTGAGAGAAAGAGTGAAATTCATATTCTTTTACTTCACGAGTCATACTAAGCTACTAACCTTATCTTATACAAGGGCATCGCCATCTCCACCACGTGAGATAAACGCCTTACCTTGTTGTTCAAGTTCTTTACATTTGTGAACGATCTCTGCTTGAGCTTTTTCAACATCAGAAAGTTTTGTCGGCCCAAGAGCATCCAAATCTTCCTGTAGAAGAGTTGCTGCACGGTTAGACATATTTCTAAACAGCTTCGCTTTAATTTCTTCAGGTGCCGTTTTAAGAGCAATAACAAGTTTTTGCTGATCAACTTCTTTAAGAAGTGCTTGAATACCACGATCATCAACATAGACAAGGTCTTCGAAAACAAACATAAGCTTACGAATTTCTTCTGCAAGTTCTGGGTCTTTTTCCTCAACTCGTCCCATAATATTCTTCTCAGAATTCTTATCCATAAGGTTAAGCATATCTGCGATAGGTTCAACACCACCAAGTTGATTTGTATCAATTGTTCCAAGTGTAGAAAGTTCAGTCTTAAGAACATCATCAAGTTGTGCAATAAGTTCAGGAGAAACGAAGTCAAGGTTTGCTACCCTTAATACAACTTCGGCCTGAAGTCCCTCAGGAAGACGTCTTAGGACATCAACCTTACGCTCTGCTGATAAGTGAGCAATAATAAGCGCAATTGTTTGTGGGTGCTCATTAATTAGGAAGTTAGCAAGTGTTCTAGTATCAACTAGCTCCAGTGATTCTAGTGTCTGATTGGCACCAACATCAATGATTTGACCAAGAAGTTGCTTAGCACGATCTTCACCAAGAGCATTAACAATAAAGTCACGAGATGAGTTATCAGAGAAAAGTAGATCATTTTCTTCGTTTAGTTCAGAGTAGAACTCCTCTAAAACACGCTTGATCATCCAAATTGGCGCCTTCTTAACATTAGACATCGCATTGATAAGACGTTTTACGTCGTTATCGCGCATATGTGCGAATATAAGTTGCGTCGTACTCACACCAAGAGAACTAAGCAGAAGTGCTGCTTTGTCCTGTCCTGATAGTAGCGAGTATTCTACATCTGGGTCTAATGATTGATCGGCCACTTTTCTCTCCTCTTCCTTAAAGGGCTCTATTATTTACTATTCTCATTACGCAATCTGCTTATCAGATTCCGTACTATGAATCATATCATGCACAATCTGTGCCGCTTTTGCAGGGTTTCCTTCAACCAGTGAAATAATCTTCTCACGTAGCATATTCCCTTCAATTTTCTCTGGATTAAGCTTTTCTTCAATCTGTGGAAGAGCATCCTCAAGTCCAGGTAGTTTTTGATTTGCTTGAACCTTTTCTAGTTCTTCTAGAGTTCTTGGTAAGAAATCTTCAACAGTTTCTACTGCGTTGTCTGTTACCCACTGGATAAACGGACGAACAACTACAAAGAAGAATAGTGAGATCGTTAAACCAATTGCAAGATACTTGAAGATATTCTTGATTAACTCTCTATTTTCACGCTCACGCATAAGAGCATCAATGGCCTCAAGATCTTCTTGTTGAAACTCCATATTCTTAATTGTGATAACATCACCACGACGGTTATCAATACCTAGAGTTGAAGCAACGATCGCTTGAAAATTTGCAATATCAGCTTCCGACCATGGCTCATACTTAGTTACCGTCTTACCATCTAGCGATTGTGTTACACGTTTACCGTCAACCATTACTGCAGCAGAGATTTTTCTAACAGATGCAGTTGGTGATTTTGAACGAGTAACTTTCTTTGGAACATTATAGTTACGAGTTGCTAGTTCTTTTTTAACGTCATTTCTTGTCTCAGGAACACCTGGTTGAGGCTGCTCTCCAGGTAGATTTGAACGTGCTCCAGGAATACCTTGTGGAGAAGGACGTGAGCCTTGAAGGTTTTGAGTATTTGTTACTTCAGAGAGAACTGCCTTATTTTCAGAATCGTAAGTTGTTTGAGTCGATACACTTTCAGTAAAGTCCATATCAACAGAAACTTTAGCAATTACCTTTCCTGCACCTACTACTCTAGTTAAAATATCTTCAATTTGTTTTTCATACTTTCTATTTAATTTAGACTCAAGAGCAAGACGATTTGCAGTATTAGCAGTCATAGCATCACCGATATTTTCAGAAAGCTTCTTTCCTCTGTGATCTAAGATGACAACACCTTCTCCTCTCATTCCTTCTACAGATGAAGCAACAAGTGAAGAAATACCTTTAATCTCTTGTTCTGTTAGAGTAACACCACGGTTTAGCTCAAGAACAACTGAGGCCGTTGGTGGTTTCTTCTCAGATACAAACGGAGAAGATTCAGGAATATTTAAGTGAACACGTGCTCTTTTAACACCTCTTAGGTGCTTAATCGTCTTAATCAGCTCACCTTCAAGTGCTCTTTGCTTATTTACTTTTTGAACAAATGAAGTTGTACCAAAAGATTGATTATCAAATACTTCATACCCTACTGTTCCAGAAAATGAAAAACCAGAAGTCATCATTTTAAGACGGACAGTTTCAATCATATCTTCAGGGATACTAATTGTTTTACCATCTGCAGATGTCTTCTTCTCAACATTGTTCTGACTTAAGAAGACTTCAACTTTAGTCATATCTTCTTTATTAAGATCAGAGTAAAGAACTTTATAGTTAGTATGAGTGGCCCAAAGGACAACACCTAGTAGGAAGACTAGAATAACCCCAGTAACAGCAAAGAGAGAAATCTTCTTTCCTGCATCAAGTTCTCCGTAGAACTCTTTGAAGTTTCTAAGCATTTTATCGAAAAAATCTTTCACGTATCCTCCTGACACCTGAAACTCTTAATTCATCCTAAACTAAGAGATCATTAACAACTAGTTATTAACTAGACTTGCATTCTCATTACTTCTTTATAAGCATCAATTACTTTGTTACGAACTTGGTTCATTGTCTTAAAAGCAATTTCAGCTCTTTCAACAGCTAGCATTGTTTCGTGGATATTCTTACTTTCACCACTTACTAATTTTTCAATAGCTGTGTTAGCTTCTTTTTGTAAATTGTTAACATCCATGATCTGATTTGCTAAAAGTTCAGAAAAAGACTGACTCTTCTCAGATGGAGTAACCTTAGATAGCTCATCGAAGCCCTCTAATTTGAATTCTTCCGCGCCACCAGTTGGACTAGTCCACTCGCGCATTTTATGTGAGTTAAAGACGTCATTCATTGTAGTAATATTATTGATCGCCATGGTTTAACCCCTTTCCTTTATACTTCTTAGTTTCCACTTCCAATTTCAAGCGCTTTCATCGCCATACTCTTAGTCGTATTCATTACGTTAATATTCGCTTCATAACTTCTTGAAGCTGAAATCATGTCTGCCATCTCTTCCATTACATTAATATTTGGATAGGCAACATACCCTTGCTCATTTGCATCAGGGTGATTTGGTTCATATTTTAAGATTGGTGGCTTATCGCTCGAAACAACTTCTGTTGCATGAACAGATTGTGCTACTTCGCCCATCTCACCTTCTAAAATATCAGAAAAGCTTTCACGAGCTGGCTCGCTTCCAAAAGCAACTTCTTTCTTACGATATGGACCACCTTCGGCCGTTCTTGTAGTCTGTGCATTAGCAATATTTGAAGAAATCGCGGCCATGCGCTTCTTATTTGCAGCAACACCTGATGAACTAATTTTTAAACTCGTTAGTAAATCCATTATCTCCCCCTACTCTATTTTTCAGAGTTAATTGTATATTTCAGCATCCCAAGTTTCTTATTCAGTAACTTTACCGATGCATCATACAAAATTTTATTTTCTGCCATTTTGGCCATTTCAGCGTCTCTGTCGACAGTATTCCCGTCTTCAGAGACGATTCCATTTGGATCATCATAAATTTCAGGTTGAAGATTTTCAAAACCACCATTGCCAACGTCAAAGTGTTTCTCTTCAGAGGTCAACATTTCAAGATTCCCATCAACGTCTAAAGCTCTTGCAAGTGCTTCTTCAAAGTCAACTCGCTTTGCTTTATAGCCAGGTGTATCTGCATTAGCGATATTCGAAGTTAAGACCTCATGTCGGATCTGCCTTAAATTCAAAGATGCAGCTAGTGCTTTTAATGTCTTATCCTCAACCCTCATGATGAAACCTTATCTTAAGTTAACAAAGTATGAGTTTCCGTCACCACGGTACTCATTGATTTTGTTTCTTAGTGTTCTAATTGAAACACCAAGAATCTTTGCAGCTTGAGTTCTGTTTTCAGAAGTATGGATAAGTGCCTTCTTGATAAGTAGCTTTTCAGCTTCTTTAAGAGACATTAGTCTGATTCCTTCTGAATCATCTTCAGAGATAACATTTACTGCTTTCTTCTCACCGATCTCAAGGTGTTCAGCTGAAACTTCATCTCCTTCAAAGTTTGCAAGAGCATTTTCAATTACTGCCTTAAGTTCTTTTACATTGTGAGTCCAGTAGTGAGAAAGAATCTTATTCATAGCATCGTCTTGAACGCTAACTTCTGCACCACCAAGAGTAGTTTTGATAATATTTTTTGCGATGTACTCTAGGTCACCTACTCTCTCTCTAAGTGGAGTTAGAGTGATTGAGTTAGATGAAATGAAAGTATATAGTCCACGGTAAAAACGACCTGCACCAACAAGCTTAGATAAGTTCTTAGTTGTTGTAGCAACCATTCTTACATCAATTTCATAATCAGTTAATTCACCAAGAATCTTGTGAAGCTTCTTTTGAAAAGTATCTTCTAGACCATCAACATTAACTAGAACAACAGTTCCACCGTTAGCGTTTTCGAATGCACCTTTAATGAAACGTCCTGTTTCGGGGTCTCTATAACCTAAGATCTCATTCTCAACTTGGTTTGCTTCTGCTGCGCAGTCTACAGTTACAAATGGCTTTCCCTGTCTTGTTGAATTTTCATGGATAAAACCAGCTAGTGTCTTCTTACCAACACCTGCTTCACCAACGATAAGTACTGGTGCTTTTGTAACAGCAACATTGTTTGCAACTTTGAGTGCTTTAACAATTTTAGGATCTTGTCCGAAAATTTCTGCTGTAAACGTATTCATCTGACCTCCTGTCTGTCATTGCCCGATCCGTGGGCTAAAATTTTATAGTGTACGTTTTTTCAAGTTAATTAATGTCAGCTCTGTCCTGGCCAACTCTTTCAGATAATCTTTAGCTTCACTATCTGAAAGTATTTCATTTAATAACTTTTCCCCAGTTGTGAAATCATTCATTCTTAGGCTTTCCTTTCCTAATAAGAACTTCACACGGTTTTTATAAAGAGAAGTTTTATACTCATTTAAGAATGTTCTTGCCTCATCTGCAGCAATCTTATCTGTATTCTTAAATAGGATTTCAATTCTTTGGTAATTTACTCTTTCTCTTAATCCCTCAACAACTGTATCAGCGATCTGGAATGAGCTAGCATCTTTTAGAAGTGCAGTTGATACCTTCAGGTATTTATCGAACTTCTTACTCTCATAGATTGATTCAAGGTAAAACTGGATTGAGTCAACAAGGTCTTTAGCATCAATTGAATTTGCATTTGTTCCACTTGCGTAGAATTTCTCATACTCTTTTTCAGCTTTTGAAAACTCTCCTCTCTTATAGTGAGCTAGAGCTTTATAGAATGTGATCTTTTCGAATCCTGGGTAGTCTTTTTCTGTACTCGCGATAATACGATCTACTGAAGAGTAATTTTTTAGCTTTAGATTTCTTAGAATTTGTAGCTCGTTTTTATACAAGTCCAATTTCTTAACTTCCTTGCGAGAAACCCATAGAGGGAAAGTATGAGCAGTTTCCTTTTTGCTCGCTATCATTTTCTCATACATTTTTTGAAATCCGTCCCACAGTGTAAGATTTATATACGATTTCGCGATAATAAATTGTATTTCAGGGTCTGCACCGATCTTAGCAAAATAAGTATCTTTGTAGATTTCCCAAGCGCGGATAGCACGAGCAAATTTTCCTTCATCAAAGTTAGACTTAATGATCCCGTACACAATTTCTGCACCATCAGCTTCAAAAACCTTCTTTTCACTAATTTTCATTCCTGCAATAGGTAGAGCTGTTAAGAAAGTCAGGGCCTCTTCATACTGTCCATCAACAATGAACGTTCTTAAACGAGTTTGCCAAAGTAGCATTTCGAGTTCTTTATTAAGTTTCTTATCAGTACCCTTATCAAGGAAAACTCTTGTTTCAATATCTTTTGAATCAGGCTTAAACTTTCTAATTGTACGAAGACCTACATAACGAATACGGGCCTCAAGGCTCACTTCTTGGTTTTGAGCTCTATTAATTGCATTCTTATAAAGCTCTAGTACTTCATTCTTTGGCCGATCCTGTAGATCAGCAATAAGGGCCATACGAAGTCTTGCTTGAGCCGCTTCACTCACATATGAATATTTAGCGATGAAAGTATCGTAAATTCTAAATGCTTTTTCATATTGAGAAGTTCTAAAGTAAGCTTCAGCTGCGTTATAGTAGATTGACGGTAGGTATTCACCCTTAGTAGTTTTTGCAAAGTTCTCGTAAGCATCAATCACTTTTTCTTCATCATTTTGTCTCAGATAAGTGTACATCTCGTACGCTTTAAGCTTTTGCTTAGAAATGATCTTAACTAATGTCTTATCTTGAATTAAATTTTCTACTTTCTCAACTTGATTAAGGTTTGCAAGAGAAGAAAGAATATACTCTCCCATATACTCTAATTCTTCATAATCAAAATTTTCTTTTGCATCACTAAAGAATCTCTTTGCATACTTAAGGGCCTTAACGAAGTCTTTCTTTTCACGGTAAAACTGTACTAAGTATTTATAAATACCTTTTCTTAAGTCATAAACATCAGTTCTTTCAAGAATATTTGTGTACATTGAAACAGCAGTATCAACTGGCTTAATATCACCTTTTTCTAGTGTTTCTCTTAAAAGAGCATTTGCTTTCATGTAGTCATTGTATGGATTATATGACTTTGGAAATTTCTTCTCATAAAGCTTAATCGACTTATACATAAGTCCCCACTTACCTTTTCTATAAAGATTAAGTGTCAGTTGCATATGAGCTTCTTGTTCGTTCTTATTGTAATCAAAGTTCTTAATTGGAAAGAAGTATTCTGCAGTTTTTCTATTCGTTAAAATTTGTGTCTTTAGCTCTGGTGCAAGTGCTTGATAATCCCAGATAAAAGAGGCTCCATATCTAAAGTCACGATATGGATTCGTTTTTTTAGATGGAGCCTTTTTAACAACATTTTTTCTAACTTTCTTCGGAGCTGGCTTTGCAGCGGAAGCTTTTTTTACAAATTTTGGAGTTGATTCTTGGGCCGAAGCTTCATTCTTTTTCACAAGTGTTGAAACATCTTTAATTGCGGCTTGCTTATTGCTTACGGCACCGTCTTTCCAGAAGTCGACAAAGTAAGCACGATCACGATTTTTATAGAATGAGAAAACCTCTACATCCTTCTTTAACATTAATGTAATCGTGAAAACATTATTTCCAGACGTTGGCTCAGTGTATGAGATTGTCTTGATATACTTAGAAGAAGAGAAGTTCTTCAGCCCATCTTTTACCTTAGAGTAAACATCACCATCTAAAGTCGAAAATGATACCTCTGTGCTTGATTTCGTTACATTAACTAGTTTCTTATCAATAAAAAACTTAACGCGTAGAAAGTCATTATGAGCTTCTGGAGTAACAATTGTTGCTGATGCGATATTTAGGAAGGCCGTACAAAATACAAGTACGATAAAAGATAATAAATTTTTTGAATTAAAATCTATCTTCATTTGGTAGAAACTTCCTGTTTCAAATTTAATAACGTCAATTATTTGGCAATTTCTTCGTCCTAAAGCATGCCGTGAATTCATTTTACAATATTTTGAAATATTTCAAAGGAAAATTTTTCTCATAGGACGATTTTTCCATGTCAAAGATTTTACATTACAGAATATTAGGCATTTAAAAAGCCGACTGTGAAAGTCGGCTTAAGTATTGGTGTCATAATGGCTTTGTTAAGTAGAAATTTATTGTTGCATATTAACGTCTAAATTTCTCTTCTTCATTTTTTCGATAAGTGTCGTACGATTCATCTGGAGCAGCTTTGAAGCTTGGTTCTTATTACCATTTGTTTTAATAAGAGCTTGCTTAATTAGCGACTCCTCTACTTCATTCATAAAATCTTTTAAATTGATACCGTTTTCTGGAAGACTAACAAGGTCATCTGTATCAATCATCGAACGATTTGTAAGAGCTAAGATTTTAGGCGGTAAATCTTGCGGTCTAATCTTATTCCCACCTCTTAAGATAACAAGTCTTTCAATTAAATTCTCAAGTTCACGAACGTTACCAGGCCATTCATAAGACATAAGAATTTCAAAAGTCTCATCATCTAATTCAATATCGTTTCTTCCGTCTGCACTTACAAAACGAGATAAGAAATATGATATTAAAAGTGGAATATCTTCCCTGCGATCTTTAAGAGCAGGGATTTTTATAGGAATTACGTTTAAACGATAATAGAGATCTTCTCTAAAATTACCTTGCTGTACAGAATCTTCAAGGTTTCTGTGTGTTGCCGTAATGATACGAACATCAACAGGAGTCGTCGTTGAAGAACCAACTCGCTCGATTTCTCTTTGCTGTAGAACTCTAAGAAGTTTTACTTGAAGTAGTAGTGGCATATCACCAATTTCATCTAAGAAAATTGACCCACCATTAGCAGCTTCAAAGCGTCCCATGCGACTTGATACTGCTCCAGTAAAGGCTCCTTTCTCATGACCGAATAGCTCACTTTCTAAGAGTTCTCCAGGAATGGCACCACAGTTTACATTTACAATTTTATTGTGATTACGATTTGATGATAAGTGAATGGCCTTCGCTACCAACTCCTTCCCTGTACCAGAAGGTCCACCAATTAAGATTGTCGAATTAGAAGCAGCAACCTTCTTAATTCTTTCAAAAATCTTTCTCATTGGTTTTGAGCGTCCAATCATCCCACAAAACATATCATCTTCTGTAGGCATCTCTAGCTTGTATCTACTACTAAATGAGCGTTTATCGCTTGATACTGATGAATTAGCATTAATCTCAAGACTTTCGCGATACTCTAGCTTGTGAACAAGAGCTCTAACAACTAGATCCTTAAGCGCTTCTAACTCAAACGGTTTTGTTAGATAGTGAAAAACACCTTTCTTCGTTGCCGCAATGGCAGTTTCAATTGATGCAAACCCAGTCATCGCTATCGAGCTAAAAGTTAGCCCACGCTCTTTTAAGAGGTCGATTAAGTAAAGCCCATCTGAAGAATTATCTTCAAAACTAATGTCAGTAATTAAACAAAAGCGATCAACTTGATTCTTTGTAATATGCTCGATTGCAGGTGCAGGAGAAGAGAAACTAATAACTTCTAGGTTAATCTTCTTACTTAGATACTTCGTTATCATTGCGGAAAGAGTTTGATCATCTTCCACGACAATAATGACTGGTTTTCTTCCTTGATCGATTTTTACTTCATTATCTGATTCATCATTAGAAAATGTATCAGTTAGAAAACTAAAATCATTCTTCATGTGTCATTGCCTCTCATCGTGTGAGGTTAAAATTGTCCCACTAAAATGGTATCGAATAATTCGTGGACGTGTCAATTTTTTAACACCAAGATAAAACTTCCGAAACTAGCATAAATAGCTAATATTACAGTATTAAACAAAAAGTTTAGTCTCTAAAAGTTTCTTACAATATCTAAGAAATAATGAACAACTTTGTCTGGGCCACCGGCCATTATCCAAATAAAGAGAAAGAAACTTGAGATACAAGAGCAAAGTGCAAAAAATAATGGTGGCAGAGTATAGCCTCTAAGCCAGTAGTAATACGCAAAACGGCCACCGATTATAATAATTGGAATTGACCAAAATGGCGTGTAGCGCAATGTGAACATGAGGAATTCATTCATAAAGGTATTTTAAACTGAAAACAAAAAAAAAGCTCCCTATTGGGAGCTCTTTTTTATATTAAAGGCATAAAGCTTTTAACTTCTCTACGTAAGACAGCTCTTCCCAAGGAAAGAATCCATCTTTAGTTCTACCAAAGTGCCCATAAGCAGCAGTTGGAGAATAGATTGGTCTTAGAAGATCTAGTCTTTCAATGATTGAAGCTGGCTTCATATCAAAGATTTGGTTAACAGCATTGTTAATCTTTGCAACATCAACTTTCTCTGTACCAAAAGTATCAACAAGTAGTGACATTGGCTCAGCAACACCAATTGCGTATGCAACTTGTACTAGAGCTTTTTCAGCTAGACCTGCAGCAACGATGTGCTTAGCAATTTGTCTTGTAGCATAAGCAGCTGAACGGTCAACTTTAGTTGGATCTTTACCAGAGAATGCACCACCACCGTGAGCACCGTGACCACCGTAAGTATCAACGATAATCTTTCTACCAGTAAGACCACAGTCACCCATTGGGCCACCGATAACAAATTTACCAGTTGGGTTAATGAAGTATTTTGTGTTGTTATCAACAAGTGAAGCTGGAACAACTTTATTAACAACTTCTTCTCTTACTGCTTCTTGAACTTGAGCAAGAGTCATGTTGTCTGAGTGTTGAGTAGAAACAACGATTGCATCAATACGTGAAAGTTTACCATCTACGTACTGAGCAGATACTTGTGTCTTACCATCAGCTCTAAGCTCACCTAGAGTTCCATTCTTTCTAACTTCTGAAAGTCTTTCAGCAAGTCTGTGAGAAAGATCAATTGTCATTGGCATAAAACTGTCTGTTTCATTACAAGCGTAACCAAACATTAGACCTTGGTCACCAGCACCTAATTCTGTATAAGTACCTTCACCAACGTTTACACCTTGAGCGATATCTGGTGATTGCTTATCAAGAGCAACCATAACTCCACAAGTGTTAGCATCAAAACCTTTGTCAGAGTGATCGTATCCAATCTCTCTAATTTTATTTCTTACTGTTTCTTGAAAATCGATATTAGCTTTCGAAGTAATCTCACCTGCAAGAACAACTAAACCAGTTGTAATCATAGTCTCACAAGCAACACGAGATTTTGGATCTTGTTCTAACATCGCATCAAGTACCGCATCACTGATTTGATCCGCAATTTTATCAGGGTGCCCTTCTGTTACTGATTCAGAAGTGAATGTAAAATCTTTTAGCACTGCCTCATCTCCTAGCTATAAATAATTAATACACTAATAATTGAATGAATATACTTCTATTAGCACGTTTTAACAACTAGTTTAAGGCACTATTTTCAATAGTTTATACTCAATAAAAATTAGTAATCATCGTTCTTTACGAAGTATTTGAAATAATGAGGATTACGATATTGGTAGAATTTACCAGTCCTCGCAGAATGTACATAAACATTATTTTTATAGCGATAAACATCATATGTTTGCTCGCCACTATCTTTAAATGAATACAAGAAGTTCAAGTTCTTACGATTCAGTAGAGTATTTAATCTTGTCGTATTATGAATTAAAGGCCCAGGCCTTTCTTCCATGCTTGAATATTCATCCCATAGTGATGACATATCCATTCTTCCCAGCATTGATGCTCTCGAAAAATAGCGAGTAGCTTTGAAATCTTTATCAGGGTTATGTAACTCATCTAAAATCATTTTCAAGTTCTTACGCATTAGTTTGCGAGCAGACTTTGATTGATCAGGACAAAAGATTCCTTTAGATGCAGGAATAAAAAAGTAAGTAAAAGAGAATTGTCCCCTTTTAAAAAGTACATTTAACCAAGGATACTTTTGTGTGTCCTTAACTCCAGCATCTAATAGTGACTGATAGAAAGGCTCGTCACTTTCAATAGTATTATAGCCAGGATTATCAACACGATTGATTACAACCTTAGCAACATCTCTTCTTTCACTTCCGTAACTATCGTCAAGGCGACCAACTTCATGAATGAGAATCGTCTCAAGTGCATATAGCTTGCGATAAATTTCTTTTTGTCTTTTCCAAAACTTATAAACTAATGCTTCTTTATCATAGATATACTTACTTAAAGCATAACGTGCTTGATTCTTATCTTCGAAAATTTTCTTTAAGATATCATCTTTCGTTTTACTCTTATTTAAAAGATCAACGTAGTAATCCTCTCGTTCAATGATTTTCTTTTGCCAATAATTTGTTCTAGCAAAAGTTTTCTTATAACCTTGTCTTAAAACGCCATCAAGACGAGAAATTAAATCCGAAATATCATAACGGAGGTCTTCCGTTAAAAATGGCTTATCAAAACCAACAATACGTAAATAAACTGAATCAATTAGTGACCGTAAGCTTAGATCAGATCGACCTTTTTTAGGGTCAACACTCCCATCTTCAACGATCTTCCTTAACAAATAAGCAGAGTTTGACTTCTGCTTACCTTCTGCTGTCTCTATATCTTTCACTTTATCGTATTCACTTCTTAGGTGAAGATGATCAACGGGAAAGCTGAATGACTGTAGAAAGAAAAGACTATTTAAATATACTTCAAGATCTGTTAGAAATTTTTTTATCTCGTTCTTTGATTTTAAAGCGACTAATGATTTAGTTTTTAAGTCTTTTATATAGCGATATTTATAATTGTGGCGCATGGCCTTTTCAAACTGATTTTGAATTTCACGATTTCGCGAAAGAACATTTCTAAACGAACGCATTTTTGAAAGACGTTTATTAACACCCTTAATCCACTCACGTTTCTTTTGCATTAATGGGAGATATTCTTTAATCGTAGCTTCATCAAGTTCACCATTTAGTTTGAACGGAATAAAAATACCATTACCTAAAAAGTTTTTATAAAGCTTTTGTGACTCATTATATATCTTCATTGAGCATGTCGCTTTATACTGGGCGCGATGAAGTTTCATATACTCATTAATAACTTGAGCATCACTAATTTCTTTTGCTTGAACAAACTGATTTGAAAAACTTGTAAAAGCGATTAAAAATGGAAGAGTTGTTTTAAAGTGCTTTAACAAACTCACTACTCCATAAACCGAGACAAGAACTATTGCTCATAACTAATTGAACACTTTGCCCGTTACTATTTTCTTTAATTAAAGAAATTAAAGGCTCTAGCTCAGTGACAACATTTGTTCTAATTCCGCTTTTCTCTAAGTCTGATTGTAACTTATCAACATCTAAATCCCCCTGCCCTTTGGCCGTCGTCGGACGAGATGGTTTGATAATCGTTGCACTGGCAGCCTGTTTTAAAGAATCAGCAAAGCGCTCTTGAAATAGGTCACTTCGAGCTGTTGCTGAGCCTGGCTCTAAATAAGCATGTATCTTCTTACCTGGATATTTTAATGAAATAGCATGTAGTGTTTCCAAAACAGCTGTTGGATGGTGTGCAAAATCATCGATTATCGGAGACTCGTTATATATCCCCTTAACTTCTTGCCTTCTTTGAACCATTCTTAGATCTAGTATTCCTGCTTGAATCTCTTCAGGCTTTTTCCCAGCTTTTAAGGCAACGATAATAACAGAAGCTAAATTTAAAATATTATGATGTCCCATTAGATTTGTTTTGAATTCGTGATCACCCAAAGAACATTTCATAGAAAATGTCGTTAAACCATTATCGACATTGATTATTTTCACATTATCACGATCATATTCTGACCAAGACTTATCCGTAACCTTAAGATCGTTAATACTTTTCCATTCAGAGCATGCAATTACTTCGTCCACACTAGGAAGAATTGCTTTAAACTCATTTTTTATATCTTCAATTGATTCAAAAATATCTGCATGGTCGAACTCAAGAGATGTAATAATTAATTTATTAATATAGTAAGAGCGAAATTTTGAGAATTTTTCAAAGTATGCCGAATCGTACTCATCCGATTCAATAAAGAAGTAATCCCCTCTTCCAACTCTTGCAGGTGGGCGCTCGTCCATAACACCACCGATAAGGTAGCCCGGCTCCATTCCCAACTTTTCAAAAAGTTGAACACCGAAGTATGTAGTTGTCGTCTTACCGTGCGTCCCCGAAATACCAACAACAGTTTTATCTTTTAAAACGAGTGCTCCAATAGCGGCCGGAAATGAACAAAAAGGAATTCCTGATTCTTCAATAAATTTTGCATCATCAGAGTTTCTTGCAACGACATTACCTACAACAATTAGATCAAAATCTTTAATTACTTCTTCAATATTATGTTCTTCAAATTTATAGACATCAATACCCGAGTTATCTAGATAGGTACTCATTGGTGGGTAAAACATACGATCCGCACCAGCTACTTCAAAGCCTGCTTCTTTTAGTAAACAAGCTGCTGCTCCCATTCCCGTCCCACAAATGCGGTAAAAGAATACTTTTTTAAATTTATTTGATTCTGTTAATGCAGAAAGTGCATTTATATCTTTATAATTTTCTAAATTCATAACTTACCCTTTATCCGTCAATTTTAACCGTTTTTCGGACAAAGGGTAAGGGTAAATATTTGTAATTAATCAATTACTGTTGAGATAGGAACATTTTAATTACATCCTTACATGTCTTAGTTGAGTTTGCAGATGTAATACCATCCGGGTTAATTTGATTCCACCACTCAAGCACCGCTTTAACTTTGAAATCTTCATTATCATCGGACTGTACCGCAATTCTTTCTAATTCAGTTGGTTTGAGTTGGCGTCCAATCTTTTCCTCAACAGCATCCTGAATTGCTTCAAGATCTCCAGCA
This sequence comes from Halobacteriovorax sp. DA5, assembly GCF_002903145.1. NCBI lineage: Bacteria > Pseudomonadati > Bdellovibrionota > Bacteriovoracia > Bacteriovoracales > Halobacteriovoraceae > Halobacteriovorax > Halobacteriovorax sp. DA5. Next base: position 250,207 of record NZ_PPDJ01000009.1, on the reverse strand, counting down.
GGTTCAATTGAAATAATCTCATCAGGAAAGACAATCAGTGGAATCATCTCTTCTAGCTCATTATAATTTGAAACAAGATTTAATAAGCTCCTATTATTAGACATCTTTAGTGCGGCTATATTTTGCCCTTTAAATTCACTAGCAAAACTATCTGCTACAGATAGGACTGAGCCTGATAAAAATGGAGAACCTAAAGGCTCAACACTATGCCCTTTAAATACTGCGGCCAACGATTGAAATTCAACTGGCATATATTGACCTGACTTTTTACTAATTTTTTTATCAAAGAAAGTTTTTAAAGAACGAAGCCTTCTCGTATAACTTCCCTGATTCTTAGTTAGCATTTTGGCCATAAGGAAGTGTCCACCATCATCTGATTCTCGAACAAGATCATCTCCTAGGCCTCTAAAGCTCACAAAGAAGTCATCACTTGGATTTTCAATTTCTTTTAACCATCTTTGCCAAGCTGCAATCTCAGTTGGCTCCATTTGTTCCCATGGCATATAAGCTTCAATAAGTTCTGCCACTTTCTTACGATTACCTGAAGAAATATAATCATCTAACTTGAGATCTTGCGCCTCAAGTGCTTTATGAAGTTCTTTCCATTGTTTGGCCAAACCATTTCGAACAGTCTTTTCAGAACGCACTTTCTTCTTAAGGTTATTTACAATTTTAGACGCGTGTTCTTTTCTCGTATTTGCATATTGCTCAATTTTAGAAAGTGCTTCATCAGCACTTCCTTGGAAGTAGCCTCTCATCATATTAGTTAGCTTATCCATAGCATCTACTTCTGCACGTGCTAAAAACTCACGAGAACGCATTGATCCATGCTTTGCATTTAAAGCTGCTTCGGCCCAAAATACCGGATGTTTCAAGAAGTCGCCATTGCGTGTAATTTGCTCCACATGCATAGCCTCTTCTAAAATAACCAGAGGATTCTTATATCCTTCCTCTGTAAAACGTACCTTTATTAGAAGCCCTTTTTCAGGATCAACATCTGGAACAATTTCAGCAAGCTTTCCATCTTCAAGTGTAGCATTCTTTTCAACTACAACTTCATATCTGTAGTTTTTAGCATTTCCTTGTAAGTTAGCTGACTTAATGTATTCATTAAAAATATAAACAGGATCTTTATCAAATTGTGCTTTAAATTTTGCATGTGTATCAAAATCGACTAAAAGATCTTTTGTTGATTGGTCTGGTTTAAAAAATGATAAGTGACAGAATTTATCATCAACACAAACATCTGAGTTATTAACAGTAGGTAGGAAATTAAATTTTAAATTACCATTATAAGTAACTTGTGCATCAAGACCAGCTTGCTTAAATGCGGACTGAGAATAAAGATTTACAAGGAAGTCACTGTCAAGACCTACGTATTTTGGAATTGTAACAAATTCCTCAGATGGAGGTCCTCTTATAAAATTGATTTCACAAAACTTTGAAACCTTACTAATTTCTTTTTCTAAGTCAGCAACAACTTCTTTATATTGCTCAACAATAGCATCTGTATCAGCATGAACGTTGATAATAATCTTATCTGTTTTAGGATGCCACTTACCATCAACAAATTTCTTATCGATAGAAATCTTTGGCATATGCCCAAACTCTTCAAGCTTTCTTAAAACATAGCCTGAAACTTCAGATGATTCAGTAATTCTCTTTGTAAAGTAATTATCACTAAAGTTATCAACTGAATCGACTACGGCCTGAATCTCTGCTTCAGAAACATTCTTATTATCCTTTAGCATTGAAAAGACATAATACTTTAATGTATTTGCCTTATTCCCTAGTACTTTATCAATTGTACTTCTCAATATTCCAATGTGGTTATCAGCAGTATTTACTCCTTGAGGAATACCTACTTTGTCTCTATCAAGCATTGCATAGAGAAGTTTATTCAATGAATTTCTTCTTTTTGCACCAGTGGCAGATGCGAGTGTTTCACCTTCAGAATTTAAAACATCTGAAATTAGAAGATAAGCTTGGAGATCATCATCTTGACCATTAAGAATTTTTCTTAAGTGACTTACTTCAACTTCAACAAAATCTGAATGACTAGAACTCTCTGTTAACCACTCATTTGTTTCAATAAAAGGAGAATAAACATGATCAACAGTACCACCGACTTTAGCACCATCAATATCCATAATCGTTCCACGAAGTTTTTTGCTTTCTCCGTCTAAACGAGTATGTGAAGGAATCACAAGATCACCAACACTATAGCCTTTATCAGGAAACGCTCCCGCAGTACCGATATATGTTATATTCTTATGTCCAGTATTCTTTAAGGCCTTAGCAAGTGGAGAGATCTCATCCCCCAACTGTTAGCAACAACACGCCAAACAACGTCTTCACCTTCAGAATTTTTAAAGACAAGATCAGACATTGAGATAACATAGTTATCATAGTCATATTTCTTAAACTCAAAAGGTTCTATCCCCTTGGCCTTAATTGTCTTTTCTAATTTCGTATAAGCTGTTTCGACATCTTTTTTATTTTTAAAAATATCGTATTTCTTAATATCACCATCAGCCATTAACGCTTTAAAGGAGTCTTTCAATTTATCCGAAATATGTGAAAGCACCAAATCAGGCTCGTCTTCGTAAAGATTTTTAAGTGCACGTACTTTCCATAACGTTTCAAACGTCCTCTCAATAGCACCCTTTTGACCAATGATGACTCTTTCAGATTTTGGTAAATGTCTAAAAATACCTGATAACTCATCCTCCATCATTTTGTGAGTCTCATCCAGATCACCAAAGATTCTCACCTTATTAGTTACAGTGTGACCTCTTTTAGAAAGTCCAAATTGTAACATTAAGTGATTAAGGCGATCTTTCCCACCAATGGCCGTGATAGCGTAGCGATAAGTTGATTCTCCAGGATATTGAACAGCATAAATTTTATTATAATTATTAGCAAAAGGACGGATTTCCTTTAATATCTGACCACCATTTGCCTGAAGATTTTTTAAAAATTCTCTTGAGTTCTCAAGGTGAAATTCTACATCGCGATTACTTTCAACAGCTTCCCAAAATACAGCACGTGTTGTTCGATTAGAAATATAGTGATCCGCATCTAGAGTTAATTCACCATTTTTAATTCCTTGATCAGGAAGAGTGAATTCTGATCGCGGCTCTACTTTAGTAACAGCTGAATCATCTTTTGGTTTAATCTTAGAATCTAGAAGAGTAAAACCTTCATTAAGCTTATTCTTAAAGAAGTTATAACCCCATTCATAGCTTGTTTTTGTCCCAGAAGGCTTCTTACCTAATCGATCTTTTAGAATATCATAAATGATTGCATCATAATTTTTTGCATCAAATATTCTTGAATCGCTTGAATATTTATCGACGATATAATCAAGCTCAACTTTTTTAAGAACATCTAATGATTCCCCATCAATCTTCTTTCCAAAATTATTAACGTACTCGCCGATATAGTAATCAAGTTTATCAACTGCTAATAAAGTCTCTAGCCTCTCCATATCTGCAACAGATGCAGGAGCTCTCGTACTAAAATACGAATATTCAGAGCGATCGACCTGAGTATACTGTGTTAAAACAGTGAGAGTGAGTAGTAAGACGGAAAGTAAACCAAATGCTTTCTTATGCATGTATTCCTCTTTTATTATTGTAAGAAGCTCTTAATAGCGTATAAACAATTATTAATCTTAGGCATTTCATCAATCACTTTTACTTTCCCCTTACTTGAAGAAGAAAATTTATTTTTTAAGTTACTAAAGAAATTACTAATCTTCTTGGCAACTCCAACATTACCTTCTGCCGATCCTGTTAAGTTTGATTTCAACTTTGGAACTAGGTATGCCTTATCATATTCATTGAACTCACTTGAGCGAGACAGAATCTCGTCAGCGATACTAGGCCCTTGAGCATCTCCATAAATCCTAATCATTTCTTTTCTAAGACCGTCATGAAGTGAGTCTTTAATCGCCTCGCGATTTGTCTTCTCCATATAATCTTCATCAAAGAATCCAACCATTTCATCTGGGAAAGTAATTAGTGGAGCAAGGTATTCCATTTCAGACTTAAAACCAGACATTTGATTAAAAATCAGAAGCTCTGGATCGATTAGGAAAGCCCCCATAGCACCTTTTGCATCGGCCACAGTCTTATCATCTGCAATAGAAAAACCAAATGTATATCCAGTATCAAAGTTTGAAGTGAAAGAAAGGAATGGGCTTCCTTGCGCTTCAATTGAGTGTTGTTTAAGCATTGTCGTTAAACGAGCAGTTTCGACAAATTTAGAGTCTGCATTACTTGGGTTTGAAGCAATCTTCTTACCATACATCGTCTGTAAAGAACGAAGCCTACGGTTATAAGTCCCTTGATTTCTTGTAAGAATTGTCGACATTGAGCCAAGGTTTGCTTGCTTAACAGCATCCTCATATTCTAGCTCTTGACCATTTACGATTTGTGGAAAAAGTCGATCTCCATAAGTTCCACGATATACTAGAACCTTATCTTTGGCTTCAATAGGGTTTCGCATGCGCTTAAGAATATGATTCCAATACGAATCTTCAATAGGAGTCATTTGCTCCCAGGGAAGATATTTTTCAAGAAGATCTGCAACACCTTTTCGGTCATTACTTTGAATAAGTGCTTTAAGCTGATGATTTTCAGCAGCTTTATCCAGCGCGGCCATTGCATTTTTTCGCGCTGTCTCTTTCGCCTTCATTTCTTTTTTCACAACTTTAAAATCACTTTCAAGCTGAGAGATTCCTTCTTCGATCGTTTTACGATCTTCATCGTAAAGCGCTGAATCACCTAATGCCTTAATTTTTAATTCTTCTAAAGCGATCTTTGCACGAAGGTCTCCATTTTTAGCATTATGTGCAATTTCAAAGAATGAATAGATATTTACGATATTCTTTTTCTCATTAATTTCAGATAGAAAGTTAAATAAAAGACTCTTTGAAGATTTAGTGATTGCTTCATTATTTGTTGAACGAATAACTTTTAAAACATGAACACCATTTTCTTCAATAGATGTATCAATTGCAAATGCTTGACCTTCAGGTAAATCCATAGAGTCTAGTGAAATTAAGACGGCCCTTGTTTCACTCGAATCATAAACTCTCTTTTGTAAGTTTACATTGTAATGTGCAACTAGCTCTTCTAAGTTACGGTCAAATAGGTCAGACACCTCTGTAACAGAATTTAAGTAAAGAGCAGGTTGATTACTAATCTCACCATCGACACTTGAGATCGATCGATCTTTTTGCTGACAAGACATTAGTAAGAATGAAAATACTAAAAATAATAATTGAATGCGCTTAAGGACGAGCCCCATTATTCATCTCCGATAAAATACTTGATATTTATCGGCAATTATTAAGAATTTCTTAATTGAAGCTATAAGAGGAACTGTAAATTCAGCTACTTAGAAAAGAAATTATTTGCGATTTCCTTCCTGATTTCACTTAATTTCTGGCGGTCATACCAATACTTAATGACTTCATTCGATAAGATCACCACTCCTTTTTGCGAGTGTGGCTCAATCCAAATTGAAGTACCTGTAAAACCAAGATGACCAAAAGTATCTTTATTGGAATAAATACCTGCAAGAGATGTTTCAGGATTTGTCACGCTATCCCAACCATTAATAAATCGATGATCACTTTCACGATTTGTTTTATTAATTAATTGATAATCATTATTTACTCTTAGAAGTGTTCGGCAAACGCCATCAATGGTTCCAAAGAGCCCTGCATGTGAAACTTTCTGCGCAATAACGAAAGCATTATCATCGTGAACTTCCCCATCAATGATATCTCGGTTTCGACGCCCCGTTGGCACACAGATCTCATCTTCGATATCAAGCCAATGCTTTATTTCTTCATCCCACATTGTTGAAACAAGTTCGTAAAGCCCTTGCTCCTTTTCGATTTCAAGTTGAAGTCTTAGAGCGCCAAAATCAGAATAAAGAGTTTCACTCTCTTTAATCTCATAAGAAAGAATTTGTTCTCTCCAAGTATCGACAGAGAGTCTACCCCAAGAATTCAAACCACCACGATGATTTAAAAGAAGCTTCATATCTTCAGAGAATAGCTCTGGTTTATTTAAATAAGCAAAACCAAGCGTAAGAGGCTTTGTCAGAGAGGCCAAATCAAAATAAACCTTTTGACCTTTTAAAAATGGATTTTCAAAAAAAGAAAATGTTTCATACGTACTTTTTTTGAAGTCAATATAAGCAAAAGCAAGGCAGTTAAAATTATAACTGCCAAACTCTGCTTTTATTTTGTTTGTTAATTCTGTAATCGACATTACTTGTTGCGAATCACGGCCTGTGCTGCTGCAAGACGAGCGATAGGAACTCGGTAAGGAGAACAAGAAACATAGTCTAATCCAATTCTATGACAGAAGTCGATTGATTGTGGCTCACCACCATGCTCTCCGCATATTCCAACGTGAATATCTTTATTGGCACTTCTACCTTGCTCTGTTGCAAACTTAACAAGATAACCAACACCTTCTTGATCAAGAGAAACAAATGGATCATTTGGAAGAACTGATTTTGAAATATATTCAGTTAAGAAACGTCCAGCATCATCACGAGAAAGTCCAAAAGTTGTTTGTGTTAAGTCATTTGTACCAAACGAAAAGAAGTCTGCATGATTTGCAATCTCAGCAGCAGTAATAGCAGCACGAGGAAGCTCAATCATTGTTCCAAGTTTGTATTTGAACTCTTTATCACCTTTTGTCTTATTAATTGTTTCAACAAGAATTTCTCTTAAGATTGATAGTTCTTTTGCTGTTGCAACAAGAGGAATCATAATCTCAGGTCTAACATCAACACCTTCAGCAATAGACTCAAGAGCTGCTTGAGTGATAGCAGTTACCTGCATTGTATAGATTTCTGGATATGTAATTCCTAAACGACAACCACGGTGTCCAAGCATTGGGTTGAACTCGTGAAGTCTTTCACAGCCATCTTCAATTGTTTTAACTTCAACATCAATATACTCAGCAAGTTCTTTTTTCTCTTCATCTGAGTGAGGTAAGAACTCGTGTAGAGGTGGATCAAGAAGTCTGATATTAACAGGCATACCATCAAGGGCCTTGAATATTCCTTTGAAGTCTTCTTTCTGATAAGGAAGAAGTTTTGCAAGTGCTCTTTCTCTTTGAATTGTTGAATCAGCGAAAATCATCTCACGAACGGCAAGGATTCTCTCTGGCTCAAAGAACATATGTTCCGTACGACAAAGTCCAATCCCTTCTGCACCAAATTTAACGGCCGTTTCACTGTCTTCTGGGTTATCAGCATTAGTACGAACTCTAAGTGTTCTAATCTCATCTGCCCAAGTCATAAACTCAGCGAAATCTGCATTGATTTCAGCATCAAGTGTTGGAACCTCACCCTCTATAACTTCACCTGTTCCACCATCAAGTGTGATGAAGTCACCTTCAACATATTTCTTATCGCCAATCATCATCGTGCGATTCTTACTATCAACGAGAATGTCAGAACATCCAGCAACACAAGGCTTCCCCATACCACGAGCAACTACGGCCGCATGTGAAGTCATCCCACCACGAGCAGTTAAGATCGCCTGAGCGGCTGCCATTCCAGCAATATCTTCAGGAGAAGTTTCTTGGCGAACAAGAATAACCTTCACACCATTTTCGTGCATACTAGTGGCATCGTCTGAGTGAAATACAATCTTACCTGCACCCGCTCCTGGAGAAGCAGGAAGACCTTTTGCAATAATATTCTTTGTTGCATCTGGATCAAGTCTCGGGTGAAGAAGTTGGTTAAGTGCTTCAGGATCGATTTGCATAATCGCTTCTTCCTTCGTCACAATTCCTTCTTTCTCAAGATCAACAGCAATCTTTAATGCAGCTGCTGCAGTTCTTTTTCCATTACGAGTTTGAAGAAGATATAGTTTATCTGCTTCAATCGTAAACTCGATATCCTGCATATCTTTGTAATGCTTTTCTAGTTGCTGATAAAGTTCCGTTAATTCAGCAAACGCCTTAGGCATATATTCTTCAAGTGTTTTTTCATTTCTATTTGAATCATTCTTTGAACACTCGTTAATTGGAGCAGGAGTTCTAATTCCCGCAACAACATCTTCCCCTTGAGCATTTACAAGGTATTCACCAAAGAACTTCTTATCCCCAGTAGAAGGATCACGAGTGAAGCAAACACCTGTTGCACAATCATCACCCATATTTCCAAAAACCATGGCCTGTACGTTTACAGCAGTTCCCCAGTCTCCTGGAATATTATTAAGCTGACGGTACTTGATAGCTCTTGGGTTATTCCATGAACCAAAGACTGCTTCAATTGCTAGCCATAGTTGTTCCATTGGATCAGTAGGAAAAGCCTTTCCTGTTTCTTGTGCAATAATTTGCTTATAGACTTTTACTAATTTTTTAAAATCTTTTGCATCTAACTTTGTATCAGAATCAACGCCCTTTGCTTCTTTTAAATCTTCAAGAGTAGATTCTAAGAGTGAGTGGCTCATTCCCATAACAACGTTTGCATACATTTGAATGAATCTTCTATATGAGTCCCAAGCAAATCTCTCGTTACCAGACTTCTTGGCAAGGGCCTCAACAGTTTCGTCATTAAGTCCTAAGTTTAGAACCGTATCCATCATTCCTGGCATCGAAACTCTTGCTCCAGAGCGAACAGAAAATAGTAAAGGATTGTCTCCACCACCGAAAGTTTTCTCTGTTGAAAGCTCAACAAGCTTTAAAGACTCAATAACTTGGGCCTTAATTTCTTCATTTATTTTATTAGCTTTTTGATAATCGATACAGGCTTCAGTTGTAACTGTAAAACCTGGAGGGACTGGTAATCCAAGAGCAGACATTTCAGCCAGGTTGGCACCTTTACCACCTAGAAGATTTTTCATGCTTCTATTACCTTCAGTTTTTTCCTTTGAAAACGAGTAAACCCATTTACTCATAACTGCGCTCCTTGCTTAGTATAGAAAAAAGGCCACGAACTTGTGGCCCTTCAAAAAATTTATTTTAAATGTAGATTCTATCTCTTAAATAATTCTTAACTTGATCTAGTGCGATTCGCTCTTGATTCATTGAATCGCGATCACGAATCGTAACAGCGTTATCATCTAAAGAGTCAAAGTCAAAAGTGATACAGAATGGAGTACCAATTTCATCTTGACGACGGTAGCGCTTTCCAATTGAACCTGCCACATCATATTCAGCTGCAAACTCTTGTTGGAGTTCATTAAATAATTTTGTTGCTGGCTCATCTAATTTCTTCGTTAGTGGAAGAACAGCAACTTTAACAGGAGCAAGAGAAGGGTGGAATTTCATTACAACTCTTTCATTCTCTTTATCACCTTCATTTTCAATTCTAAAAGCATCACATAGAATCGCTAGTAGTGAACGATCACAACCAACAGATGTTTCAAGAACGTAAGGAAGGAATTTCTTATTTCCATCAAGTAGATCTGTGTACTTTAAGTTCTTTCCTGAAAACTCTTCGTGTTGGCGAAGGTCAAAGTCTGTTCTTGAGTGGATACCTTCCATCTCATCCCAACCATGTGGGAATTTATATTCAATATCTTCTGCAGCATCCGCGTAGTGAGCAAGCTCATCACCTAAGTGTGGATGCCATCTTAAGTTTTCTGGACGCAGACCATTTGATAAGTGCCAATTCCAACGAATTTCTTTCCACTGCTCCATTGCCTCAGCTTGAGTTCCTGGCTTAATGAAATATTGCATCTCCATTTGTTCAAACTCACGAGTTCTAAAAATGAAGTTACCTGGAGTAATTTCGTTTCTGAAAGCTTTACCAATTTGAGCAATACCAAATGGAAGCTTCTTTCTCATTGTTGATTGAACATTTAGAAAGTTTACGAAAATCCCCTGAGCCGTTTCAGGTCTTAGGTATACTTTTGAAGATGAATCTTCAACTGGCCCCATTTGTGTATTAAACATTAGGTTAAAATCACGTGGCTCAGTGAACTCACCAACAGCACCACAGTTTTGACAAGGAGCTGATGTATCAATTTTATCTTCGCGGAAACGAGACTTACATGCTTTACAGTCAACCATTGGATCGTTGAAACCATCAACGTGACCAGAAGCTTTCCAAACCATTGGGTGCATGAAAATTGAAGCATCAACACCAACGATATCTGAACGTAAAGTCATGGCCTTCCACCACTTATTCTTTAAGTTTCTTTTTAACTCAATTCCGTATGGGCCGTAATCCCAACAAGAAGATAGACCGCCATAAATTTCCGAACTTTGGAAAATAAATCCACGGCGTTTAGCTAGACTAACAATTTGCTGCATGTCCTTAATATTACTTTCTGACACAATGCCCCCTACTATGGTAAATAATTGCACAAAGTATACCCACTCATTCACCAATCGGCTAATTATTTTCCCATTAAGGTAAACGCCACCTTTTTGTAATATTACTAACTTATGCGTCATTTTTTGTTCAAAAACCGTGATTTTTCAGTCAAATATAAGCAAAAGCTAATAACAGTTCATGCAAGTAATTAGCGATAATTATAATCCAATGATCTAGCTCCAAAATTCAGATAAATATGGCGATTATCTATATATAAATTACTGAAATCACGATTTGATATCGCATACTTTTTGCGCTCGTGCTAAAAGCAGGTCATGAAAAAATCAGAAATTCTCGCCCCAGTGGGCAATATGCAAATGTGCTTAGCAGCAATTCACGGTGGTGCGGACGCCATCTATGTAGGAATGCCTGGCTTCAATGCCCGTGGAAGAACTCACGACCACTCAGTTGGTGAACTAAAAGAGATGATCGACATGTGCCACCTCTATGGAGTTAAGGTTCACGTGGCGTTTAATATTTTAATATTTGAAGAAGAGATAACAGATGCCATCGAAAGATTAAATGAAGTGGTGGTATTAGGTCCCGATGCTCTAATCATTCAAGATATTGGCCTTGCAAATCTTGTTCGCCAAATTTATCCAGATCAAGTAATACACGGCTCAACTCAAATGACTGTGACAAATCATGATCACATCACTTTCTTAGAAGATCTTGATATCAAACGCTTCGTACTAGGACGCGAAAACTCAATTCCTGAAATAAAAGAAATTCGAGCAAATACTGAGCGAGAGCTTGAAGTCTTCACTCACGGGGCGCTGTGTGTTGCCTACTCTGGCCAGTGCTTTACTTCAGAAAGTATCGGCGGACGTTCGGCCAACCGTGGTCAATGTGCACAGAGCTGTCGCTTCTCTTATGAAATGTTTGTGGATGGTAAAAAAGAAGACCTCACGAAACATGGCCGTAAAATGAGCTATCTTGTGTCTCCTCAAGATCTTTGTGGAATTGAAGAAGTTAACGAACTTCAAGACATGGGCATTGACTCTTTTAAAATTGAAGGCCGTCTTAAAGGTCCTGCATATGTGTCGACAGCAGCAGGTGCTTTTAAAGCAAAACTTGAAGGGAAAGAAGTAAGTCAAAAAGAAATAGATAATATGGCACTTACTTATTCACGTGGCCTGTTTTCTGGTTGGCTTCATGGTGTTGACCATCAACAACTAGTAAAAGGTAACTACGGAGCTCACCGAGGAATTGAACTTGGTAAGATCAAGAGAGTTGATCCTCCATATTTAGAAATCGACACTGATCGCGAATTAGAAAATGGAATGGGCGTTGCAATTTGTGATGACAATAAAGGTATTGAAATTGGCTCATCTATTTTTAGTGTAAAAAGAAAAGGAAAACGAGTTAGCCTTTCTCTTGCTCATGATTTTAAATGGAAGCAAGTTCGCCCAGGTATGGATATCTACCTAAACTCTGACCCAAAGGTTGCAAAAGAGAGCGAGTCTCTAATTAGCGATATTAATAAGCAAAAGCGTATACCTGTTGAAGTAACACTGCTAGCAAATGCAGGAGAAAAGCTTACTTATATTATTACAGATGGCCAATACAAAGTTATTAGACAAAGTGATGACTTAGTAGAAGAAGCGAGAAAACCAGCTGATCTTGAGAAAGTTGAAAAAGATGCTTGTGCACTTTCGCGTACTATTTATTCTGTTTCAAAATTCGATTTAAAAACAAATGGTAAGTCTCCTTTCATTCACTCAAAGGCACTTAAGAAATTAAGACAAGAAGCTATTGAAGAATTGAATAGTCAAAGAGTTAGTGTCAAAGCACCAAAATCGCAATCATTTAAACTATCTAAAAAAGAAGTTTCAGAAAACGAGATCACACTAAACTTTCTTCTTAGAGATTTTGATCAGGTTAAGCAAGCATACGAAGTATTGAAAAACTGTGATTTTGAAAGACTTCTAATTACTTTAGATTTTGAATTTGGAAAAGACTATAAGCCCTCATTAGAGCTTCTTAAACAACTACCAAACTGCCAAGTTGGTGTTGCGACTAATAGAATTTTAAAACCTAAAGAATACCATCATTTAAATGTTCTGACTCGATTGGATCCGGATTTTATCCTTTGTCGAAATCTAGGGTCGTATCAATATTTAAGATCAAAGACAGATGTTCAATTGAAAGGAGATTTCTCTCTTAACGTTGCAAACTCTCAAACAGCAAATTATTTACTTGATAAAGGTTTTGAAACATTAACTTCATCATATGACTTAAATGCAAAACAACTAGAAAATCTTCTTACCAATACTGATGCTGGAAAGATTGAAGTTAATATTCATCAGTATATGCCAAGCTTTCACATGGAACACTGTGTGTATGCAGCATTCTTATCAGAAGGTTCTTCGTTTAAGGACTGTGGGAAGCCTTGTGAAAAACATCATGTAGAACTTAAAGATCAATTTGGAAATATGCACTTTATTAAAGCCGATCAAGAGTGTCGAAATACAATGTTCAATGCTATTGCACAAAGCTCAACTGACTTAATTGATGAGTTAATTGCAAAAGGTGTCTCACAGTTTAGAATTGAACTTTTAAATGAGCACGATGACAAACTTAAGAGTAAACTTGAAGGTTATCTAAATTTCTTCAATGGAAAGATTTCAACGAATGAGTTAAAATCAATGTTAGGCACTCAGGAAAAGTACGGAATTGGTACAGGGATGCTAATGAAAGAAGATACTTATCAAGCGAGAAAGAATTAATGGCAAAAGCCAACAAGTGGTTTGTCTATATTATAGAAACTCAAAATGGAAAGCTCTACACAGGTATTACAACTGATGTAGAGCGCCGATTTGAAGAACACAAAAATGATCCGAAAGGAGCAAAGTTCACTAAAGCAAACCCTCCTAAAAAAATTCGTTTCACAGAAGAGCACCCTGACCGCTCAAGTGCGAGTAAACGAGAAGCCCAAATAAAAAAATTAACACGTCCCCAAAAACTGACATTAATCAAGAAATCGTAAATATTAATACCTACTAGGGTATTGAATTCTTGTACTTCAATTAGAGATTTTATAAATATCACATATGAAATTACTAATTGCATTTATCTTCTCAAGTATAACTTTTGGGGCATTCACAGAAGTTCGCTACGACTTATCAACACATAAAGAGAAACAAATTTCTCGAACTAAAAATAAGAAAGTTCTTATTTTTCTTTCACCAAGCTGTCCTTGCTCCCAAAAACAATTTGATTACATAAACTCTCTTGCAAAAAAGTTCAATAATATTGAATTTATTGGTTTTAGCTCTAACAAGCATATAAGTAAAAAGAAGGCCCTTGAGTACTTTGATCAATTCAAAATTAACTTTCCAATCTTTATCGATCAGGATCTTAAGTTTGCAAATAAGATGAATGCATTAAAGACCCCACATATTTTCTTATTAAATGAGAAAGAAGAAGTTATCTATCAAGGAGCTGTGACAAATAAGAGAAGCCCTGAATTATCGACGAAATTTTATTTAAATGATGTGCTAACTGCACTCAAAAATAATAAAGAGCTACCATATAAAGAATCAAAAGCACTTGGTTGCTATATCGCGAGGTAAATATGATTAAGACACTAATTACACTACTTATGACAGCTTCAATTGTTGCATGTCCTTACCAAATAGAATCTCAAAACTTATGTGTTGATCTTGAATGGACTAATGGGCCTTTTGATGGAAAACCATCTACATTTGAAGCCGTTGTCTTTGATAAAGATTCACTAGAGAGAGTGACACCGCAAGATTTAAAAGTATATGTATGGATGATGATGGCCAATGGGCATCAACATGGTGGGCCTGCAATCAATTGGTCATTTAATGAAGAGTCAATAATCAATGGAAATGCTAAGTTCTTCATGGGACATATGAAAGGTTACTGGCAAGTTCGCTTTGAATTAGACGGCGACATTACAGCTATTGATGTGGAGCTTAAGAAGTAATGAAACTATTGTCACTTACACTTCTATTCTTACTATTTACAAGCTGTGGAGATTCTCCCTTTTCCGGTGGTCTTAAAGAGTTAGTTAGTGGAGTTGATAATATTTCTAACGAAATACGTTTTGATACGGAGGCCTTAACTATTTTGAGACAGTGGAATAAAGGCCCAATAGTTTACGATAGTTCAACACTTACAATTACATTTAAAGACTCAGCAAATAACTTGAAAGATCCTGCAGGTGAATTCTCTGCCTACATCTGGATGCCAGATATGGGACATGGCTCATACCCAATTACTGTAACGAGAATAGCTACTGGAGTTTATCAACTTACTGATATCTATTTCACAATGGGTGGCCTCTGGGATTTTCACTTACAATTAAAAGATAACGGAAATTTATACGACTCTATATCATGGCCTCTTACACTTTAATTCTATTTACAATTTTCTATACTATTAGCACTTATGCGTCTTCATGCTGTGGCGGCGGAGCAAATATACCTAATATTATTCTTGGTGATCACCAATGGGAGGCAAAAATTAATTATGCCAACTCAGCAGTAACAAGTGAAGCCGGAGTAGATGGTAAGATTCATAATATTAATTCTAAAAATGAAGTAACAGAAACAATCGCCTTAAAAGGCAGTTATCTAATTGATAGCTACTTTCAATTTGCCTTAGATATACCAATCAAAAAAAGAACAGTTGAGTCTCCAACCCAAAGGACGAGTACCACAGAGATAGTCGATCCAAGCTTTCAATTTACTTGGGAGTTCTTACCGGAGTTAACTTATAATCTCATTAAGCCTCGTGGTTTTATATTCTTTAAACAGTTAATTCCAAATGGTAATTCAATATACAGCTATAACGATCCTCTATTGTCAGACTCCCTAAGCCGTGGTGTTTTTGAATCAACTCTAGGTTTTGCATTTTTTAAGGTAGTATACGAATACGATTATTCATTAACACTAGAAGGTCACTACGGTTTTAAAAGAACGATAGACAATAAAGAAGTAGAGCCAGGTTTTGGGTACTCTTCTTCCTTAGGATTTGGTTATAATCCAAATGCAACTATGCGCTTTGGAACTTCTTTAACTTATTGGCAAGACAGTGCCGTTAAGATAGATGGCATCGAAGGTGAAAACAAATACTACCTTTCAACGAGTTTCAATTACTCATATATGTTTACGAGAAGCTCTATTGTCTTAAATTACTCAGATGAAACAATTTTAAATATTGCAAAGAATACAAATTTAGCTAAGGCCATTTCACTTACATATAAAGTTTTTGAAGATCTATAATAATAAGCTTAGTGACTTATAATGTTCACGCTGCACGTGTTGATGGTAGCAAATATAATTCACTAATTGATTAAGATCCGACTTTTGAATATGTGTACTAACTTTATAATCCGAATACTTACTTGCAGCTACGTTAAGCATTTCGTTTCGAAGGCTCTTTCCCTCTTGCCCATTTACCAATCGTTGCTCTTCGAGACTTAAATGTGAGAAGTGAATAAAGCCACCTTGTTCAATTGAGAGTGACACAAAGTCATTATCACCAATTTCAACACCAGAGACGGCGCATGTTTCAGTTCGAGGAAAAATCCCCAATTCGACCATCGCCTTTACTAGAAAAATAAATAGTTCATGATTAGGATTAAAATCGCTAGCAGTAACTCGACTTTCCAAGCGAAAGATTGCATTTGAAAGAAGTCGAAAAATACCTTCATGACTTTTTTCACTTAAATCAAGATCATCTTTGTGCGTAATCTGTGGAGCAAAAGACTGACAAAGTTCGCAGAAAAAACAAAGAAGGTAGAATGCCATTGGATTATGTGAGATATTTTTATGACACCATTTTTCAACATGATCCTTACTAGTCAGTATTTCGAAACTATTTTTAACTCGGCCAAAGCCAACTTTAAAAAGATAACCAACTTGCAAGATAGAAGATACTTTCCTCTTTCCTCCTCCCTGTCCACCATAGAACATCACAGAAATTTTATTTCCGTTTCTGAGGAGTAAATTTCCAATCAAGTGTTTGTCTTGATATGGAATTTTGTTAATAAGAATGCCTTCTAATTCAACCATAATAATAAATCCTGACTCATTATAAAGAGATAATCACATATCTTGTAGTGAATTCTTTCCCACCACTTCTTCCCCTTTTCAAGAGCTCCAATGTATTGAAATTCCTCTCCAAATCGTCCTCCGCGACCTATCATTTGAAAATTTGTCGATTCATTTGGTTTATAACTAATATAAATATTCTCTATTCCATGTAAATTAACCCCGTGACTTAAGGCGCTAGTTGCAATAATTAAATCAGAGGGTGCCTGATTCTCTCTGACAACAAAATCCTTAACCTCTCCCCCCACGCAATAATCACAAGAAACACCTAATCTTTGAAAGAACTTATTCCAAAAAAAGACTTCTTTTCGTGACGAGCAAAACAGAATTGTTCGTCCCCTCTCAAAGAACAACTGCTCAAAGATAAGCTTCAATAAAAGAAGTGGCTTAATTAACATCCTCTTCTTTTTATACATATTTTTCTTTTGAAAATTTCCGATATTTAGAAAACAAAAATGCCTAAAATTATTTTCAACATCTCTTTCAATCACTCCATAAAGTTCGTCAGTGATTGTCGCACTTAAACCAATCACCTTTGTATTTCCAGAGGAAGAGATTTGATAGAGAAAATCAAGCAAGCGTGGACGAAAAGACTCTCCCCATTCGTAAAAGAGATGAAATTCATCAAGCACAAACAAGGAGTTGGATTTTAAAGCAAACTCTAAATCATCCCGAGAAAGCGACTCCACTGTCGTTAAAAAGATTCCTTTGTCAGAAATATTATTCACAACACAGTCCCTCTCCTTCAAATCTTCCAGTATTGAACGCAGCGGAGAGACAATAATAATCCTTTCAAAGTCCTCTAATAATTGCCAAATAAGTCTTGTTTTCCCCCAGCCCATAGGGGCCATAAATAAAGTGAATGAATGCTCTCTATTGACGATCTGTGACAAAGTTGCTTTAAAATCCATACCCAAGAGGTGCAAGAAGTGGTAAAAGAGTTAAAGCTATAACTCATTAAAATTAAAGAACATGAATTCTGTCATAATTAGAAAAGAGCAAATTCACGATTCAAAAGCTGTTCTCACACAAGAACAGTCGAAGCATTTACTTGAAATTGTAAAAGTAAAAGTTGGCGACGAACTCAAAGGGACAATTCTTGAAGAAGGTCTAACGACTATTACTGTAAGTAATATTAGCGATGGAATTGTTGAAGTAGAAATTGGGCAAGTCAGAAAAGGGCTTCACTTTCTAATTGAGTTGATTATTGCAGCTTCAAGACCTCCTACAATGAAAAAAGTGTTTGAGCACTGTAGTGCTATGGGTGCAAGTCACTTTCATATTTTTAAGGCCATTTTAAGTGATAAGAGCTATCTCACTTCTAAAGTTTATGAGCGCTTTCAAGAACTATCAGAACTTGGCGTTAGTCAGTCTGCTGTTTTCTATAAAGCTCCAACTCTTAAGAAGACTTATCAATATGAGGATATAGAAGCGAAAGGTGTTCAACGATTTATTCTCTCACCTTATGCCACAACAAAGTTAAAAGATGTTAAAATAGATATTGAAAGACCATTACAATTGGCCATAGGCCCAGAGCGTGGATGGACCAACCAAGAAATAAATGAATTTAAAAATCTTGGTTTTGAAGAGATCAGCATAGGTCCTTCAATTATGAGAGTTGAAAATGCCTCAATCGCAATCCTTGGCCACTTAAACCAATTAATGGATAGGAAATAATATGCTTAGAAAAATTGAAAAACTTTTTGATGAACAAGTAAGACCAGCTCTTGCTGCTCACGGTGGTAATATCGAATTAATCGATTACGATAATGATAAACTCTATGTAAAGATGACTGGTGGCTGTCAGGGTTGTTCTGCTTCACAAGCAACGCTTACAGATGGTGTTGCAAGACTTGTTAAGCAAAACTTTCCAGACATAGTAGAAGTTGTGGATGTTACAGATCACTCAAAGGGTGATAATCCGTTTATGTAAAAAAATAGCTCCCAGTCGGGAGCTATCAGCTTATTAAAGTTTAAGCGACTTTAGTATGTTCTTCTAATTCGGACTCGCGCATTCCATAGTCTTCATTTGCATGAGAAATTGATCTTCTCACCCTATCCTCAGTCTCCCAGTAACTTAATCCTGAAAGGATAATACTTCCGCTGGTGGCAAATGCCATGACTGTAGTCACGAGTATAATCTCTAGTAATTCCATATTTGCCTCCTTAATCTAATCATATAGACTTATCGGCAGATAAATGTGGAATACCTCCAAATTCTACTCAATTTTCAATAAATTTAAATACTTAGATTAGAGAATGACCCTTGAACGGGCCTCAAGAATTTGCTCTTTTTTGAGTCTTACAATAGACACACCTTCTTCATTTTTTTGATCAGAAAGAATCTCGCCCCAAGGGTTAATAACAAGGGAGTGTCCGTAAGTGTGAATGCCAGGATTATTTTCACCACTCTGTGCACTGGCCACGACATAACACTGTCCTTCAATTGAACGAGCTCGTAATAGAGTATGCCAATGTGCCTTTCCAGTAGGAACAGTGAACGCTGAAGCAAAAGTAATCAGATCGACCTTATTATCGTAGTAATACTGAAGGAACTTTGGATATCGAAGATCAAAACAAATTGCGATACCAATTTTCCAGCCAAGAATATCAATAATTAAAGGATCATTTCCTGCTGTATAAATATCAGCTTCATTAACTTTCTTATGAATCTCATTTCCCTGCTCATCTACAGTTGTGATGTCACAAGAAAATAAATGGCACTTGTCGTAGCTACCAATAACACAACCTTTAGGATCCAAGTTAATGGCCTTATTATAAATAGCTGTATTACTTTTAAAAGCAACAGAGCCCCCAACAAGGAAGAGCCCAGAATCAATGGCCAATTGCCTGATGTTATCAAAGTGTTCATTGTCCCACTCCACAAGGTATGGACTTGGCATGCGGCCATTTGAGATTGAATAAAAACACTCAGGCAGGAAGGCCACTTGGGCCCCCGCTTCTTTTGCCTGAGATAAGTATTTTTTAATTTTTTTTAGATTCGATTGATAATCGAGAGATGAAGAAATTTGAATATTGGCGATAACCAATTCATTCATTAAATTTTCTTTCCGATCGCGTAGTAAGTGAATCCTTCCGCTAAAACTTTTTCTGTTTTAAATAAGTTTCTTGCATCAAAGATGATTTTACCATTTAAGCGCGAAGAGATTTCAGTAAAGTCGGGAGTAGAGAATTCTCTCCATTCAGTTACAGTAACCATAGCGTCACATCCACTTAAACAGTCATACTTATTAGCTACTTGCTCAATAGATGAGTGATACTTTTCATCCACAGCTTTCATGAAGTTTGGTCCACCTTCAGGATCGAAGAAACGAATCTTTGCACCAGCATCGATTAGGTCCTTTGCCATATAAATTGCAGGAGACTCACGAACATCATCAGTATTTGCTTTAAATGCTACACCCCAAAATGCAAAAGTTTTTCCACTTAAGTCTTCACCAAAATGCTTTTTGATTTTTGTTGCCATGTAAAGTTTTTGCTCATCATTTACATCTTCAGTTGATTCAATGACTCTTAGAGTATGCCCATGTTCTTTAGCTGTATAAATTAAGGCCTTCACGTCTTTTGGAAAACATGATCCACCATAACCAGGGCCCGGATATAAGAAGTGTGGTCCAATTCTTCGATCACTTGAGATTCCTTGGCGAACCTCATTGATGTCTGCACCAAGAGTGTCACAAAGTCTTGCAATGTCATTAATGAAAGAAATCTTAGTCGCTAGAAAACAGTTTGCCGCATACTTTGTCATCTCTGCTGAAAGATTAGACATCATATAAATTGGGTTACCTTGTTTTACTAATGGCTCGTAAAGCTCTTCCATAGCTTGCGCTGCGTACGGGTCGTTGTGACCGATAACTACACGATCAGGTCTCATGAAGTCTTCAATTGCTGATCCTTCTTTTAAGAACTCTGGGTTATTTACGATATGAAATTTTTTGTCTGTATTTTTTGCAACAATCTCTTTTACTTTTTCACATGTTCCAATTGGAACTGTTGATTTAATAACAATGATTGCATCATCACTAATATTTTTTGCTACATCTTCAGCAGCTTGAAATAAATATGAAAGATTTGCACTTCCATCATCTCCAGAAGGAGTTCCAACCGCAAGAAAGATCGACTTAGAATCTTTTACTGATTCAAGACCTGTTGAGAAAGTTAGTCTCTCTGCTTTAATATTTCTTTCTAGTAGATCGTTAAGTCCTGGTTCAAAAATTGGTGATTCACCACGTCTCATCATTGCAACTTTATTTTCATCGATATCAACACAAGTAACCTTGTGACCGATTTCCGCAAAACAAGTTCCACTTACTAAACCTACATATCCTGTTCCAATAACTGTAATTTTCAAGCTTTTATCCTTTTTAAAAATTGGTACTAGATTAGCACCTTTTATGCTAAGTTTTAAGTCTAAATAAGGACTTCAACAGTATGCTCAAGGCGTCATTCCAGACAATTCTCAAAGTAGTTTTCGCAATTGCTATCCTGACATGGCTTGCAAAGTCAGACAAGCTTGACCTTGGGCTAATAAACAAAGTACTTGAAAATGGTCCATGGGCCCTGATCTCATTTACTCTGTTAGTGTGTGGTTCATTTATTGCAGCTTTTCGCTGGTCACTTCTCCTTAAAACAAAAAGTGAAAAGATTCATATAAAGAAAATTTATCCAATTAATTTGATTGGACAATTCTTTTCCACTTTTCTCCCTGGTGTTGTAACTGGTGACTTCTTAAAACTTCTCTATGTTAGAGATTGTGATCGAAATTTAAAAAGATCATTTCTTTTAAGTACTGCACTTATTGATCGAATCATTGGCCTTATTGGCCTTTTAATTGTCGGTGGCTCCTCTTCGATTTATTTTTATTCGGAACTGATCGTTTTATCACCAAAGGTAAAACCTCTCATTTCATTCAATATTATGCTTCTACTTGGTGCACTTGGTTTTGTCTTAGTACTCTTTATGCCGGTAAGAATTAAAAGACATGTCATTGAATTAATAAAAATTCTACCAATTGTTGGAGATAAGATTGCAAATATTACTGAAACGTTTTGGAAAATTGGTGAAAGTCGAAGCGTGATATTAAAATCAATTGGCCTCTCAGTGATAGTCCACATCTTTGCAATTAGCGCTTTCTGGAGTTTAGTTCATTCTTTCCTAGATACAAATATTGGAATTAAACAACTTTTTAGTATTATCCCTATTGGGCTGATTTCAATAGCTATTCCAATATCTCCTGCAGGAGCAGGTGTTGGCCACCTTGTTTTTGAAGAGCTCTTTAAGGCACTGGGACAAGATAAAGGTGCTTCATTTTTCAATCTCTACTTCTTAGTAGCAATTTCAGTGAATCTTCTAGGTGTCATTCCATACGTTCTTTGGAAAAAGAAGCACACCTTCAAAGAAGCAGAAGCACTTGAAGAAAATTAAGTAAATTAGTTAAAAACAAAAATCTTTTTCGGATCGATATGGCCGTACTGACGCCACTTAGTCTTTAAAGCTTCAATCCTTAAAAGAAATTGCATATCTCTTTTACGATCATTTAGCTTTCTGACTTTCTTAGATTCCTTAACAAGCGGCCCTCTCGCATCATAAGGAAGAACAGAGATATCATCTAATAACATCGTCTTTCCTTCGTGAGAAATTGTTCGAGCAATGAATAAGTCATCTTTTACTAGTTGTAACGTAAACTCATTCTTAGGAATATAGAATTTAGTATTATGTAGAATGTCTTTAAAGACATGCTTTTTAAAAAGATTTTGTCCACGGTATTCAAAAAGAGAATGATTAATACTTAACATTGAATCTTTTTGATTTTCTTCAATTGAGATTTCATTAACAAATTTCTTAATAAGTGGCCCATTATCATCGAAGTCACGTTGAGTGATATACCAGTAAACGAATCCATTCATACGAGATTCGTAATCCTCATCTTCTTCCGATAATTTCCCAGCAAGCTTAAAATACTCTTCTTTTGCTGATCTTAATTTGTCATAGTATTCATTCGACGAAAACTTAGTTACAGCATCGTCTAAAATACTTCTCAATTCTTCCATGTTTATTTTTTCCCACCACTACTTTCTTCATCAACAGCAAGAACGGCCAAGAATGCTTCTTGTGGAACTTCTACGGATCCAACCATCTTCATTCTCTTCTTACCTTCTTTCTGCTTTTCAAGTAGTTTTCTCTTCCTTGAAACGTCACCACCGTAACACTTAGCAAGTACGTTCTTACGAAGTGCCTTTACAGTTTCACGAGCAACAATTTTAGCACCAATTGCAGCCTGAATGGCAATATCAAATTGTTGACGATCAATAATCTTTCTTAATCGTCCTACAAGATCACGACCCTTATAGTATGCATTATCAACGTGACAAATAATTGATAGAGCATCAACTTTCTCACTATTTAAAAGGACATCAACCTTAACAAGTTTTGAGGCTTGATAACCTTTGAACTCGTAATCCATCGATGCATATCCCTTAGTGTAACTTTTTAACTTATCATAGAAGTCAAAAACCATCTCACTTAGTGGAAGATCATAAGTAACCTGCACACGCTCTTCAGTAATATATTTCATATCAGTCTGAATACCGCGCTTTTCCTCACATAGACGAATAATCTTACCAACAAATTCGTTTGGTACGTGAATTGAGATTGAAACAACCGGCTCAGTAATTTCTTCAAATTTTCCAGGCTCAGGCATTGTTGAAGGGTTTTCAACATCAACAATCTCACCGTCATTCATCTTAACTTTATAAGACACAGAAGGTGCAGTTGAAATTAAATTTAAACTAAATTCACGCTCAAGACGTTCTTGAATAATATTCATGTGAAGTAGACCAAGGAATCCACAACGGAAACCAAAGCCTAGTGCCTGAGATGTTTCAGGCTCGTATGTAAATGAAGAATCATTTAGCGCTAGTTTTTCTAGAGCATCTTTTAATACTTCATAATCATGAGATTCAACAGGGAAGATACCACAGAAAACCATTGGCTTTACTTCTTCGTATCCACCTAAACTTGGCGTATCTTTCTTCTTAGCATTAACAACTGTATCCCCAACCTTTACGTCACGAATATTTTTAATACCGCAGATAACCATCCCAACTTCACCGGCACCGAGTTCTTTTACCTCAGTAAAGAACGGAGTGTTCACAGCAAGCTTAAGAACTTCATATTCTTGATCTGAATTCTTAAGATAGATAATATCTTTCTTATTAATCGTACCTTCAACCACTCTGAGTAAGAAGATTACACCCTGATACGGGTCAAACCATGAGTCAAAAATTAGACCCTGAAGATCTTTATTTGGGTCCCCTTTAGGACAAGGGATTTTTTCAATAATCGATTCAAGTAGGTCTTCTACACCAAGTCCTGACTTAGCTGAAACTTCATCAGCATCTAATGCTTCAATACCAACAACATCTTCAATCTCTTGCTTAACACGTTCTGCATCTGCGTGAGGAAGATCAATTTTATTAAGGACAGGCATGATTTCAAGATCATTTTCCATGGCCATATAAACGTTAGCAAG
This sequence comes from Halobacteriovorax sp. DA5, assembly GCF_002903145.1. Taxonomy (NCBI): domain Bacteria; kingdom Pseudomonadati; phylum Bdellovibrionota; class Bacteriovoracia; order Bacteriovoracales; family Halobacteriovoraceae; genus Halobacteriovorax; species Halobacteriovorax sp. DA5. Next base: position 226,204 of record NZ_PPDJ01000009.1, on the reverse strand, counting down.
AGTTTGCGCTTCAACACCTTGAGAGGCATCAACAACAAGAAGAGCACCATCACAAGAAGCAAGTGATCTTGAAACTTCATATGAGAAGTCAACGTGACCCGGAGTATCGATGATATTTAGGTAGTAAGTCTGTCCATCGCGGGCCTTGTAGTTCAATCGAACAGTTTGTGCCTTAATGGTAATCCCACGCTCTTTTTCAAGCTCCATATTATCGAGAATACGATCAGATTTCTCGCGATCAGTAATTGAACCTGTTTTTTCAATTAAACGATCCGCAAGAGTCGATTTCCCGTGGTCAATATGTGCAATAATGGAAAAATTTCGAATTAGTTTCCTATCAATCATTGTATCTATAACTCCGCTAAATTCCACGAATCATAGCACATATTTCTAGGGATAACTATATTTTCGAGAGTTTTGAGGCACCTAAATACTTAAGATGCCTGAACTTCTTTTGACATTACCATTAAGTAATAATCTAGTGACGAGTCGCGTCCACGAATTGGAATTACTGACGCATAGCCTTCGTAAATATATTCAACTACTTCCTCGATATCTTCATGAGACTCACCTGCTTCATCCCCTTCGATATCAACCTTTACAGAAATCTTATCTCCAATCTCTTTATCTGATTTAGCTGAGTCATCGCGCTTAGCGATTTTGATTTCCTGGTTTTCAATCTTAGAACGACGCTTAATGGCAAGTTCATATGTTTCAATGATGCATTGAGGAATAATTGAGTCTGTCATCACTTTACCAATTGTATCTTCAGATTGAACCTGAAGAAGTTGGTAAATCTGATTATTCATATACATGAGCTCACCCTTGGCATTTGTTAAAAGAACAGGTCTCTTAACCATATTGGCAAGTACATCAAACTTTCTATTCTCTACAACAATCTTATCTGCACGTAATTCTTCAAACTTTTTGAAAGAGTGAATCATCTTATTCATCTCTTGAGCAATCTCTCCAATCTCGTCATCTTGCGAATAGTAGATCGAAACGTCGAAGTTACAATCTTGTAGCTCTCGAATAGCATCTTTAATCTTCTTAAATGGTAAAGCAATTTTACCAGGGATAACTAGACCTAAAATAATCGTCCAAAGAAATGCAATAATTAGAGTAATCATCATCTTGCGTTTAGTTTCGTTGATGATTCCTTTAATTTTCTCTTCTCTTTCCACATTCTGATAATACTGAATGTCTTGAAACTCAGAGAATGCATCAAGAATTTTATCGGCCAGCTCACCTATGGAAGTCATTCCGATATTATTTCGATGGAATAAAGAAGCTTTACTTAGAATAACCTTCAATGAATCGGTATAAGAGAGCATTTGTCCAATAATCTTTTTAACCTCTGGTTCATCGTAGTGAGTATCAAGTCTTTGAAGTTGTGATGTAAAAGACTCACAAAGGTTTAGAATTCTTTCCACCATCTCTGGAGTTGGTTTTTTTGTGAGAATCCTTCTTTGATTCTTTAAAATCGCAACCGCTGAAATCCTAACCTCGTCAGTAATAAGAGTTACTTTATTTGAACGATCAGTAATCGACTCAATTTCTTTATTGAGGTTATTTAAATGATAAAAAACGATGAACGCTAGAAGAATTACAACTGCTGCTGCAAATGAAAAACTCCAGGCGACTCGATTTCTTAGTGATAAATTCAAAATTATTCCCCTTTATGCGACGTCAAAGACTTATGCATCCTCAAGATCAGCAAAAAGTTTATTAAAATTCTTTTCACTTCCAACTAGAACAACGATGTCATCTGATTCGATAATATCCATCGGCATTGGACAATCGTTAATTTCCATACGATAAGCAGACTTACCGTCTTCAGTGATATATGGAACCTTCTTTTGAAGGGCAACAATATTAAGTGAATAGTTTTGACGAATCTTACTCTCTACCAGAGTCTTTCCTTCAAATTTCTTTCCAAGCTTAAGCTCGACAATAGAATATCCGGCCGCAAAGTTATAACGCTGAAGAACGTGAGGAGCAATAATCTTAGAAGCGACGATTTCCCCCATCTCCTCTTCAACTTTAATAATTTCAGAAGCACCAATTTCATGAAGAACGTGCTCGTGAAGTTTTGAAGTAGCACGGGCAATTACACGACCTACACCAAGCTTTCGAAGCATTGTTACGGCCATAATCGACATCTGAATATTGTCACCAATGGCAACAACCGCAGTATCAACGTCAGAAATATTTACAGATCGAAGAGATCTTTCATCAGTAACATCTAGTGCAACAGCGTGTGTTGTACGGTCTTTAATTTTATCAACGAGCTCATCATTCTTATCAATAGCAATTACCTCGGCTCCCTTTTCAAAAAGTCCAACCGCAGTTTTTGCACCAAATGTCCCTAGCCCGATAACAGCAACTAGCATATAAAATCCTTTATCTAATTTTAACCAATCATTATTCGTCCGTCAGGGTAGTCTAATTTACCTGAGTATTTCTGTCTCTCACCAATTGCTAAGATTAGAGTTAAAGGACCAATACGTCCAATAAGCATCAGAATAGAAATTGCGACTTTCCCTGCGACTGTTAAAAATGGAGTAACTCCAAGAGTGAGCCCAACTGTTCCCCCTGCACTTAGAACTTCAAAGAAAAGTGGTAAGAAGTTTTGATTTGGCTCTATTTTCATCATGATAAAAATAAATGATGTTGAAACGACAATAGAGATGAACATAAGTGCTGTTGCCTTAACAACAACAGGTCCAGCAATTTTGCGATCAAACATCATAACGTTTTTATCACCTTTTAGTGTTGATATAATAGACTGAACAAGAATAGCAAGAGTCGTCGTCTTAACCCCACCGGCCGTCGAACCTGGTGAACCACCGATGAACATAAACATGGCCATCATATAAATCGTATACGAATGAAGATTCGTCAGAGGAATCGTGTTGAATCCCGCAGTTCTAAGGGTAATTGATTGGAAGACAGAAATCTGAATTTTCTCCCAAAGATTATAGCTATCGAGAGCACCAAGAAACTCTCCAAAGAAAATAAAAATTGCACCACCAACAGTAAGAGCTAATGAAGTTATAAGAACAACTTTAGTGTGCATCCCTAAACGAACAATCGTCTTCTCTCTAGTGACAACTTCCTTTAATTCCTTTAGAGCAATGAAACCAATTCCTCCAAGAGAAATAAGAATTGCAATAGTTCCGTGAATTAATGGATTAGTAGCATAATTTTCAAGAGAGTTATCAAATAGAGCAAAACCAGCATTACAAAATGCAGAAACACTATGGAAGAATCCGTAGTACATTGCCTGACCAAATTCAAAGCCTTCGAAAGTGAAACCAATCGTTAAGATAATGGCCCCCCAAAGCTCAATAATAAAAGTATATTTAACAATATTGATAATCATAGCAAAGAGCTCTTCCAGAGAAGAAACATCGAGAAGGTCCTGCATGATAATACGATCTTTCATCTTCATCGATCGACCTAGAACAATGGCCATAGAAGAGTAAAGGGTCATAATGGAAAGACCACCAATTTGAATTAGTCCTAAGATGACCAATTGTCCGACCACACTAAAACTCGTATTCGTTCCAAGTGTTGAAAGTCCTGTAACACAAGTTGCCGAGGTTGCAGTAAAGAGGGCATCCACAAAACTGATACTTACTCCATCTGCAGCAGAGAGAGGAAGCATGAGTAATAAAGTCCCTGCCATGATAACCCCACCAAAGGTGAAGAGAACAAGCTGAGCAGACGTTAATTTGATTTTACTAAAGAGCGTATCAAAACGATTCTTATACTCTCGATTTGTTGGTTCTCCCCCATCATCATATAAAGATAAAATAGTCGAGAGTAAGTGCGCGCTGGCGAGCAAATAGGTAAACTTTAAATCACCCCAAGTAATGAGTGTCGGTATAAATACGAGTAAAGAAAATGAGTATCGACGAAAAAAGTCTTCACCATTTTTTGCTTCAATCATGTTCTTAATAACCGTTAAAGCAATGGCAATTGGGACTACCCAAACCATTAAGTCTAGGGTATTCACGATAAACTTTTGATTCCAACTGGCCGGGATCTTCTTATTATCGTAGAGAGTGAATAAGAGGATAAAACTACCGTTGAAAAAAAGTTCAAACAGGAATGACAATTTTTGTAATAATGATGCCATATTCTTTAATAATATTACTAATTTAGCTAAGTTGATACTTATAGCAGATTGAGACATATTTTCCTATGACTAAAAAGAAGAAACCAAACAAAGAGATCAAGTTTCCAAAAACTTTCCCAATCGATTTCAAAGTCGAACACCTCGACTCTCTTGGTCAAGGTGTATCGAAATCAAATGGAATTGCTTTTATTCAAAAAACACTTCCCGGAGAAGAAGGAAAGGCCCTTGTATACAAGTCTAAGAAAAGTATTCAATTTGCAAGCTTAACTGAGTTAACTAAGAAGTCCCAATTACGTACTGATTCTGAATGTCCTTACTATAGCGAGTGTGGAGGTTGTCACTTCCTACATACTAGTTATGAAAATGAGATTGAGTTTAAAAAGAAAGCTTATCTCGACAACTTTAGTCGCCAATTTAAAATCGACTTAAGTGAATCTCTGATTATTCATAAAGCAGACGAACGCTATAAATATCGAAATCGTATTCAACTTCATTATAATAAGAAGGACAACTCTCTTGGCTTTTTTAACGATTCAAATTCTAAAATCATTTCAATTAAAAATTGTTTAATGGCAAATGATGACATTAATAGTGAATTAGCAGTGCTTAATGAAAACTGGCAAAGTGTTGCAAAAAAAAGCAAAGGCCATGTTGAATTATTTCAACGAGATGGAAAAATCTTAAAAACATTTGATTCCTACTACTCAGCGGAAGGGTTCTTACAAGTAAATCCACCGATGAATGAACGCCTATTAACACTAGTTAATGAATATATGAGTAAAGTCACAAGTAACTCCTCTATCACTGTTGATTTATTTGGAGGAAGCGGAAATATTACAAAAGCACTCTCACATCGTACTATTGTCATGGATGCAACTCCGACTAAATTTATCAAGTTACAAAATAAAGAGCATCAGGAATATATTGAATTAGATATCTACCACCACACGGCCATAAAGAAGCTAGAGGAAATGGCAATTACAGAAATTGATCTTCTTGTAATTGATCCTCCTCGAAGTGGACTTAAAAATATTGATGAATTCACTAAAATCCTAAAGCCAAAACATATCGTATATGTCAGTTGTAATAACCAAACTCTGGCCAGAGATACCCATAAAATTCAATCAGAATATCGTATTGAAGAGTCGCACATGTTCGACTTTTTTCCTGGTACCCGACACTTTGAATCAGTTATCTTCTTTGCGCATAGGTAACGATTGTAAGTTCTTAGATTAACATTGTAATGGGCACTGAAAGCCATTACAATTAAAGAGTATATTCTCTTTTTAATCTAACGTTTTTGGTGAAATGATGAAACGAACTACAGTTACTTTTCTATTTGCAACATTAATTGGAATCATGACGACTTCATGTTCTTCGAATCAGAAAGCAGAACAGTTAAAGAAGGCAGAGCTCTTCTATACATATGGTACTCAAAAAATGATCGATAAGGATTACTCTCAAGCACTTGAAGCTTTAGAGAATGCGAATCAATTAAATCCTAATGATACAAAAACTTTAAACAATCTTGGTCTTGCATACTACTTTAAAAATAGACCAGAAAAAGCAAAGTTCTACTTTAATCAGTCGATTAAAATAGATAATAAAAACTCAGACGCTAGAAATAACCTTGCTTCAATTTATTTCAAAGAAGGTGATTACAATAAAGCAGAAGAGCACTACAAAATTGTTTTAAAAGACCTTATTTATCGCTACAACTATCGAGTTAAGTACAACCTATCTCTTATAGAACTTAAGAGAGGAAACAAAGATGCAGCAGTTAAGTACCTTCAAGAAGTTACTGGCTACACACTAGACTATTGTCCTGCTCCTTATCAATTGGCCCTAATCTATAAGAAAGATGGAAATATCAAAGAGGCCATCAAGAACTTAAATATTGCAACAACAGGTGAATGTAAGAAAGAGATTGCACCAAAGTTTGAACTTGCAGAAATTTATCGTTCTCTTGGTGAAGCTAAGAAGGCACTACCTCTTTACAACGAAATTATTGAGCAGTTCCCAAGAACTGATTATGCGAAAAGAAGCTTAGTAATCAAGAATAATCTAATGAAGAATGTTTATTACTCAAACAAATTTGAAACTGATAATTTATAATTAAAAAGGCGTAATAATGGAACAGGAAGTTGCAAAAGAAGCCCAAAACCTATCTCTAGGAAAATATCTCCAAAAGGCCAGAGATAAGAAAGATCTAAGTATCGAAGCAGTAAGCAGACATACTAGAATCAACCTAACAAACCTTTCGGCACTTGAAGCGGACGACGTCGAGCGACTACCTAACATCGCTTACGTAAGAGGTTTCGTTAAGACACTGGCAAAAACTTATGACATCGATGTCGAAGAAGCAACAAGAAAGCTTGAAGAGCTTTATGGCGAAGCTGCAAGTGAACAGACACAACCGCTTGAAGCAACAGACTTCCCTCAAGCAAACGTAGAGAAGAAGCAGGATCTTGTTAAAAAGGAAGTTCAAATTTCGGACTCTCTAAAATATAAATTACTAGGTGTTGTTGCGGCCTTCTCTATTGGTATTTTTATTTTTATTAATCTTGATAAATCCAGAGAAGTAGATACTGGTGAAGAAACTAAAGAAGTCGTTGTCGAAGCACAAGTGTTAGATGAGAACACTCCGCTACAAGAAGAAAGCGTTGAAGAGACAGAAACAACTTCACAAGAAGCAACAAGTGAAGATGCTACTGAGCAAGTAGTAGAAGAGACAAAACCTGAAGTTATCGTTGAAACTAAAAAAGAAGAAAAGCCAGAAGAAAAAAAGGTAGAAGAAAAAGAAGAAAAAGAGCTTAATTTCTACAACCTTCCTTCTCCACTCTTTGCATTCAAGGATATCTCAGAAGATGAGAAGAATGAGATTATTCCAGCAAATATCAGAGCTGCATTTGAAGATGGAAAACAAAATATTTTTCTAAAAGCTATGACTGGTGATTCTTGGATTGTTTATCAAAGTGATGAAGATCCAATCAAAAAGTTCACGCTTAAAGAAGGAAGGTATCTTCTAATTAAGGGTGATAAGATTCTACTGCGCCTAGGAAATATTGATGCTCTAAACGTATTTTATAATGGTGAACTACTAGGTATGAATTCTCGCTCAGGGGTCAAAAGCTTAGTTTTCCCTGTTGAAATTGCAAAAGATTACAAGTTACCACTGTTTATTTTTGATAAAAACGGTGGTGTTCAAACATCTAAAGAATATTTAGAACAAAAAGAAAATTCTCAAAACTAAGAATTCCAATCTAATTTTTTATAATAACTAATTCCAATAGCTCCTGTGACTACCGCTGGTAAGAACAGGACTAATGGGATTGGTAAATTACTTTTCTTAGCAACAGATACACCAGAGAAATAAAGGGTGTAATAAACAATCGTTACCAAAAGAGCTAATGCACTAGTATTACGAGTTGCACCTCTCCCCTTTTTTACACCAAAGACAAAGCCTAAAAGAGCAAAAACAATACATTGAATAGGTATCGTAAAACGTTCCCAATACTCAATATTTCCCTTTCTTATATCATCTTCTAGCTTATCCTTTATCTTCTTCGTCTTAGTATTTTTTAATTGGCCCTTTAGCTTTCTAATATGTCTTCTCAGCTCGTTAGATGACATCATACTTGCCTTGTTAACACTCGAAAAACTCTGACCTGTTACTATTGGATATTCATACGTTTCAAATAGAATTTTCTCTACTTCATGGCCTTCTTTATCAATAGAAATAATACTTCCATTGAAAAAATCAAATCTAATATTTAAACCACTTGAGTCTCCATCGGACTTTGGCTTATTCAAGACTCCTTGTTTGGCCATAATTACTTTATCAACACCATCTTTAGAAGAGATTCTCAAAAAAACATTTTCTAATATCTTTCCATCATCCTTCACATCTTCAGCAAAAAGAATTACCCCAGGAATCTCTGTAAAAAATTGCTCTTTTTTAATATCTGTCAGAATTCCCTTTGATCCAAGTTGCTTAAAAGTATTCCTAAATATTTTCTTTGAAGTAGGAATCATATTCGTATTTAAAGAAACGACAGAGACAGCAATAAGAATTGAGATAATAAAATAAGGAGAAAAAATTCTGTGCTTATTAATTCCCATGGCCCTCAATGCAACAATTTCTGAGTCTTCACTTAATTTATTTAGTGTATAGATCATTGCAAAAAGAATCGATAACGGAGTCGCCATTGGGATGAAACTAATAGAGATATGGCCAAGAATTTCTAAAAATTGAAAAATTCCTACACCTTTTTTTGTCACAAGCCTCATGAATTTGAACAGTTGTGTCGTTAAGAGGAAGGCAACAAAGAAAGTAAGACTCATCGCAAAAGGGACAATAAAGTTTGACGCAAGGTATCTTTGAAATATCTTAGTTGGGATTAAATCTTTGATCTTTTTGACTGCGTCCATGAAAACCCTTAGCGACTGTTGTCATACTTTGTCTTTTTGTATAGTTACTGCTAGTTTATACCCTCTTAAATCACTTTGAAACCCCCTTTTAAGGAGCAAATATGAAATTCACTTTGAATTTAAATTCTAAAGAAAATTCAAGTGCTGATTGTTATGTAATTGGTGCTTATTCAACAAAAACAAAAAAAGGTAAAAAAGAAGTAGAAACTGTAGCTCTTACAGGTTGGCCAAAAGAGCTTAAAGCTACTTTTGAATCAATGAATAGCTCAGTTGATTACAATGGTACAAAAGGTACTACTTATGCTTTCAACCACTATGGTAGCGACGTATTAGTTGTTGGACTTGGTGACAAAACTAAAGTTACAACTGAAGACATTAGAAAAGAGTTAGCGAAAACTTATAAACTTGTTTCTAAGTATAAGAAAGTTGCTGTAGCTTTTGATACGTTTACTTTTAAAACGAAAAAAGAAGAGTCATTAGCAGTTCTAGTTGAAGCTTTTGAAATGTCTGCTTATAAATTTGATAAGTATCTTTCAGAATCAAAGCCAGCTGCTCTTAAAGAAGTAATCATTGATACTGCTGAAAAAGCTGCAAAGAAGAAAGACTTTGATAAAGTTATCAAAGATTCACAATTTGTAACTGAGTCGATCAATGTTGCACGTGACTTTGTTAACGAGCCACCAAACGTTCTACGTTCAACTGAATACGCAAAGCGTGTTAAAAAAGATGTTGAAGGTATCGCAGGTGTAAAGTGTAAGATCCTTGGAAAGAAAGAGCTTAAGAAAGAAAAAATGGATCTTTTCCTATCTGTTAACAACGGTTCTGCATACGATGCTCAACTTGTTCACCTTACTTATACTCCAACAAAAGCTACTAAGAACATGAAGCACATCGCTTTCGTAGGAAAGGGTTTAGTTTTTGATACTGGTGGATATTCACTTAAGCCAGGTGGATCAATGATGAATATGAAGTTTGATATGGCAGGTTCTGCAACTGTTTATGCTGCATTTAGAGCTGCTGCTAAAATGAAACTTCCAGTAAAAATCACTTGTATCCTAGGTATGACTGATAACGCAGTAAACGCTGATGCAACGATGCCAGACTCAATTGTAAAAGCTAGAAATGGTAAAACAGTTGAAATCCTAAACACTGATGCTGAAGGACGTTTAGTTCTTGCTGACTGTCTAGACTATGCTTGTGATCTAAAACCAGATGCAATCATCGACGCTGCAACTCTTACTGGTGCTTGTCTAGTTGCTCTTGGAACTGAAGTTTGTGGTCTTATGTCAAATGACAAAAAGCTTTCTGCAAACCTTCTTAAAGCTGCTGAATCAGCGGATGAGTATATGTGGGAACTTCCAATTATCCCTGAGTGGACAAAAGACATGAAAGGTACAATCTCTGACCTTAAAAATATCGGTGGTTCTTCTTTTGGTGGTACAGCTAAAGCTGCTGCTTTCCTACAAGAATTCATCAAAAATGATATTGCTTGGGCACACCTTGATATCGCAGGTGTTGGTGACTCTCAATCTCACCTACCATACTGTCCACCAAAAGGTGCTTCAGGAACTGTGATTAGATCTCTTGTAGAGTTCTTAAAGCAAAACTAAGAAGTCATCCTAGTGAGTAGTAACGCAATTTTTAACATTGTTCTATATGCGCCAGATATTCCCGGAAATACCGGGAGTATAGGGCGTACTTGTATCGCTCTTGGTGCAAGACTAGTCCTTATTAAGCCTTACGGATTTGATCTTTCAGAGAAGGCCGTCAGACGCGCGGGACTTGATTATTGGAAATATGTTGAAGTTGCAGAATACGAAAACTGGGAAGAATTCATAGAAAATGAAAAGCCAGATGAAGAAAATCTTTTCTTCTATACAAAGACGGCCATAGAAAATCATTTCTATGGACGAAACTACACTAAAGGCTGCTATCTTGTCTTTGGTTCAGAGACAAAAGGGCTACCAAAGCATATCTTTGATAGCTACCCTAATCGTTTATTTTGTCTTCCAATGTTTTCAGAGCATGTGAGATCGTTAAATCTCTCAAACGTGGCCACGACTGTGGCCTACGAAGCATTAAGAGTTATTCAATATTAAAATTGATACCCCATACCAAGTGTAATTCGATATTGATCTAGCTTAATATCTTGATTAGCAATCTCAAGACTACCATCAGCAAGATAGTCAAAAGCTAGAGTTATATCCATCCCCGCTTCACGATATCCAAAATCCACAGAAGTATAGATTTGTTCAGATGATGAGTTATTAATATCAAGTTTTCGATATTCAATACCTGGAGTAACATAGAGATATTTTGTATAAAGAACTTCAAGATCAAAGTTAAACTTCATTCTCTTATAATCACCTGAAGCGTATCCATTATCTCCTGACTCATATTCAAAATCAGTATCAAACTCTAAATTACTATGTTTTCTTGTTCCACCAATAAAAAATTCTTTTCTTGTTCCACGATTAAGCTCTTGGCTTTTTGTTTTAATACTAAGACCAGCTTCAGCAGATAGAACTTCATCAAGATAGCCACCAGCAAGTGTTAGATCAGTGTAGTAACCATGCTTTTTTGAATTTGGCTTTACGTGTTTATAGGCTCCACCAAAGCTTGCACGATTAATATTAAACATAGTTGAAGCTTCAACTTCGAATGTATTGATATTTTTATTTTGAAGGTCTCTTTCAATATTTCTATATCCAAAACCAAAAGAAACTAAATCAACAGGTCTAAATCCCATAAGAAGAACAGCTTCTCTATTGTGGCCAACCTCTGTGATAATTGGCTGAGTCTGTGCAAATCCAACATTGTCATTATATGAAAACTCTGCTGAAAATACACGGTTCCCAAAAGCACCATTAATATCAAAGTCTGAACTATCAAGAGTATCGATATCCTGAATCTCTGCACTTCCGCCTTCGAATTGTGTGTTAAAAAATTGTCTACGATCATTTGCTACGGCCATTGAAGAGCTATGTCTCGTTTTACCATCTTTAGAGATCTCAGGCATAACTCGATTTGCAAATGCTGTTGATGTTAATAGTAGTGATAGTGCAAAAATTTGTCTTTTCATAATCCCTCTTAAATAATTTGATTTTATTCTAGAGGATATAAAAAGGGAGGTCAAAACCTCCCTGATATTTAAAAGAAATAAACAGCGTTTACTTTTAAGTTCAGATCTCCACCTAAGAAGAAGTCAGCACCTACAGTTGCGTCAATTTTATCCTTACGATAACCAAAATCACCTGAAACTGCTAAGTTATCGAATTCAAAATCGTAATCCACGATATCCCACATAACACCTGGAGTTACGTAGTATCGATCTTGTACTAAAATTTCAGCATCACCAGTTAGAGAGATTATATTGTCAGAGAAAATATTTAGTCCGTCAGTTGATGAAACAGAAATATCAGCATCGTATTCGATTTGGTCAACGATCATTGTTAAACCACCAAAAAGATTTAATCTATCATCTCGACCTAGATCATCTGATGAAAGCGCATAAGTCATTCCCGCTTCCCAAGTCATTTTCTTATTCACTTGCCCAATACCGGCAGTCGCAGAAAGATAACTTCCATCTACAAATACCAAGTCCTGAGAATTATATGTAACAGATCCACCAACAATAAACTCTTTCCACTTAGTAGAAGCTGCAAACTCAATGGCCATGTCTTTTGCATCAGAATCAAAACTATTAAAATCAATTCTAAGTCCAATGGCCAAGTCATCTGAGACCTTCATTCCACCCTTAGCATTGATTGAATTATAACCATCACCAAAATCAACAACACCTTCTGCTGAATAGTTTTTAAATGAATAAGCACCAAATGCTGCTAATCCTGAAGTGTCTTCAGTATCTTCGATCATCGCTCCTGCAAATGTTCTCTGTTGAGTCGAAACTGCGATTGCAGAATTATTAAGAGTTTTTCCATCACGTGAAGTTTCAGGAACTATTGTATTAGCAGCTGCTGATAAAGTTAGTGATGATAATAAAATTGTACTTAGTGTTTTTTTCAAAATTACTCCTTTAATTTTAATAACTTAAAAAAAGAATTATAGGAGAAAATTAAAATAAAAAAAGGGAGGCCAAAGCCTCCCCGTCCACATATAAAATTTATAAATAAATCTTAGAACTTGTAACCAACGTTTAAGTTAAATCCTATACCATCAGCATCAATACCTTCTAACTCACCTGTTGAGTAGCTTAGTCCAAAAGTAGTATCAAGACCATCAGCTCTATAACCGAAATCAGACTTTACGCTAAGAATTGATGAATCAGAGTCAGCGGCTTTAGGTAACGTAGTACTCAAGTGATAAACACCTGGTGTGATATAGAAAGTTGGACCAACTAAGAATTCTGCATCAAGAGAGATTTCAAGTTGAGAATAATCGTTGTCTGTTGCACGATTTTGTAAGTAATCACCATATTCATAAGATAGTGATCCATCTAATTCAACATCATTAACAATCATTGTACCGTTACCAAAAACTCCTAGGCGAGTATCTGCAAGTACAGCATCGTTACCTTTAGTTGTATATTGAATTCCCGTTTCCCAAGAAACAGATTTATCTTGTTTACCAAAAGCAAGAGTAAGAACAGTATAATCTCCTTCAGTTGTAGGAGTATCAATCATATGATGAGCAAGTGAAGCACCTAGGGTAGTTCCATTAACAACCATAGTTCCACCTGCTTCAAGAACAGTATCATCAATAGTTTCAGTCAATTCATCTACAGATAGCCCTAAACCAAGAGTTAGGTTTCCACCAGTTCTAAATCCCATTAATAGATTAAGTTCTGCAAGATCTTGTTCTGCACCCATCGTTTCCATTTTATTTTTTGAATAAGAACCTTCAAATGAAAATGTATCAGTTGAAACTGCACCAAATAAATTTGTAAAAGTAATATCTAGATCAACTGAAGGTGTCGTATCAGTTTCAAGGGACTGAGAAGTATATTCACCAGCGATATAGCTTCTTTTATCTTGAGAAACAGCAAGTACTGATGTGTTTTTTGTTTTACCATCGCGTGAAATTTCTGGCATTAATACGTTAGCGTATGCTGATGTCGAAAGTGCTGCTAGAGCAACTGCACTAATAAACTTCTTCAAATCTTCCTCCTTGAAGCAATAAAATAAATATTAAGATTTATTATACTTTAAAATAAATTAATTAAAACAAATATCCTACGTTTAGTGACCAACCAAGGCCATCGTAGTCGATATCATTTTCTTCACCAACAAAAATATAGCTTGCACCTATTGTTGCATCTAGTCTTTTTGTACGATAGCCAAAATCAGTTTTAAGTCTTACGTCAGAAGTGTCACTTGAGACACCTGGAGCATTTTCGGCCGAATAATTTATTCCCGGAGTAATATAGAAGCTTGATCCTAATAAGAATTCAGCATCAAATTCGAAGTATAGAGCATTAAAGTTATTTCCATCTGATGAATTATCTTCATCTTTTAAGTAGTTTCCAAATTCATATGTAAAGCTACCATCAATTTCAATTCCATTTACTACTTTTGTCATACCACTAAAAAGAGTGAATCTCTTACCAGTCGTTAAATCATCAGAGCCTTCAGTCTTTAGTTGCACACCTGCTTCGACACTATTTTTAGAATCTTGTTGACCAAAGCCTGCACTTAGAACGAAGAATCCACCTTTTGTGGCAGAAGTTTTATTTTCAACATATTCAACAGAACCACCTAAAACCTTGTCATTAACTTTAAGACTTCCACCGGCAGAAATAATACTTTCATCTGTTGAAATATTTAATTCAGACTTTGTGTAACCAAGCCCTAAAGTTAGCTTCTTATTTACTTGGTATCCACCGAGAAATGAGAAGTTGGTCGCATGATTTTTAGAACCTTCAATATCAAAAGTAGGTATATCAACAGTTAACTGTCCATTGAATCCATTTGAAGAAAATCCACCAAAAACACCTGGAACAGTTTGTTTAATTTCAACGACTGGATTCGTATCACTTTCTACGCTTAAGTATTCATACTTAGCCGCCGCAAAATTTCTCTTTTCTTGCGATGATGCAATAACAGACGTGTTTAAAGTTTTACCATCACGTGAAATTTCAGGAAGAATAAAATTTGCAGTTACATTGGTACTAATAAGTGAAAGTACACTTAGACATAAGATATTTTTCGACTTCAACTCGAACTCCTAGGGCGTATGAATATTTTATTAGATTATACAAAGAGAAAAGGGAGATGAAAATCTCCCTTTTTATGACAAATATTTGATTAATATCAGTTTTTAAAATAAATAGGCTACATTAACCTTCCACGCCATTTCATCGTAATCGACAGATCCAGCTTCGCCAATAACTGCATAATCGACACCGAATGTCGCATCAATTCCGTTCATACGATATCTAAAGTCTGCAGAAAGATCGAGTTGCTTTGTGTCTGTTCCATCATTATCAATAAGTGTATATTCAATACCTGGAGCAATGAAGAACATCTTATGTAGCATAAATTCAGCATCAAAATTTAAATGAAACATAGAGTAGTCACCACCAGCTGTTGTGAAATCTCCAGTTGTATAATCAATATCACCATCAAGCTCTGTGCTATCTAATACCGTAGTCATTCCCGCAAAGATTTTTGTACGACTAGGAGACTTAATAGCATCATCTTTCTCTTCAAGATCAAACTGAAGTCCCGCTTCCCATGACATATTATCTTTATTTGAACCAACACCTAAGATGATACGATTATGAGAACCATCTACAGTTCCATTATCTTCATCCACAAGACTAAAAGACCCACCAATAATTAGATCATTCATATTAAATGAAGCAGCTATCTCAATAACTGTATCTTCACTATCAGGATCTGTATCAACCATCTGATAGCCGATACCAAGAGCAAATTGATCTGATAACCTGAAGCCTGCTTTAATATCATATGTATTACTATCAGTATCAGTAGCACCAGTATCAACATTTCCAAAATTTAGATCTGCCTCGATTGACATCATCTTATTTGACCAAGCACCGTAAAAATCAAAGTTAGTGGTATCAATATCACCACCACTATCTGGTTCTAAATTTGAAGAGTTATACTCAGCCGCAACAAAAGTTCTCATCTCTTGTGTTACTGCAATTGTTGAATTATTTTTTGTTTTACCGTCACGTGACGTTTCGGGAACTATCGTATTCGCAAACGCTGTCGTTGTAAGCCCAACTAGAGTTGCGGCCATAAAGATATTCTTCATTTATTCCTCCATTAAAGTTGTATATGCAAATTTTCAACTAAGATGAAAAAAATAAAAACTTAATTTAATTTAAAAAAATGATGGCTTGAATGAGTTAGTTAGAAATAAGAAAGGGAGACCTAAGTCTCCCTTCACGTATATTCTAAATTTTAAAATTAAAATTAGAAGTTGTAAGCTACGTTAACTTTCCAAGCCATTGAATCGAAATCAACGTTGTTTGACTCAGCCATAACAGCATAGTCAATACCAAAAGTAGCATCGATTTTGTTAGCTCTGTAACCAAAGTCAGCAGATAGGTCTAGTTGGTTAGTTTCAGTACCAGCTACGTCTTCGCTTGAGTAGTTAAGACCTGGAGTGATGTAGAACATTTTCCCTACTAGGAATTCTGCATCAAAGTTGAAACCTAGAGCAGTATAGTCACCACCAGCTGAAGTTACATCACCAGTCTTGTATGAAAGATCACCATCAAGTTCGATGTTGTTAACAACTTTAGTCATACCAGCGAATAGACCAATTTTTGATCCAACGTCTAGGTCAGTATCTTCTTCCATATCGTAAGTAAGACCTGCTTCCCATGACATATTGTTTGCGTTTGAACCAACACCTACAGTAAGAGTGTTGAATGAACCATCAGTTGTACCTTGCTCATAAGAAGTGATTGCAAATGAAGCACCAATTACTAGGTCATTCATATTGTATGAACCAGCAATTTCAAGTTTAGACATATCAGTTTCTGGAGTTGTATCTTCACCCATCATTGTGTAACCAAGACCAACAGCAAATTGCTTATTGATTCTGTATGCAGCTTGTACACCGTAAGAATCGTTATCTGTATCTGCATCTTCACCCATGTTGATGTCTGCTTCTACAGAGATCATTTTGTTTGACCATGCACCGTAAACATTCATGTTAGTTGTATCAACTTCTTGTGCACCAGCAGTATCAGCTTCTGTAGTTTTTGAGTTATACTCACCAGCTACGAAAGTTCTCATTTCACCAGTTGTAGCGATAACTGAAGAGTTCTTAGTTTTTCCATCACGTGAAGTTTCTGGAACGATTGTGTTTGCAAATGCTGCAGAAGAAAGTACTGCCATTGCGATAATACCTGTCATTTTTTTCAAAACTTACTCCTTGTTTTGTTTTATTTAAACTAGCGTTCTAGTTCGATTTAAAAAAATAATTTACTAAATTATACCCTTTTTGTTTTTCTGTGCAATTTTTTTTTACTTTTTTTTAAGAAAGGCCGTGGTTACACTTCCACGGCCTTCTGTATACAATCAAAAATTTTAAAATAATTAGAAGTTGTACTTCATTGCAACTCTTGAATCAGTGTCTTCACCATTTGTACCAGTGTAAACATCAATATCAACAGTTTTATAAGTTAAAGTAGCACCTACAGCAACTCTTGTAGTGTTTTCAAAAGAAGCATCACCATTTGTGTAAGAACCATTGTAGTTAGCAACAACAGCTGATGCTAAAATATTAGTTGGTCCACCTGTTGCATTTGCAAGGTCAGTAGATTTTGCATTTGAGTAAACAGATTGAGAAACAGAACCTCTTAGAGTTAACCAATCAGTTGCTTTAGTTTCAGCACCAATAATAACTGGAAGATTCATTGTTTCTAGCTTTGCTTTACCAGGAACTGCGTTAAGTTCTACATTGATTACTTGGAATGCAGTTCTTACGAAAACCATTCCACCTTCAACTTTGTATTCTTTACCTGCACCAAGATCTAAACGAGAAAGTTCACCATCTTCAGCACCGAAACCTCTTTCTTGGTCCCAAGAAAATGTTTTATATGAACCGTAGAATTTAGTGTCTTTATTGATTGTGTAAGAACCACCAACTTGAACACCAAGAGTTCCATCAAACTTATTACCTGATAGAAGGTTCTTAGACTCAGACATTAGAGAAACGTTTGCGTATGCATCCCAGTTGTCTTTGTTAACACCAAGCTTAACGGCCATTGCTTCGTCTTCCATTTTATTATTTGTTGTCCCATCAATTGATGTAACGTCTCTGTCTGAAGAAGCATAAACAAAAGCTGCCCCCCAGTTAACACCAGCTTTTCCACCAATGAAAAGTTCTAGTTGATTATCTGATGAAGCTAAGTAGTTTGTTCCAGCAGCTGGAGCTGACGCAAGAATTCTAAGAGATGTCGAAATATTTGATTCGTTACCTAGGTAAAGACCATAAGTGAAGTTCCCCATTTTCTTAAAGAATCCACCCATTGCTTTTGGGTCACCATCAGTATCTAGAGTTGCTGATCCAGAACCAATTCCTTCTGCACCATACTCAAGTACAACCATATCTCCATAGTTGTTTACAAATGAAGCGTTAGTGAAGATATAACGATCATCCATTGTGTAGTAGTTGTCTTCAACTTCATCACCAAGAGCAAGAAGTCTTGCTTTTGTAGCATAAGCACTTGTGCTTAAAAGAGCTAAAGTAGCGGCACCTAAAAATACCTTTTTCATATTCCTCTCCTTGAGTGAGTAAATTCCATGAGTTCAAAAAGTAAACTCTTATTAAAAAATGTTAGTTCTTAAATTTTCGAAGGAGATGGGATGAATGTCAACACCCTGAAATTGCTAAAGAATTCGCAATCCCAGGGCTGATATAAGTATTTTTTATTTTATTTTTGCTTGGACAGCGATTCCTCTTGCGAGAAACTTTGACGACATCCAGGAATCTACGAATGTATCATTCTTTGTCGCCGCCTGCTTCAAAGGAGCGTTAAAACTAAAGAAAATAAGGTGATCTTCGTTTAGAGTTCCATCCTCTATTGAAGAATCGTCAATATCCGGACAATAAGAATAGTCTCTTAAAACCACACGCTCCTTTGACTCATTCTCATTAAAAGCGTCAAAATTCTTGGCCAGGTTTTTCTTCAGAAGATTGATTTTTTTAGAAATATCTTCCTCCGTGCTCTCTTCTTTATCGACAAAAGTAACAAATTTGGCCGTTTGAGCATATCCTTCACTTTCAGATTCACAAATCTCACCGATAAAGTGTCCCCAATCGTGCGTAAAAGATAATGGAAAGAAATAAGTTTGCGACTCTTCATCTTTTGTAATTTTCTCTTTTAAGTCTAAGTGAACATAAAGAGAACATGGTGTCGATGTACTTTCACAAAATTCAATGAACTCACTTGAAAGTGTCTTCTTATCTTGAAAGAGCTCTAAAAACTTAGCAGGAGACTCTCCCCAATATAAATTTTCACATTCAATAATTAGACCATTTGTTAGGCATACTTTCCAAAATGCTTGATCAATTAATTCTTCTGGAGTTGTACGATAGATTTCTTTAATTCTAAGATTAAAACTATTAGTTTTAATTCTCTCTAGAAGTCCTTCTTTACTAAGCGATGGAAGAAGTTGCGATGGCGATAATTGAATATGATTATCAATATAACTCTCTTCCCCCCACAGTAGTGGCATTGGCTTTGTACGAGATCCAAACGGGTGAAATTTAGAATCTTTGTAAAAGCATGAACTATTGATTGGTGTCTCTTCAACAAGTCCTAGATCTTTTAAGATTGAAATATTTCCTTCACCGCGAATTAGTGACGGTCCCATTAGCTTGAAGTTATCTTCAGTTACTTCTTCTTCAGAAAGAAGCTTTACACTTGTTGCATCTAAATTATTTAAATGATCGAATAGATCAATTGCAAAGATATCACTTCCAACAATCAAATTTTTAATGAATGTCTTCTCTTCTTGTTTTACTTCAACTTTTTTAAGTTTAAGAATATCGCTATAGGCCATAGTACCAAATTCCTTGTGTGTTGTGTTTGGCAATACAATAACGTATTTTTTTTGGAATTAAAATAGCGAAACCACGCATTAAAGCGTGGTTTCAGGTAATTTCACTATTTTTTTCTTACATTTTTAGATTATTTAATGACGAGCCTATCGCCTGCTCTAATTTGTCTCTTCTTGATAATATTTAAATTTGAAACAATTAGAGTATCAAGGCTTACACCTGTTTTACGTGATACAGACCATAAAGAGTCTCCACGTTGAACAGTATAGTATTGAGTTGGATTATTAATTTTCTTTCCACGTTGTTTCGCTAATCTGATGCGATTACTATATTTTCTTTTTCTTACAACAGACTTACGAGGTTTATCATAGAGATCTGCGTACATATTATCTTTCTTACTCTGTCCTATTCTAAATGGCAGTGTTACGTAAGATCCGCGCTTAACTCTTGAACGATGTGATTTGTAATCATCGTTTAACCAAGTAAGAACTTCTTTATCTTTAATTTTAAATTTTTGAGCAACATCACTTAAACGAGTTCTCTTACCTCGTACACGATACTTTTGAAAAACATCCTGGCTAGCGACGTAATTCTTTTCAGTACAACAACTTGCCCACTGCTCTCTTTTTCCAACAGGAACTCTTAACGTGTAAGTTTTGTGTGTTGGTGGCGTGAACCATCTTTGAATCTCTGGGTTTAAGTAATGAAGATCATCAAATTCAATATTTAAATCTTTTGCAATTTCGAATAAGTCCGCTCCACCAGGAACAGAGATTTCTTGAAAATCCAGTGGTTCATGCCAATCAATCTCTTCAAAACCAAAAGACTTTAAGTTCTTTCCAATAATAGCTAGCGCCATAATTTTAGGAACATAATTCTTTGTTTCTGGTTTTAAATAACGGCCTTTTCTGATTTGCCAAAAGTTCTTTGTACGATAGCGACGAATCGCACGAGACATCTTTCCTTCACCAGCATTATATGATGCTGCAGCAAGCTCCCAAGAACCAAATTGATTAAAGAGTTTTCTTAAATATTTTGAAGCAGCAATTGAAGACTTGATTGGATCACGTCTCTCGTCAACATACCAGTTAACTTCAAGTCCATAACGACGACCTGTATAAGGCATGAACTGCCAAGGCCCTACCGCTTTTGCCCACGACTTAGCTTTTGTTTGGAATCCAGATTCGGCCATTGCTAAAAAGATTAAGTCTTGTGGTAGACCATTATCCTTTAAAACTTTAGAAAGGATCGGAGCATACCTTCCAGCTCTTGCAGAATATCTCTCAAAGAAGCCACGGCCACGTGTAGTAAAATACTTAATCCATTTCTTAACTGCCGCATTGTAAACAACAGGAATATCAAAATAATTATTTTCTAAATTTAAATGCTCAGCTCCATATAGGAAGTAAGTCTTAAGTTCATGAGTTGTTGGATGTTCAATCTTTGCAGAACCAACAATCTGATCATTCGAGAACTCTGCTCCGTGCTTTGCACTACGAGCGATGATTTTTTCTTCTGAGTATTCCGCATCTGCTTCAATTTCAGCATCTGTTTCAACAACTTCAGAAATGTCCTTCGGGCTCGGGACATCTTTCTCAACAGAGATACATGAAAAGAGCAGTTGGGAGGTTACCAGTAAAATTAATCCATTAATTCTCATCGATCTTCCTTAACTATATGTGCGTATTTCGTTTTCATAAATATTCGGGAACCCAACTTTGGGGTTCCCATATTTTTTCAAATTGTCGTGTCTGAGTCAACGAGGAAAAGATTTTTTCGGTTAAGTACAGTACTGAATTCAATACTTTATATTGTTTACTCTTTATTTTTCAGCATAGAATCAACAACAACTGTTCCCATGGCGTCACCAAAGACGTTAACTGCAGTTCTGAACATGTCCAGAATTCTATCCACAGCTAAGATAAGACCGATCCCCTCAATAGGAAGCCCGACAGCTGAAAGTACGATCGACATTGTAATTAGCCCCGCACCAGGAATTGCTGCTGCTCCAATTGCCGCAAGAGATGCTGTCATAAAAATAATAATCTGCTGAGTTAAACCTAAGTCAAAGCCATAAGCTTGCGCAATGAAGATGGCGGCGACTGACTCATAAAGAGCAGTTCCATCCATATTTACAGTTGCACCTAATGGTAAAACAAATTTTGCAGTATCTTTATCAACGCCTAAATTTTCTTCAACATTCATCATCGTAATAGGTAGAGTTGCTGCTGAAAAAGCAGTAATAATAGCTGGCCCTACACCTTTTAAAATCTCAATAGGTGAAGTCTTTCCGCGAATACTTCCAATAATCAGAAGAAAAATACCATGACAAATCAATCCTAGAATTACTGTCAGCATATACTTAGAAAGAGATATAATTGCGCCAAAACCAGATTTAGCAAGAACCCCTGTCATAAGAACAAAGATTCCATAAGGAGCTAAGCTCATTACTCCCATTGTTAGTTTATTAGAAAGAGATTCAAGAGAACCTACTACTTTAACAAATGGTTCACTATCTTTAGGAATAAATAGCGCAGTCATTCCCATAAGAATTGAGAAGACGATAACTTGTAAAATATTTCCATCGGCCATTGAACCAAATGGATTCGTTGGAATTGCACCTAGAAGAACTTCTTTGATTGAAGCAAACAGTGACGCCCAACCACTTGAACTACTTGCAACTTTCGACTGCATTGCTTCTGAAAGGCCATGAACTCCAGCAGAGCCAAGATCAGCACCAATACCAGGATTGATAAGATTTACAAAAATAATTCCAAATAAAACGGCAATACAAGTTGTAATGAAATAATAAGCAACGGCCCTTACCCCCATTCTTCCTAATGATTCTGGTGTTCCTAAGTGGTACATCGCCATAAAGATAGATGAGAAAACAAGAGGGATAATCACCATTTTAAGAAGAGAGATAAACGCATCTCCTATAGGAGAAATAAATTTTACGTATTCACCCTTTCCAAAATAATGTAACAGAAGACCCAAAATTAATCCGAGTACCATTGCAATACCAATCTTCTGCGCTTCCTTCTTTGCTGCTGGTTGCATTAAATTCCCCTTTTAACTATAAAAATTCAAATCGTTTAAAATAACGTATGGTAAAAAAAATTCTTAACAATATTCTAACTTGTTCATTTATTCTCTTATCATTTTGCATATTTATCAATCCGGCAAAAGCTAAGGTGGAAGAACCGAATTACGACTTCACCTTTGATAAATTCAAACCATTCTATCCTGGACAAAAACTGTCAGATATAAAGAATGAATATAAAGCAATCAGGTTAATCAATGACAAGAAACCTCTAGCAACTTATGAAATTCAAATTCGCCATCAGAACTACTTCTTTCCTGTTTTTATTCATGTTAGAGATGAAGTCGTTTTAGATTTCTACGCAAGACTTCCAAATTACTTTCTTCACAATACTTTTCATCAATCACTAATAAATCGCTATGGTAAGCAGGATAAGTTTATCAATAATGACGGCACGTCAGTCTATATTTGGAATGATGAAGCCGGATTCACAATTACATACACAGGAGCATGTACAATTACATGCTTCCCGATATTTATTCATATGATAAAAAAAGATGATGTGAAGAATAAGGATTCTTTTCTCATTAAACTTTTAAAAAACTAACTTAACTCTTTTGCAACATCGTTTAATGCAAATTTGTAACACATAATATTTTTGGCAAGAGTGGCCAGGGCCTGTCTTGTTGCCATTGGCATTCCATTGGCACCAAAGTAAGCCGAGTGAATTGCTAAAAATGCCTGTGCATCTTCAAACCTCATCTTAACAGGGCCCAACTTATTAAGAGGATCAAGCTTTATAAAGATCTCTGATTTTCTCAGTTTATGTACTTCACTCATCGTAAATATATTCTGATTACGATAATCGATATAAATAACTTCACCTTTAACATCTGCCATACGGCCAAGAATAATTCCCTGCTTAGTTTTTCTTCCCCATAGGCCAATAATTCCCATAGGAGCTAAAGCCCAAGTTAAAAAGCGATTGATAACGACTCGGCTTTCAAATTCTCTTTCGGTGTGACCAAATTCTGGAAATGTTCCCATTAGCCACTCATTTGAAGCCAAAGACAGAACAATCATCGCCATATTCTTATAGCGATAAACATTGTATCCAGGTTTTTGTACGATCGACTCCTTCCCATACTTGTCATTGTCAAAATTTGATCTAATTTGGGCGGCCACCATCGGTGTCGCTTCATCAATAGTCATAACCTTGGCCAGTTGATTTGACGCTATATTTTGTTGGGCCAGCTCACTTTCTTTCTCACCCAGCTCAGTAAAATTCATAATTTGTAAAAATCCTGCGATTTCCGGATCGAACTCCGCAATACGCAGCCTAATATAAACAGGCAGCGCCTGCTCCTTAGCATATTGATAATATGTGTATTTTTCAGTACTTACAGATTGCATTATCGCCTCCATTCAACTTAATTTTTCGGTATTTTTTCCGACTAAATAAGCTCGAAGTGGTTTCCGCTTAGCGCTAGGCAAAAAATCCTCAAATAAAGGAGTGTAATTGCGTCTTAGTCCTTGACAACAGGCCCAATTATTAATAAAAATCCTAGTTTCATAAAGTTAATTTCAGTCCGAGGGAAAAAAGAGTTAGCGAGAACTATCGAGCAACCCCCAAAGGCTGCCTTTCATTAGGAGAAAGTATGTACGGAGTAGTAGAGATCTCAGGTCACCAGTACAGAGTAGAAGCTGGTATGACTATTGATGTTCAGAAGTTAGAACAAGAAGCTGGATCAACTGTAGAATTTGATAAAGTTCTATTTGTTGGTGGTGAAAGCGCAAAAGTTGGTGCTCCAACTGTTGCTGGTGCTAAAGTTGTTGCTGAAGTAGTAAGACATGATCGTTCAAGAAAAGTTATCGTTTCTAAAAGAAAGCCAGGTAAATACATGAAGAAGAACGGACACAGACAACACTTTACAACTTTAAAAATCAAAGAAGTTAAAGCTTAATTAATTATCAATTTTAGGAGTTAGATATGGCACACAAAAAAGCCGGTGGTTCAACAAGTAACGGTCGTGATTCAAACCCAAACATGTATGGTGTTAAGAAATTTGGTGGTGAAGCTGTTGTTCCAGGAAACATCATTGTAAGACAAGCGGGATCTAAGTTCCACGCTGGTAAAAACGTAAAAGTTGGAAAAGACTTTACTCTATTCGCTACGAAAGAAGGTAAAGTACAATTTGGTTTCTATAACAAGAAGAAGCAAATCGTTTCTGTTGTTGAAGCTTAATTAAAATTACCATTTTACGCTATTAATTAGTTGTAAATATTAAAGGGAGCCTATACATAGTGCTCCCTTTTTTTATATAAGACCTTATTATGAAATTTATCGATGAAGTTAAAATTACAGTAATTTCCGGAAACGGAGGAAACGGATGCGTAAGCTTTCGCCGCGAAAAGTATATCCCATTTGGTGGACCAGATGGTGGTGACGGTGGTGATGGTGGTAGCATCTACTTTGAAGCCGACGAAGGAATGAACACTCTTGTTAACTTCAGAGGTAAAAAACATTACCGCGCCGAACACGGACAGCAAGGTGGTGGCCGTCAAATGTGTGGAGCATTTGGTGACGACCTCACAATCAAAGTTCCTGTTGGAACAATTGTTCGTAATGCAGAAACGAATCAAGTTATCGCGGATCTAACTGATCACGGTATGAGATTAATGGTTGCACAAGGTGGACGTGGTGGTCTTGGAAATATTCACTTCAAGACTGCAACTAATCAGGCTCCACGAAAAGCAACTGCAGGAAAAGAAGGCGTAGAACTTGAAGTAGATCTTGAACTTCGTCTACTTGCTGATATCGCACTTGTTGGATTACCTAATGCTGGTAAATCAACACTTATTTCTTCAATCTCTGCAGCAAGGCCAAAGATTGCAGATTATCCTTTTACGACTCTTGAGCCAAACCTTGGTGTTGTTACACTTGGTGAAGATGACTCATTTGTTGTTGCCGATATCCCAGGGCTAATTGAAGATGCCTCAGAAGGAAAAGGCCTAGGGATTAAATTCCTAAAACATATTGAAAGAACAAAATCTCTTGTTCACCTAGTGGATGTTTCTTGGTGTCTTGATGAATACGAAGCGTTTGAACAATACGTAATTATTCGCCAAGAGCTTGGTCGCTATAGTGAAGATCTTTTAAATAAGAAAGAGCTAATTTGTTTAACAAAAATTGATGCTATGACAGATGAAGAAATTAAGAAGTTCCAAGACTTCTTCGAGGCACAGGTTGATAGAAAGTGTCTTCCAATCTCTTCAGTATCTGGATTAAATATAGACTTACTAAAATCTTTAATGCTTAAAACGATAAAGGACTAATCAATGTCACAAAATGAATTTATCACGAAAAACGTAGATGAAATTGCAGATAATTCAAAGCTTGAATTCCCATTAAATATTGCTATGGCGAGTGCTTGGATTCTTGGTAACTTTAAAGGTGTTAACCTTAAAGTTCTTGATATGAGAAAAACAACTGCACTAGCAGATTTCTTCGTACTTGCATCAGCAACAAACTCTTCAATGGCAAATGCAATGTCTGATGAGATTGCAAAACAAATGAAAAGAAAAGGTCAGACGGTAATCTCTAAAGAAGGTCTACACCAACAAACAGATTGGATTCTAATTGACCTTGGTGACATTATTGTTCACATCTTTGATGAATCAGCTCGCGAAGCGTATGACATCGACAATTTATGGTCTGTTCCATCAATTGAAATTCCAAATGAGTACTACTACTCTTCTGAAGAAGCTGGAGCATCTACTGATTCAGATAAAGGTTACTTCTAGTAACTCATGAAAGACAATCATGTTATTGTCATTGGGAAGTTAAAAGATAAGCACCTTATCGCGCTTGAAAATGAATACCTTAAGCGTATTAACTTCCCAAAACTTCACATCCATGAGTGTAAAGGTCATCAAGAAAATATTGATCTTGAACTTAAGGAACTTCTAAATAAAGTCGAATCCATAAAAGCAAAATTTGGAAATCAACACGTAGTTGCAATGACCGAGCATGGAAAAACTTGCGATAGTGAGAAGCTTAGTAAGTATATTTATGATGTTATTGAAACCCAGCAAAAAGGTGTTTGCTTTCTAATCGGTGGAGCAGCAGGCTTTCCTAAAGAGTTTTTAAAGACAGTTGATTACCAACTCTCCCTATCTCCTATGACATTTCCACATAAGATTGCCCGACTTGTTCTAATCGAACAAATATATCGAGCTCAAACGATCAAGCAAGATCATCCTTATCATAAAAACTAAATATTAGTTTGAAACACCAATAGCTTTCTTAATACGACGTAAGTTCTCTTGAGCGATAGGACGAATCTTAGCAGCACCTTGTGCAAGGATAGCATCGATCTGTGATTTATCGGCCATAAGAGCTTCATACTTTTCACGCATCGGTGTTAGTTCACGGTTTAGGACCTCAAAAAGTTCAAGTTTAGCGTGGCCCCAACCAATTCCTTCTTGATAACGTTTGGCCAAGGCAACTTGTTCTTCTGATGTTGCAAAGAATTTATAGATATCAAAGATTAATGATTCGTCAGGATTCTTTGGAGCCTCAGGAGGAGTTGAGTCTGTTGTGATTTTATTAATCATTTTCTTAAGCTTCTTCTCTGGAACAAAGCATGGAATATGGTTTCCATACGACTTACTCATTTTACGTCCATCTAGACCTGGAAGAAGTTTATTTTCGGCCTTGCTTACAATAGCTTCAGGAAGAGTAAGAAGATCACCAAATTTGTGATTAAAGCTTGAAGCGATATCTCGCGCAATTTCGATATGCTGTAGCTGATCCTCACCTACTGGTACATAATCAGTATTCATAAAAAGAATATCTGCGGCCATAAGAACAGGATAAGAAAATAGACCCATATTAATACCAAAGTCTTCATCGCGATTTTCTTCAGCATTCTTATCTTTCTTTGCTTTATATGCATGAGCGCGATTCATTAATCCCTTTGAAGCAAAACATGAAATAATCCAATTTAGCTCTGTAATCTCTGGAATATCACTTTGCTTATAAAGAATTGCTTTATTTGGATCAAGTCCAGCAGCTAGCCAAGTCGCGGCCACTTCATAAATATCATTTCGAAGAATTTCTCCATCGTGAATAGTTATAAGAGAATGATAATCAGCAATAAAGAAGTAGCCTTCCATATCTGATTTATTAACATTATCAATAGCAGGTTTAATTGCACCGATATAGTTTCCTAAATGTGGCATTCCTGTTGGTTTAACACCTGTAAGACAAATTTTCTTTTTACTTATGTCACTCATTTTCAAAGCCTACTTCTTAAAGTTCACAGTCTGTTATAGCTAAATTTTTGACAAAAAAAAAGGGCCCATTGCAGGCCCTTTATATCTAATTATGTAATTCTATTAATTGTCGTACTTTACTAAAGAAGAAGACTCCATAAGCTCAGTTAGAAGCTCAATAGAAAACTCTAAAGCTTGATCTCCGTATGGAATTTTTGAATTCTCTTGGCAAAATTTCGACTGTTTTACTAGTGAAGCGCAAATTCTCATCACTTCCGCAGTCCCATCAAAAAAGTCTGCTTCATCTTCTGTTGTCATAATATGTGCCATTAGCATATTAATCGTTTTAATTGCGCGAAGCTGTGCAGGTGTAAGCTCTGAAGTATCGATATCAATCGTTAACTTACTATGATTTTGCATTTCCATCGTCTAAACTCCAAAAAATTTATTTTTTAACATCCCTCATACAGAGTTCATATCGGAGCGTCTTCTAGAAATTTTAGTAATTTATGTCTGACAAATTTAATTTGACATAAGACCTTTCTGATAATATATTGATTTTACTTTGTCGCGGGGTGGAGCAGTTGGTAGCTCGTCGGGCTCATAACCCGAAGGTCGTTGGTTCGAATCCAGCCCCCGCAACCAATTTCTTACTTAAAAAATCCCAGTCATTTTCAACTAAATAAAATATCGTCATAGCCGACAATCTTTTATATTATTTATATTTAGTAATTATGAAAGATCGTTTTAATACACTTCTTATTCACTTCACTAATGTCATGGCGATGATCTCATTACTTGCCTATGCCTTTAGACACCATCATTTTATCAATGATAATGTTTTGTATTATTTTGTTTTACCAATCTCAACTCTTTACCTTGCCTTCTATTATTTTGACTTTAAAGGGCAACATACACTTAGAAATATTTCGAGCCTCTTTCCTTCTATCGCAATAACATTGGTATTAATTACTTCTTTTGGTGGTATTCACGCTCCAGGAGTCTTCTGGATTGCAGGGTTCCCAATTTTCTTTGCAATATTTTTTAGAAAAAGAGGGATGATTATTGGCATCTCACTCATGCTTGCTATCTATGCTGTCTTCTATGCCTTTGAGGCGCAAATTCTATCGATGACAGTTAATGTGTCACCAGAGCTTTATATGCAAGAAAAGAGGATGAATGTTATTCACTTCTCGATTGTTATTACTCTTTTCTTTCTATACTACACTTGGCTTGAGCAACAAACGCGAGATGAAATTGAACAATCAAAAGAGCAACTGGACACCCTTTTACATGTTGTTCTTCACGATCTTTCTAATCCAATTACAATTTTAAAGTTAAAACTTTCAAATTTGAAAAGACGGTTTCAAATTAAAGATAATGAAACAAAGCAAATCAAAGAAGCTTTTTCTAAAATTGAAGAGATTATACAAAATATTAGAAGCTTTCAAATGAGTTCTGAAAACTTACAAGAAGATAGAAGAATAATCGAATCAACAGAGTTGAAATCATATCTTTCAGAGCAGTTTAGATTAATTAATAAGAAACACTTAAAATTAATTTTTAAAGATGAAGGAGGCTTTAAGATAAAATGTTCTCCCTCTATTCTTAAAGACCATATACTAAGTAATTTACTTACTAATGCTGTGAAATTTAGCCATCCCGAAGATATCATTGAAGTAACTTTTAGCATCCAAGGAGACTCTGCACTGCTCAGTATTCGAGATGAAGGTATTGGTATTCCAGAAGAACTTATGGAATCGATTTTTGAATTTGATAAGAAAACCACAAGGCCTGGAACAATTGGCGAAGCTGGTACCGGTTACGGGCTTCCAATCGTACACTACTTTGTAGAGCTTTCAGGTGCAAAAATTTTCGTTCACTCGCCTACAAGTAATGAAAATGGCACGGAGTTTACCCTAAGTTTTCCCTTGAGAAATCATAAATAAATTTCACTTTGCTAGCATAAGATCACAATTTGATTTAAAGTGGCCTCGATGAAACTAAAATTCAAAAGCGAGAACCTTATTCAGCGCTATCTGATTGTTTTTACGCTTATCATGGTATCAATTACAGTCAGTTACTACTATCTGGCGTACCCTAATGTTCTCTTTCATAAGATTCCGAAAGAGTTCTTTTATACGTATACGACGACCCAGGTTTTATTTTTTATTATTGCCTGTGCACTAGGAAAGCATGGTCTCGCCAAGGCGATTTGTGTTCTGCCATCTATTCTAATCATGATAATCATTGTCTTCACTTTTGGAGGCGTAAAGTCTCCTGGGATTATTTGGATAACAGGAACGCCTATTTTTTTCGGAGTTTTCTATAATAGATCAGGGCTTCTTTTTGGTGTATTTGTGATGATCTCCACATTTGCATCTTTTTTTATGCTTGATCATACTATCGCATCTCTATCTTACCCTTTAACGAATACTCAATACTATTCTCTATTGAAATTTAATATCGTACAATTCTCTATTCTCACGACAATATATTTTTTCTTCTATGT
Organism: Halobacteriovorax sp. DA5; assembly: GCF_002903145.1. NCBI lineage: Bacteria > Pseudomonadati > Bdellovibrionota > Bacteriovoracia > Bacteriovoracales > Halobacteriovoraceae > Halobacteriovorax > Halobacteriovorax sp. DA5. Next base: position 195,793 of record NZ_PPDJ01000009.1, on the reverse strand, counting down.
TTGGCTGGAGTCCAACTCTAGACTAAAACTTGCACTTTCAAATAAGCAACTTGATACACTACTTCATGTAGTCCTTCACGATCTTTCAAATCCAGTTACTATTTTGAAATTAAAAATTTCAAGCCTACTTAGAAAGAGCGTAATTGATGAGTCTTCTTACATACAAATCAACACCTCTCTAAAGAAGGTTCAAGAGATCATTTCAAATGTAAGAAGCTTCCAATTGGATTCAGAGAGTCTCTTCTCACATAAAAGTAAAATCGACTCTGAGCTAATTAAAAACTTCTCTGAACAGCATTTTAAACTCTTAAATGATAAAAACTTAAAGTTACACTTTGATATTCTCACAGAGAAAAGCTTTTTTTGTGAAAAGAAGATTTTCTGCGATCATATATTAAGTAATCTTATCTCAAATGCGATTAAATTCAGTCATGAAGGGCAAGACGTGCTTATAAAGTTTTATGATGAAGCTGGTCGTATTTATATTGATATTGTCGACAAGGGAATAGGTATTCCAAGTGACATCATTGACGGCCTTTTTCACTTTGAGCGAAAGACTAGCCGCCTAGGGACAAAAGGAGAAGTTGGCACAGGTTATGGCCTACCTATTGTGAAATACTTCACTGATTTCTCAAATGGAAAAATCAATATAAGCTCTGATGTAAATATCGGAACCCGTGTAACACTCTCATTTCATATAGCAAAGAATTAATGCAGGCTTTGATTTGGCAGCATTAGTAACTCACTCCAAAAATTAAGGTGTTCTTTAGCTTTATCATTTAAAGTAAAAGATTCCTGGCAGATGCTCTTATAACATTCGATCCAGCATTCGCGTATTTTTTCAGCAATATCGACAGGTATGATATTGGCCTCAAGATAAGCTTTATCTAAATGCTTTAGTGATGAAAAATAAAATACATCGTTTACACGCGAGCGCTGTTCTCGCGTGTAGTGAATTGCTACAACAATTTTTTGTGCAAATGAAACTCTAGGGTCAAAATCTCTCATAAGTTACTCCAAATCTCTCAGAAATTTTTCGGAGCAAAGTTAACAAATAGTTAATTATGAACAGGTTATGCAGAGATTTTATTGAATCGATGAACAATTCCGTCAAAACGATCTTTGATCACTTTTAGACGTAGTTCATTCTTTTGAGGAAAACGACCAATTCCCTTACTAAGTAGATTGATTTCGGCTTGGACAAAGCGCTTCTTTAAGTTAGTTTTTCTAATTCCTTTCAATTTCCCAAGGTAATTGATATTTGAAGAAGTCATATCACTCATTTTTAGAATAATAGACTTTTCAACAATCTCTCTCTTTTCTTCGATTTCGGCAGCATCAAGATGATTCTCAATGATTTCAAGTTGCATTGTTAAACGACGAAGCTCACGAGAAAGAGCATCTGTAGGTAAATTGGTTTTAATCACGTCTACACTCCATAAATTTAAGACAAATTCTTTATACATCAGAATTTGTTTCTAACGACTATGGAGTGAAATTAAGTATAGGGATGTTAGGAAATTAGACACAGGTTTGTCGAACCTGTGTCTATTATAGAAATCTTTATAAACTTTCAATAAATTCAAGCACTTGAGCGCCAGAGTTTACATCTGGTGCACCACCTTGAGCAAAGTTAGGGCGTCCGCCACCACGTCCAGCGACAGGCTCTAGGATCTTCTTTAAGAAGTCCCCTGCCTTAACATCAGAGTTAGACCATACAAATGATTTCATCCCCTTATCATCCTTCGAAATGAGGCAGATAAGCTGTACTTCACCCTTGTTGATCATATTATCACCAATTTCTTTAACCGCTTTAGCATCAGCATCCAAAGTAGCAGCAAATAGCTTAAACCCTTCATAGTCACGCTTAACTTCTTTGATAAAGTCAGTTGATCCATTTTGAGCTGCTTTAGCACTCGCTTCCTTGATCTTCTTTTTCATCTCTGCACGAAGATCCTTAATACGAGCTGGAACCTCTTGAGGTTTCGTACTAAGTTCTTTTGCCGCAGCATTAAGTAGTGCCGTTCTTTCCTGCATCACACGAACTGCTTCAGTTCCTGTTACGGCCTCAATACGACGAATACCTTTTGCAACAGAAGTTTCCTGAGTAATTACGAAAAGACCAATATCACCTGTGCGTCCTACGTGAGTCCCACCACAAAGTTCAACACTTTCCTTTCCGAATGCAATTACGCGAACATCGCTATCGTATTTTTCACCAAATAATGCCATCGCACCATTATCAATTGCTTCTTCGTATGAACAAAGCTTTGTTGTACGTGAATCATTTTGCATAATCCACTTATTTACTAAAGCCTCTACTTTAATCAGTTCTTCGTTAGATACTGCTTGAGGGTTTTGAAAGTCAAAGCGTAGACGCTCTGAAGTTACCATTGAACCCTTTTGAATCGCATGCTTTCCAATCACTTCGTGAAGAGCAGCATGTAGTAAGTGAGTCGCAGAGTGGTTTCTCATTGAAGCTTTTCTATTTTCACCATCAACTACCAACTCAATCTTTTCACCTGTTTCAATTTCACCAGAAATAATCTTAGCGATATGAACATGAGTATTTTTTACTTTCATTGTATCGATAATCTGAAGCTCACCAGTAGATGTTCTAGCAGTTCCGATATCACCGGCTTGTCCACCAGACTCACCATAGAATGGTGTTTCTTTTGTCGCAAAGTAGATTTCATCTTCAGTACGGTAAATTTTTAAAATTTCACTATCTGTCTCAAGAGAGTCATATCCAGTAAACTCAGTATCAGCTACTTCGATAAACTCAAGTTCAATTCTCTCCTGGTCTGCACCAACAGAGCTCTTGCGAGAAATTACACGAGAAGCTTTTCTGTGAGCTTCGTAACACTCGTTATATTCAATTTCAGCAAATTCAATTTTCTTTGAAGCAAGCTCAGCTTTAATTACTTCTAAAGGAAGTCCATGAGTTGTTACAAGTTCAAATGCAACATGCCCTGGAAATAGTTCTTTTGATTTAGAGTTTGTTGATAGCTCTTCTTCAATTTTCTTTAGACCATTTTCAACGATTGGAACGAACTCATTAATTTCTTGTTCCATATTATAGATGATTGCTTCACGAGCTGACTTAAGCTGTGGGTAGTAATCACCAAGCATCTCAATTGTTTTTTGAATGTGCTTATTAAAGTTAGGTTTCACACCTCTTGAAATACAAGCGGCGACACACTTACGAATAAGACGACGTGGAATATATCCTTGTCCTTCGTTTCCAGGCATAACACCTTCAGCAAGAATCATAATACTTGCACGCATGTGATCTGAAATCATACGCTCAGTTTGAATATCTGTATTCTTACCTAAAAGCTCTTTTGAAAATGCCATAAGCGGTGCGAGTAAATCAGTTTCATAAACAGAATCGCAACCATTCATAACCATTGCAAGTCTCTCAAGTCCAGAACCTGTATCAACGGACTTAAGTGGTAGAGGCTCAAATGTTCCGTCTTTTTGCTTGTTAAGCTCCATGAAAACACCGGCATTCCAAATTTCAATGTAACGACTTACATCATCAAAATGTCCACCCGGCTTATACTCAGGCCCATACTCTGCACCTGTGTCATAGAATACTTCAGTACATGGTCCACATGGCCCATGATCCCCTGCCGGTCCCCAGAAGTTATCTTCACCAAGAACGACAATATGATCCTCAGGAACACCACACTTCTTCCAAGCCTCAATAGACTCAGTATCTGGTTTAATCCCTAGATCATCATTTCCACCATAAACAGTGAAGTAAAGTCTCTTTGGATCGAAGTCTAGTTCATGAACTAGTAAGTCGTAAGCAAGCTTACATGCTTTTTCTTTGTAATAGTCACCTATTGACCAAGAACCGAGCATTTCAAAAATTGTTAAGTGGTGACGGTCACCAACATCATCAATATCTTTTGTACGAATACATGGTTGATAATTTGCTAGCCTTGGAGATGGAGGAGTCTCTTTTCCAAGAAAATAATTCTTTAACGGGGCCATCCCAGAGTTGATAAAAAGTAGTGTCGGGTCGTTTTGAGGAACGATTGAAGATGCACTAATTTTTAAGTGATCCATCTTTTCAAAGTAATCTAGGAATCTCTCTCTAATCTCGCGAGATGATAATGGCTGCATATTTTCTTCCTTATAATTCAAAGCACAACTAAGTGCATCATATCTATTGTGTATAAGTCCCCAAAATATACTATAAAATCGTTATTCCGACTACTTCTTAGCGTTAAAAAATATGAGCTGAATTAGGATAAAAATGGTTATCAATACAGGTTAAAAAGCATATATTTAGTGGCATAAAAGAACTAATAACAAGAACTATTATGGACTGTAAAAAACGAACCGGAGATGATGTATGACGCAATTTTATACAGACATGGGAATTAACATGGAGCGACCAAATAATAAGATATTTGTAAACTCTGCAAGAAGCTTTTTAATTCAAGAAACAGTAGCTCGTGGCATTGGAAAGCTAACTAAAGACGGTGCTCTAGTAGTTGAGACAGGAAAGCATACGGGGCGCAGCGCCAATGACCGTTATATCGTTCGCGATGAAACAACAGAAAATACAATCTGGTGGGACAATAATTTTAAGGCCATGACACCGGATACTTTTGCAAAGTTAAAGTCACATATAACTAATTACCTAAATGAAGATCGTGATCTTTTCATTACTGAAAGAAGCGTTGGTGCTGACGAAGTTCACAACCTTGGTGCAAGACTTGTAACAACTAATCCTAATCATGCACTTTTCTCAACTCACCTATTTCGTGAAAAGATGAGAGACTTTAATGAAAATGATTTTACGATTCTTCACGCTCCAGAACTTCAACTGGATCCAGCTGAATTTGATTTAAGATCAGAGACTGCAATTGTAACTTGTATCAAATCTAAAATTACAATTATTGCAGGAACACTTTATGCGGGTGAAATTAAGAAGAGTATGTTTGCAGCGATGAACTATCTTCTACCTGAGTCGAATATTATGCCAACTCACTCAGGGGCATCTCGCCTTGATAACGGTGAAGTTTCAATCTTCTTTGGTCTTTCGGGAACAGGAAAAACAACTCTTTCAACAGATGTTGGTACTTATCTAATTGGTGATGATGAGCACGGAATTAGTGAAGCGGGTACTTTCAATTTTGAGGGTGGATGCTATGCTAAAACTTATAAGCTTTCTCAAGAAGGTGAACCAGAAATTTACGCGGCTTCAAATCGCTTCGGATCACTTCTTGAAAACGTTGTTCTAGACGAGAATACTGGACTTGTTGATTTCTATGATAAGTCACTTTCTGAGAATGGACGTGCTTCATATCCTTTAGAGTTCATCGATGAACTTGAAAAGACTTCACGTGGTGATATTCCTAAACACGTATTCTTCTTATCTGCTGACGCCTTTGGTGTTTTACCTCCAGTTGCAAAACTGACAAAAGAACAAGCGATGTTCTACTTTGTTCTAGGTTACACAGCGAAGCTTGCTGGAACAGAAATTGGAGTAAAAGAGCCAACGGCCACTTTCTCATCTTGTTTTGGAGCTCCTTTCATGCTTCGTCATCCAAGTGAATACGCAAAACTTCTTGGTGAGTATATTGACAAGCTAGGCTTTAATGTTTGGATGGTGAACACTGGTTGGACTGGTGGTGCATATGGTACTGGACAACGTTTCCCTCTAAATATTACAAGACAGATTATTCGTAACATCCAAGCTAATAATCTACATAACGTTGAAACTGAACAAGACCCTATCTTTGGTCTAAATATTCCAAAAGTTGTGGGAGAAATTCCAAGTACAATTTTAAATCCTCAAAAATCGTGGGAAGATCATGATGCTTATACAACTAAGGCGCAAGAGCTTGCCGTTAGCTTCCATAAGCAAATGAGTACATTCGGTAATTTCTATGAAGAAAATATCGCTGGTGCTCCAACATTTGGAAAATAATGAGTTACGAGTATTTAAAAGCACTACATTTAATTAGTATCGTTTGTTGGTTCGCAGGACTTTTTTATATTGTCCGCCTCTTTATCTATCATACTGAGGCCCAAGATAAGAGCGACAGTGAACGAGATATTTTAAGTGCTCAGTTTAAAATTATGTCTCGCAGGCTATGGTATGGAATTACCTGGCCTGCTTGTATTGCTACGGTGATCTTTGGCGCTTCATTGGTTTATACTACTTACTGGCCAATGAAAGGACACTACTGGTTACATTTAAAATTAACACTAGTTGTTTTACTGCTAATGTACCAATTTAAATGTCATAAGATTTTTAAAGCACTTCAAAATGACAATTTTCCTCATACCGCAAAATTCTTACGTATATGGAATGAAGTTGCGACACTCTTCCTTTTTGCGATTGTCTTTCTTGCTGTAATAAAAAGTTTAGAAGGAATTCTCTACGGAGTTGGCGGAATTATTGCTTTAGGAGTTGTTCTTATGGCGGCAATAAAATTTTATAGAAAAGTAAGGAAGGACTAATGAGTAAGATCGTCAAAGGTGGGTTATACCAACACTACAAAGGTATGAATTATATCGTTCATGATATTGTTCGCCATTCGGAAACATTAGAAGAGTTAGTCTACTACGAATGTCTATATGAGAATGATCTTGGAAAACTCTGGGTTCGTCCTCTAGAGATGTTTATTGAATCTATTGTTATTGATGGAGTTGAAACTCCTCGTTTCAAATACATTGGTGATCAGAAGGCAAATTCTCGCTTATGAGACATATTAAACTTACTAAAGTCAAACGCCTTTCTTCTTGGCGCAAAGTTTCTATGAATACATGGAAAACACCTATTGATCCTTCGACATTTGGCCTTTTAAAATTTGATGCGACTAATTTCAAAAAATACACAAAAGATAAAGGAGTAACTCCTACCCATCTTTTCACAAAAATAATTGCACAAGTATTCCACGAAAACCCACAAATTAATCGAATGATTCGTGGCCCTCATCTTTATCAAAGAGAGAGTGTCGATATCTTTTTACAAGTCTCAGTAGATCATAGTGGAAAGGACCTTTCAGGAACAGTCATTAGGAATGCTGACAAGAAAAGTGTTTTTGATATCAAGAAAGAACTGATGAAAAGTGCGAATAATATTCGAAACGACAAAGATAAATCTTTTAAAAAAGTTAAAAAGGTTGTCGAGCTTATTCCTAACTTTCTTGCGAGACCTGCCCTTACACTACTAGACTTTGCTATGTATCGACTCAATCTTTACACGAAACTCTTCAGTGTAAAACGTGATCCATTTGGATCTTGTATGATTACAAGTGTTGGTAACTTTGGTGCTGAATTTGCATTTGCTCCAATTCCCACAATCTCTCACGTGCCAATTGTTTTGAGCTTATTTAAAGTCAAAGAAGAGGCCATCGTAGAAAAAGGTGAGATTATTGCCAGAGAAACACTAACTGTTGGAGCTACACTCGATCACAGAATCATTGATGGAGTCTATGCGAGCAAGATCATTGCCGGAATTAAGAAATACGTTGAGCACCCGCAACTACTCTAAATCACGTCTGTTTTCTTTTTAAACAGAACGGTAGTTATTTCAAAAATCAATATTTTTTCATTAATCCAACATAAAATATGAGCATGTCTCATATATTAGTAAGATCCATAAGATCTGCACTCATATTAACTTTGGCCACTAATGTCCTAGCGCTGCAAATTCCTTTTGTAGATCAAGGCTATGTTATCAATCAGGCAAGTGCTGACAGAGCAACATACAGCTATAAGACAGATGAGTATGGAAGGCTTGAGAATACAAAGTGGTATGAGCTGACTTGGCATCTCTTACAAGAAGATTACCAAACTGATTATGATGCCTATATAGAAAAGTATGGGGGCACAACTTTTAATGAAGCAAAGATCAATTACTACTCACAATTTAATTTTTCAAATGAGAATAGACATCATCTCGTAGATGTATACCCATTAAAAGAATGGGGTTTTTTAAATCATCCACCAATTAGAAAGAAAATAGTTAACCTATCTTTATTCTCAGAAGATTTTAAAAGGATTAATTTTACTACGATTGAACATTCCTTTTTTACATCAGCATTTCAAATAGAAATGGATAAGGTTTCAAAATCTCAACTTAGCTTTGGCAATAATGTAGAACTTCTTGAAAATCATTATTCATATAAAAAGAAACTAGAGCTTATTAAGAGCGCAAAGTCTGAGATCTTAATGTCGTCTTTGAGTTTTGTTTGCGACTCTTCTGTAAAGATACTAGTTAATGAGTTAATTAAAGCTCACCAAAGAGGCGTCAAGGTCTATATTATGGACGATAAAATGATGTCTAAAGCACTAGGACATAATGAATGTCCAAATAAGCTTAAAGATAAGGGTATTCAATTTATACGAGCAAATGATTTTTGGAAACATGAAGGACGTACAGTCTATCATCACAAGAAATTAGTCGTGGATGGAAAAATTGCTATCGTTGGCGGTCAAAATCAACTGAATGCTGACAATCTTTCCCAAGATACTGACTTCAAAAACAAAGATATTGATATCATGGTTCAAGGTCCCCTTGTCACCGATATTGCAATTGGCTTTCTAAAAGACTGGCAATATTTTAAGAAAAAAAATACTCGAAATATTAGAGGAAGAAACGGCGCTATCATCAGACACACTGGTAAGAATATCGCAAACCTAGAAAAGGAACTCGACTTTTACCTCACAAGACTAGAATGGGAAGAAAAGAATGAGCTGAGAGGGCAAGGACAATATGACAAAATATTAAATAATAAAGACACAAGAATGAAGGGAGTCTGTCGTTTTATACAACAGTCACCTTATGAATATCGAACAAATATTGGTGATGCCTACCTCCTTGCACTTAATTATACAAATACATACCTAGGAGTTATGGATCCGATTCGTTCAGATACATACTATAACTCAGTATTTAAAGATGCTCCTTTAATAGAGAAGTTTGATACATTTAAGATGTTTAAAAAATTACATCAAAAAGTAGAAGAGCTTCAAAAGAGCGGCATATCTCTAGACTTCATTACGACAGGTACTGATATGACTGGTAATGAGATTATTGACATAAAGAATGAAGAAATAAAAGAATTACTACTTAATGAAACACTTAGCGATAAATCACTACAGAAAAAAATCAGAAAAAAACTCAAAAGTATAAAAAAGTGGAATGACTATTTTGGAGAGGCCCATTTCTCTAATCTTTTAAAAGATTATGCTAGGTTTGACTCAACTCGTGTCTGGTTACATCTGAGTTTTCTGCATTCTAAAGTATTTTATTTTGATAGAATATTATCAAGTATTGGAAGCTATAACTTCCAACACAACGCTACAGATCACTCTTATGAAAATACTCTGCTTTGCTTAGATAAAGACTTAAATAATGCTTTGGACGAAGTATTTGTAAGAGATATGGCAAACTCAGTTCCACTTAAATTTAATAATTTAGAATAAATTCCGATGAGCTACTTAGGAAACTTTTCTTAGGTGGTAATATGAGACTTAAAATTGTCTTAAAATCTTCATTAGTCATTTTATTTGCATTTGCAATTCACGCTTCTGAAATGAAGATAAAGCTTAACAAAAGCTTTTTTCCTAAGAAAGAAATTACAATAGATGCAGATTCTCCTGATCGAATTATTGTTGAATATGACCTACTTTACTATATTAGTGACGGCTGTGCCGCAGATGTCATTACTTCATATAAGTTAGGAGGTTGTCCACGTAAGAAATACAAAACACTTAGAAAAGAAAGTAAATACATAATCGAGCTAGAGGATTCAAGTGCAAGAAAAGGTAAAGGGCCACAAACTATTAGACTTTCAGTAAAACAAGAAGAAAAAGACTCATATGATATTGTACCCGTTATCACTATTCTAGATGGTAATGAAGACCAAATTAAGATTGAAGATCCTTGGTTTAGTGCGACGAAAGTTACTTTAAAATCACGTGATCGTGTTATCAACCAATCTCAAAGTAATCAAAAAGGTGAAGTTGAAAACAACCAGTCTAATCGTAAAAACAACAATGTGAAATCACATAATCAATAAGAATTTTAAATACTTAGATTAGAACGCTTTTGCTCAAGTAATTGCCCCTCATTACCGATAAGAATTGAGTAATGAGAGAAAGGGAATTATCGTAATGATTTATTCAAAGAAAAAAATTTTAAAACTATGTAGTCTCATAGCACCGCTACTCTTTTCAAATCCTTTGTTTGCAAATGATGACAAAATTGTAGATCAAATTATTGAAGGTCATGAATTCTACGAAGCAAGTGTTCATGGCTCTAAGATCAATATTCTTGAGTCTGATGCATATAAGAAGGCTTTTACTGATCATTTAAAAGCTCGCTTAACTGAAGTAATTATGGAAAAGGCCGATCCTCTCTTACAAGAGGAAAAAGCTTTAATGGATAAAATAGCTAAAGGTGATAGTTCTGTAAGTACTAGAGATAGCTTAAGTAATGTACGTGCAAGATTAGATATCTATCGTGATCGCGAAGAAGTTAGAAAAATCTATCGAGAAGTCAAAGAGATCGAAGTAAATAAAGAAAGTAATTATTGCTACGATAGCTCTCAAGCTACACTTAGAATTGTTTCAGGTGGAGAGATGACGATTCGTTGTATTACGAATGAAAGTGCTCGCAATATTGTAAAAGTTGCCCTTTTAAATCCAAAAGATCGCGGAGCTATTGAAGTTAAGACGTCATCTGCGACAAAACCAGAGCCTGTTGAGATTGATACTCAAACACCTGAGATCGAAAGAAAATTTTATTTTTGTTACGAAAGAACAAAAAACATTTTAGCAAAAGAAAGTAACTGCCGTCCCAAAAGGCTAAAGCTTTCAGAGGAAGAGCTTAAAAAAGTTGGACGTAGCAACTGTTATCCTATCGATCAAAGTTATAGGTATAAACCAGAAGACGGATTTACTCCAACGGCCAAGCTTTATGGTAAATGTCGAGATGAGATATGTACAAATGAAGACGAGCAAATTGACTTTGCAAAATTCGAACTTATATCATTCTCACAAGAAGATCCAAAACAGTGTATCAATGACAATTCAAATTCTAGAGTTTGTGCTCAAACTTATAAATGTAAAAATCAAACTTATCAGATCACATGTGAATTTAATGATGAAGAATCAATTGGAGATAACTCTTGTCATGTGAAATCCATTTCAAATTCTACAATTGAGAATAAGTGTAGTGTTATTGAATTAGGAACGGAGGTATAAGATGAAATATTTAATTTCTGTTCTATTCACTATTACTTCATTTTTTAACACGTATGCTTTCACAGTACCAACAGTATACAATACAGGTAAGTTAATTAATATTACGAAAGAACACTATTTAATCCAAACTAAGTCGAAAAAATATATAAAGGTGAAACCATTTTTAAACAATCCTAAAGTAGGGATTCAGGTAACCTACCCTATTTCAACGACCGACATTGCTGTATCAGATAACTATATTTATCAACAAGCTTTAAAAATGTTACCGCAAAGTGAATACACATCGGATATTATCGAAGCTTATTTGAAGACACTTGCTGAAGTTTCACGAAATGGACTCTACAAGGTTGAAAGTACAAATGGTGGAAAATATTCATTTAACTTTGTCATCGATATGCTAATCCCAACAGCTTGCGCTGAAGGGCAAGAGTGTAACAATATGTGCTACTTTGGTGGTTGGGCATCAACGAGAAAAGGTAGCTATTGTCAGGCTCCTTGGAAAGTTTCTGGTTTAGATAAAGTTCAAAGTGTTGATTCAGAAGTTTATACTAATAGTTATAGTTGTGGTGGAAAAAACCTATTTCGCTGTAATCCGAAAATTTTTGGTGGCTATGACTCGAGTCTCGACCCACTACCATTTGTAGCTACAAAAAACTCAAAAAGAAATAGCGAAGCCGGAATTTGTATTAAAGTCTCACCTTCATATGCTTATGCGACTTCTCAATGTCTAGAAGCTTCTGCAAAAGTTCCTAATTTCAAAGAGTCTTTGAAAGAGCGCTATAATAACAATAAAGAAACATTTGAAAAAATCATTGATAATGTAAATTGTTTTTGTGAAGCAAAGAGTACACCTAAAAAGGCATTTAGCTGTAATGCTCTAAAAGAGAGGCTTGCAACAATTTTTGAAAAGCCTGAGCAACCAGAAAGTCCTAAAGTAGAGGAAAAAGAACCAGAGCCTACACCAGAAGCTATTCCAGTAATTCCACGTGATGACGACGGAAGAGAGAAAGCAATTCCTCGAGAAGCAGATGGTGGCGATGAAGAAAAATTTGTTCCTGTACAGGTAGAAGTCGAACAAGAAGAGGAGCTTCTTCCTGATGATTTAATCTATTACAATTGTAACTTTGATTCGAATGAAAAATTATTTGAAGGAAAGAATGCTAATTGCTCAAATAAGGGAGTGTGTCTTAAGAAGTTAATCTGCGAAGCCCACTCTGAAAAGCAAAAGAAGTTCGATATTAAATCTAAACTTCTTGCATACTGTCCTTGTGATGAAAATGATGCCACTCAATGTGCCAATGCGAAAGCCGACAAGGCCATTCGTACAAGTGCTCCTGATTCGTCTAACTCATCATCAGCACAAGAACAATAATTATAGTAACTCTAGTAACTCATCGATTTTTGCATTAACTAGTTCAAGCTCATGGCCTGCGCTAGTTATTGCATCGGTGTCACCCGCCGCTGAAGCATTCTGAATTTTCTCTTCTAAAACAGACTGATACTTTTCTAATGTTTCAATCTGGGCCATGATCTCTTCTTCTTTATATTTATTTCCTGATACCTTAGGCTCTTCTTTTTTTACTGGTTCTACTTTTATCGGAGCAGGCTTTTCTTTTATTGGCTTTACATCTTCTTCCCAACCAATTTTTTCAAGAAATTCGTCATAAGTACCCTCAAAGAACTCGGCACCATCTTTTCTAAAGATTACAAGTTTGTTAACACAAGAGCGCAGAAGATCCTCATTGTGAGTTACAATCAAGCATGCTCCCTCATAGTCATTGATCGCTTCACCTAGAGACTCAATACTCTCCATATCTAAGTGGTTTGTTGGTTCATCTAGAAAAAGTAAGTTCGTTTTCTTTGCCAGAATTTTTCCAAGCATAACCCTAGCTTTTTCTCCACCAGATAAAACAGAAATTCTCTTGTCTGAATCTTCACCAGTAAAAAGCATAGTTCCGGCAATTGCCTTTACTCTCGTAATAGGTAGTTCCGTATTAACTTCTTGGATTTCTTGAGCAATTGTATTCTCTGCATGAAGACGTTTCACATTTGTTTGACCAAAGTGTCCTAGGGCAAGACTTGGGTGTTCCCAAATCTCTCCTGTTCTCTGTTTAAGCTCATGAGAGAGAACATTGAGAAGAGTCGACTTACCTTTACCATTTTTTCCAATAATCCCAATTCGATCTTCACGGTCTACTTCAAAACTCACACCAGAAAATAAATTCTCTTCATCATAACCAAAGCTCAAATCATTAACCTTCATGATTTGCTTACCTGGGCATGAAACGTGATTAAAAGAAAAATCAAGATCAGCTATCTTTTCTAGTTGCTTCATATCTTGCATCTTTTCAATTGCCTTTAAACGCGACTGAGCTTGAGATGCACCTCTGGCACTTACACGGTACTTATCCACGTAATCCATCATATGCTTTATTTTCTTCTCTTGATTCACACGAGTTTGTTCATAAATAATCTCATCTTGCTCAAGCTGCTCGTAGTACTTCTTTGTTGGCCCTTTTATTTTTCTAAGCTTTCCACGATGAACACCCATCGTATGAGTCGTTACCGAATCCATAAATGAACGATCGTGAGTAATGATAATTACTTCACCTTGGAAGGTTCTTAGAAATGAACGAAGCCACTGAAGTGAGACGATATCAAGGTAATTTGTTGGCTCATCTAATAAGAGGCAGTTCGGCTCAGTAAGAAGAGTTTTGACGAGATTAATTCGTATCTGATAACCACCTGAAAAACTCTGGGGACTTTTCACAAAATCTTCATCAGAAAAGCCTAGTCCAGTTAAGAGTTTTTCTGCTCGGTAAGTTTCATATTCAAACTCTGGCCCTAGTGCTGACATACACTCGGCCAAGACAGTCTCATGCGAGAAGTGAATATGTTGATCTAAGGTACCGATTTTATAAGACTTTGGAATCTTTACTTCGCCACTATCATAGGACTCGATCCCCATAATGACCTTAAATAAAGTCGATTTACCAGTACCGTTTCGTCCCACTAGGCCTATTCTTTCACCCATATTGAGTGAGAACGTCACTTCTTCAAAAAGCGTTCGGCCACCAAAAGATTTAGTTACATTTACAAGCTGAATCATATATATTGTGTAGCAAATAAATTCATTAATAGAAAGCAGATTAGACAGACAAGAAAGGGCACACAATGAGTCAATTTGAGAAATTAAAAAACATCGCAGTAGTTGCGCACGTTGACCACGGTAAAACAACCATGGTTGATGAAATCCTTAAGCAATCAAACACTTTTGACGAACGCGCTGAAGTTGAAGAGAGAGTAATGGACTCTGGCGAAATCGAAAAAGAACGCGGGATTACAATTACAGCTAAAAACTGTTCTTTCTTTTACAAAGACACAAAAATTAACCTACTTGATACTCCAGGCCACGCGGACTTTGGTGGAGAAGTAGAAAGATCACTAATGATGGTAGATGGTGTACTACTTCTAGTTGACGCTTCAGAAGGGCCACTTCCACAAACTCGTTTTGTACTTAGAAAAGCTCTTTCAAGAGGACTAAAAGTTGCCGTTATTATCAATAAGGTTGACCGTCCAGACCAAAGAATTGAAGAAGTAAAAGGTGAATGTGAAGACCTACTTCTAGAAATCGCAACTGAACTTGAAGTTGAAGACTTTGATATTGATATCCCTTTTATCTACGCTTCTGCAAAGAATGGTTGGGCAGCAATGGAGCCAGGTGTAGTAAGGGAGGATATGATTCCGGTACTGGATTTCATGGTTTCAGACTACTTCCCAGAACCAAAACAAGACATCGATTCTCCTCTACAATTACTCGTTTCAAATCTTACATACTCAAAATTTCTAGGACAACAATTTGTTGGACGTATTCACCAAGGTACAATTGTTAAGAACCAACAATTTACTTGTATCGGTGATGGAAAATCTAAGAACTTCAAAGTTTCAAATATTCAAACTTACTCAGGACTTCAAACAGTTGAAGTTAACGAAGCTCACGCTGGAGAGATCGTTATTTGTGCTGGTATTGAAGAAGTTCATATTGGAGATACAATCACTCCAACTACTGCTCAAAACCCACTAGAAAGAATTGAAGTAGAGCCACCAACTGTTGCGGTTAACGTTTCTGTTTCAACTTCTCCAATGAGTGGTCAAGAAGGTGAATACCTAACTTCAAGAAAGCTTGAAGAATTCTTACAAGATGCTTGTCGTCTAAACGTTGCTCTTCAATATGAAGGAACTGACGACGCAAAAGTATACAAACTAAAAGGTCGTGGAGAGCTTCAAATCGCTATCGTTTTCGAAGAACTAAGACGTAAAGGTTTTGAGCTAATGGTTTCAAGACCAGAAGTACTTTTCCAAGATATCGATGGCCAAAAGCACGAGCCATATGAGTTAGCAGTTCTTGATGTACCAGATGATTTTACTGGTGTTGTAACTGAAAAACTTTCAATCAGAAAAGGAATCATGTCTTCAATGATGCCAATCGGTGAAGGTCGTACAAGGATTGAATTCGAAATTCCATCACGTGGTCTAATCGGTTACCGTGGTGCTTTCATGACAGATACTCGTGGAGAAGGGATCCTTTCAACAGAATTCCTAGGTTACCGTCCATTTGCAGGTGAAATGCTTGCTCGTCAAAATGGTGCCATCATTTCAGATAGAGCTGGTAAAGTTACTGGATACGCTGTCTTCAACCTACTTAACAACGGTGAGTTCTTTGTTGAGCCAGGTGATATGGTTTACGAAGGGATGGTTATCGGTGAAAGTAAAAAAGAAAACGATGCCAACGTTAACATTTGTCGTGGGAAACAACTAACTTCAGTTCGTACTGCAGGTAAAGATGAAAACATCATTCTTCCACCAGTAAGACCAAGAACTCTAGAGTGGGCACTTGACTGGATTGATAACGATGAATGGGTAGAAGTAACTCCTCAAAATATCCGTATTAGAAAGAAAGAGCTTGCTGCTAATAAACGTTCAGTTGTTAGAAAAGAAAAGAAGAGCAAGGACTAATTGCCAATTAAAAAGCTTAAAATACCCAATATAGGCCCCTAGACAAGAACTAGGGGCTTTTTTTTTCCACAATTACGAACTCTTAAGTACCTATAATTAAAGAAATTATCTAAATAATCCCAAAACGACGCGTCGAGCATATATTTATCTTATTGACGAGCATATGAACCAACCTTTAAAATCAATACGTTATAGTTCAAAACTAAAGAACGAGAAGTTGAATCATGTCAAAAATTTTAAAGGCCCAGAAGCCACACGTAACAATCGTTGACGATGACAGCGATAACTTAGAAAACTACCAAGATCTTCTAGAAGATGAGTTTGATTTAGAACTTATTCAAAATCCTCTCGAGCTTCTAAGTTTCTTGAACACAAACAAGACAGACATTATGGTGCTGGATCTTCACATGCCAGAAGTAAATGGTTTCGAACTATTTAGTAAGGCCAGAGAACTTGCTCCGCGTACTCCTGTAATTTTCTTAACTGGTGACCCTTCAGAAGAAGCCTGTGTTAAGGGACTTGAAATTGGAGCACAAGACTTTATTGTTAAGCCAGTAACCATTAATGAACTAGTGGCCCGTATTAAAAATAAAGTAGAAGCAAAGAAGAATAAGCATCGTCGTAAAAAGAAGAATGAAATCAACTTTGAAGATCATAATTTCTCAATCAATCTCGATCAGCAAAATGTTGTTCTAGAAGGAAAAGAAATTAAACTTACGACAACTGAGTATAAAATCATCACTCTATTAGCTTCAAACCCTAACAAAATATTCTCAAGAGATCATATCTCTCAAGTTGTTTGGGCCGATAGTGATGTTAACTCACAAAATATTGATACTCACCTATCAAACCTAAGAAGAAAGATTAAGCCTTTCTCAAACTACATCAAGACAATTAAGTCTCGTGGTGTACTTCTAAGACTGTAATATTTCTTTTAATATAATCTCACTCGCATGCTCCCTATCCTGAGGGATAGCATGTGATGGGATATTTTTTATTTCTTCTAATAAGTCACAACGACCAAACTCATCTTCAGTAATTACGATAGAACCTAAGAGGCGGTTTGCTTCCATCGCATTGTGATATTGCTCGTTCTTTTGTGCAATTTTTAATGGAATATAAAGACTAGGTTTACCAATTGCAATCAACTCAGCAACTGTTCCTGCGCCAGAGCGTGAAATAATGTACTTTGCTGCCTTCATTAGATCAGGCATTTCATCACCTAAGAAAGCGACTGGAAAATAGCGACTACTTTCAAGAGATTTATACTCCTCAATATACTGACTTCCAACTTGATGTATAACGACAAATTGTTTCGTTAACGGCCCTAAGTTTTCTTTAATTTTATCATTCAATAATTTCGAACCATTTCCACCACCAGTAATGAAAAATATTGGCGCATCTGAATCCTTAAGCTCAATACCTTTGAAAGTACGAGTCTTTAGTTGAGTTGTTTTAAACTCATCTCTTACAGGGTATCCAGAATATCGAACGATCTTTTGAGGAAAATATTTTAAAGAATCTTTGAAACTAACGAACACACGATGAGCAAATAATGATGCAATTTTATTAGCAAGCCCTACTCGTGACGTTTGTTCATGAACAATAATTTTATAACCAAGAAGTTTACCTGCAACAACAGTTGGGACACTCACAAATCCCCCCATCGATACAATAGTATTTGCACGTAAACGAATATGAGCAAGATAATAAAAGCATTGAATTAGTCCGATCATTAGACGAAAAATATCTGTAATATTTTGCCAATCGAGATATCTTCTAAGTTTCCCTGTTGAAACACCAATATAGCGATCAACCTTACCTTTCGTTAACTTTGACTCAATTCCAGTATATGAACCAATATAGTAAATCCTAACAGAATCTTCTTTTAACTTATCAATTAAAGTTAGAGCAGGAACAACATGTCCACCACTTCCACCACCAGTAAATACAACAGCTTTTTCTTTCTTCTTATTTCTCATAGAGAAATTATACATATTTTGCGGCTACATAGCCAGAGGACCAGGCCCATTGGAAGTTATATCCTCCAAGAAGTCCTGTAACATCAAGAACTTCACCAACAAAGTAAAGATTCTTTTGCAATCGACTCTCCATTGTTTTGGAGCTTACCTGATTTGTATCCACACCACCTCTTGTAACCTCGGCCTTACGATAGCCTTCGGTTCCATTAGGGACAAAAGTCCAGTGATGCATTACTTCTATTAGCTTTTCTTTTTGTGCTCCAGAAAGTTCTGCACAATTTCTATTTAAGGGAAGATCGTGCTGGGCCAACCAAAGCTCAACAAAACGACTTGGTAAATGTCCCTTTAAAGCATTAACTAGATTTTTCTTCTTATGTTCTTTAAGAATTTCGTAAAGATCACTCTTAGGTAAGAAATTAATCTTAACCTCGTCCTTAATATTCCAATAAAGTGATGCTTTTAAAATCGATGGACCACTTAGACCCTTATGAGTCCATAAGATATTTTCAAGAAACTTCTTACTTCCTACCTTCACCTCTGATTCAATAGCAATACCTGCTAAATTTGCATTCACTTTGTCTAAAGTAAAAGGCACTAGTGCAGGTGTCGTCTCGATTAATTTATGACCAAATTTTTTCGCCACACGATAGCCGATATCAGTTGCTCCAAGCCCAGGAAATGAAAGACCTCCTGTTGCAAGAACAAGAGTTTCACTTAAAAAATCAGTGCCATCAGATAAAGTGACTTTATATTCTTCTTCATGCTCAACATCAACAACACGACTATTAACTCTTAGCTCACAATTTTTAGGTATAGACTTCAGTAGTGCTTCTAAAATTCCACGCGACTTTTGATCACAAAATAGCTGACCTAACGTCTTTTCTGTATAAGTTAAATTGTATTCAGATATAAAAGAGATAAAATCCCAATTTGTATATTGGCTTAATGCTGACTTACAGAAATGAGGATTATTAGAAACATAGAAATTTGGAGTGACGTCAAGATTCGTAAAGTTACAGCGCCCGCCTCCAGAGACAAGAATCTTCTTTCCAGGGCCTTTTGCACCTTCAAGAATTAAAACACTTCTTCCTCTTTTGGCAGCATGAATGCCGCAGAATAAACCTGCGGCACCAGCACCAATGATTATGACATCATATTTTTTCATTTAATTAGATTTGGCTACGAGAGTTTCCTCTATTTCCGTTTGAGCGCCCAGTGCTGCTACGACGGTTTCCAAAACCACCACGGCCACCTCTTTCAGAGCGTCCACCACGATCTCCACTACGATCTCCACCACGATCTCCACCGCGTCCGCCACGGTCACCGCCACGGCTAAAACGACCACCGCGATCACCACTGCGTCCACCATCACGAGAACGTTCTTTAGTTGCTTCAAATCTTAGTTTCTTGTTACCGATGAATACTTGTTCTTCACCGTTGATTAGAAGCTTTCCACTTTCAATTGGAATATCAATGAAAGAGAACTTATCTTTAAGCTGAACGTTACGGATCTTTCTTTGATCAATTTTAAGCTCACCTGCAATTGCATCTAAGAAAGAAGCAATTTGAGCACCGTCATCACGTCCGTAGTTTACGAAACAACGAATATTACCACGGTTATCTGCTCTAACTTCACCACGTGCACCACGCTCACCTCTTTCACCTCTTTGCTTAGGCTCCATATCGATGATTGGATTCATTTCAAAACGCTTCAGATTGTCAGCAAATAGTGACATATACATTGCTCTAAGAACTTGCTCTTTTTCAAGGTGATCAAAGTTCTCAGCAAAGATGCTAAAGCTATCGTCTAAAGAATCATCTCCCTCAAGTTCTTCAAAAATCTCCTCAAAGTGGTTTAGCTTACGGCGAACCATAGCTCCTTTAAGAGTATCAACTGAAGGAATTCTTTCTCTTTCAATTTTAGCTTTTGTTAGTCTTTCTAGTGCAGAAATCTTTCTAATTTCACTTGGTGAAACGACAGAAAGAGCTAGTCCTTTTTGACCCGCGCGTCCTGTACGACCAATACGGTGTACATAAGACTCTAGATCTTGCGGAAGTCCATAGTTGAATACGTGAGTTAGGTGATCAACATCAATCCCACGAGCTGCAACGTCTGTACATACAAGAAGCTTTACTTTCTTATCTTTAAACTTTCTCATCGTTACATCACGATGTTTCTGATCCATATCTCCGTGAAGAGAATCCGCAAGGTAACCTCTAAGGTTTAGTTCATCACAAAGAGAGCTTGCTTCAAGCTTTGTCTTTGTAAAGATGATCCCGTAGTAATCCTCAACAGCATCAAGAAGACGACAAACTGCTTCTCTCATATTTTGATCACGTACAAGGTAGAACTTTTGCGTAATATTATCATTCGAAAGAGTTTTCTTTTGAACTCTAACAATTTCTGGTTCATCAAGATAATTCTTAATTAAATCAAGAATTGCAGGTGGCATTGTTGCTGAGAACATCCACGTTTTCTTATTTTCAGCTTGAGCAAGAATTTCCTTAACATCATCAAGGAATCCCATGTCTAGCATCTCATCAGCTTCATCAAGTACTGCATACTTAACTTTTTCAAGCTTTAGAACACCACGATTAATTAGATCAAGAACACGTCCTGGCGTACCAACAACAATTTGCGGCTTAATTTTCTTTAGGTTTCTGATTTGGTTATCAATTGCAGTACCACCGTAAACCGACATCGTCTTTACAGTTTCAAATGTTGAAAACTTTTTAATTTCATCGTTGATTTGGTTAGCAAGCTCTCTTGTAGGAGAAAGAATAATTGCTTGAATATTCTTTTCACTTCCATCAATACGATGAAGAAGTGGAAGAGAGAAAGCAGCAGTCTTACCTGTCCCAGTTTGGGCCTGACCAACAAAGTCAGTGTCTTTTTCAATTAATAATGGAATAGCTTGAGACTGGATATCTGTTGCCGATTCGAACCCTCTATCTTCGAGTGCACGAAGCAGCGATTCCTTAAGTGGAATTTCGTTAAAATTCAATTTTGACTCCTTAAACGCAAGCCTAGAATGCAGGCCACGGATGTTTGCTCGATCTTGAGCTGAAATAATGACTAGTGACCGTCATTTATAAATAGGCGTATTTTCTTAATTTCCGGGACTCTAACACGCTAGACGCTGTGTTTCAAGGGCCATGGAAATAATACAATTGTTCAATTTTTAATTGTATTGAATTCATCTCTCAAATTTTTGGCCATGTTACTAAAAAATGTTGAAACCGTGATGGATTTATTAAGTAACCAATGGTCAGTGCTACACGTAAATGTGTACGTATAACGTGTCCTGCCTCCAGCGGCCGGCATTATGTAATAAACCCCACCAGATGTTTGCATCACACTGTTATTACTAAGGGGAGACGAGATATAACTCTTTGAAAGCTTGTCATCCATCATCTCCATCGTAATTTTAAAGCCATCCATATAGCGATAAACACGTATCAAATCATTATATGTATAAAGGCCACGATTATAGGATCTACGCTTAACGACAAAGCGCTTGATTTCATTCTTATCGAGTTTTTTTATTTTGAGATCATTTACAATGACAGACTCAATTAATGAGTCACTAGAAAATGGACATTTTTTAAATTTATTAGAGAGAGTGCGCTTATCACTAAGTTCATTATTACAACGTTTATCAAAGGCCAAGACTGTGTCTAAGACAGTATTTACAGGTAGAGCTAGAACATCACTAATGGTTCCTTGATAGAAACGAATTCCATCTTTCTTTCCCGAAATCATAGCGACATCGAATTCTTTCGATTTTACACGATGATCAATATCAAATTTTTTAATATTGATGGCATATGCTGAAACCGCAAAAAATATAAGAATAAGAGTCTTCATGCCTTTTATTTACCATCATTTGAAAATTTGGGCAAAGACTAAGAGGACTTTCTATAAAAGATCAAAAATTCTAATTACTCTCTATTATCTTTATGGTCTTCATAAAAACGATCGATTACCTCTTGCCTCTCATCAGTACTTAGTTCCAAAAGAATATTCAATGTTTCTAAGACTTCTTTCTCCTCTTGTGAGGAGCTATCTTTGTAATCAAGACGATCTTCAAGTTTACTTATAACATGCTGTAATGCCGTCTCTTCTACTAAAATTTGTCTCTTTAAAAGCAGATTATTAAGGCTCTTTTGCTTTTTAAGAATAACAATATCTAGTGCCGAGCTCTCCTGCTCTTGATGATAGATCTCATTTTTAATTGTATTTAGCCTTTCCTCTAGCTCACTATCAACATTACCTGCAAAAGTACTAGCAGATAGAAGTAGGGCCGATAGAATAACCAATAGTGTTTTCATGATATTTTCCTTAAATTTAATTTTGAATTAATTCAAGTTAACATCAACAAACTGTATTTTGATTACGGTTGAAAGCATTACAAGCGGTGTATGAAATATACACATGATATATTTAGATCTCAAGGCCCATTCCCAAGAGAAGGAGCCCTAAGTTACTGATTTTATATTATAGATCGCGAAAGACTTCGTCCTCTATGAATTCATTTGTTTCAAAGTTCTTAAACCAAAGCCTAGCTGAGACTGTTTTTATAATCTCACCAGTTTTCACGTCCTCGATCCCAATAGCAAGATGTGCAATATCATCTGCTATATCGTAACACTCTTCTTTTGTCGTATTCTCAATAATGCGCTTTTCAGTCCACTCTTGAAATACTCTACTCATTTTTATTCTAATTGGTAGATTTTCACCAAAATTTCCCTGAACCATACAAGCAGTACTTAACGGAACTGGCATTGGCTCTGTTGATGAATCAGCGTCAGTTTGATCATTGGCAAAAATACTAAGACTCGCTAGAAGTGCAAATAGACAAAGACTTCCTTTTAACATTTTAGGCATAAATTCCCCCTCTCATAGAATTCAAATATTTCGATATGGGCAAACCTATCAATAACGAGGAGCCTCGACAAACCTACTTCATACAAATTGAGAAAGATTAAGAAAAACTTAACCGCAGTTAACTGTCTTAGAAGTCTGTCATTGGTGAAATGGGGAAAATAATTTCAGACATTTTTGAATACCTAGAGCTACCGCCCCAGTAATCAAGATATTTGTAGCGAAAATAATAACGGCCATCACGCGAACTATGCCAACAAAACTCTGATCGATCGGCCCAAATCTCACGTACCATTTTCTTCTTATCAATATCACGATAAATTTCTATAAAGTACTTCTTTGCAGTTGAGTAACTAGGAAGATCCACTTTGTAACAATTTCTTTTTGAAACAAATTTCATCACATAACTACTCATACTTTTTGGATTACTATTTTCTGGCGCAGTAAGAGAAAAACTTCTTTCACCAAATGATATCAATTGCCCATTTTCGATTTGAGAAACCTTAATGTTATAGATTCCGACAGTGTTTTGTTTAAAGACAAATTGTGAGTTCACAGTCTCTTCTTTTAACACCCTTTGGTTCTCTCTATTAAGAATTTCGATTACATATTTCACGGAGGCACTTGCTTTCTTCGTTGTGCTCCAAGTGAATGTTTCAATAATTAAATCTTTTTGTTGTTTTCGCTCTCCAGTAGTAATTTCAATTTTTTGAACTTCCAATATCTTCGGAATTATTACTGGCTCAACTTCTTCAACTTTTACTTTCTTTGCTACAACTGACTCAGAGGGTGGAGGTGATATACTTTGAACTGTTGTAACGATAACAGATTGCTTTGATTCTATTTCTTTATTTTGAAATATAAAGATCGTAAGAGCAATGAAAGTTCCAACGATCATTATGATAGAACTTCTATTGCTTAATAATTTTTTCAGAACTGATCTCTCTTCTTTTTGGATTTGAAAAATCATACTTCGCTCTTACTGCACGATATTCTTTCTTAACCGTTGCATAATCTTTGTAATATAAAGTGAAGCCTGGAAAAATTAAATCGTAATCATCAATGATCTCTTTATTATTATCCCAAATATTAATCCAGAATCGACTATTACCTTCGTAAACTCCTTGAGAAATTTTCCCAAGGGTATCATCCTTTTTTATAAGGTATGGCTCACCTTCTGGTCTTACATAATTTAAATTTTCAGGAATTCGAGGAACCTTAATTGTTTGCCCAACATACATATCTACTGATCCATTTAAATCCCTAATTTCTTTCCATTTACGAATATCTTTATAAAGATAAAATGCAACTTTCATGGCGGTATCAAACTCTTGAACTTCATATAGGTCATAACTCAGATCAGACGAAGCAGGAGTTCTTGATCCCTTCATTGAAATTTCTTTTTCAATAAGATTACTTTTAGGAATATCTTCATAGATTGTATCAGAGCGAAGAAGTTTAGTTTTTTCACTAACAGTACCTAGATTAAAAACTAGATCATCCTGAGTAAGGACAAGAGTATCATCCTCAATAGACGAATCCTCTTCAGAAACAAATTTGTAAACATCAATTGAACAAGATTGAAAAATAAGATTAATAAATAAAATTGAAATAAGATTGATTTTTTTCACATACACCTCAATACATATTGTCGGTATCAGTAAAAAAAAGTTTAAATTTTATAAAATATAACCAAAACCGAGACCAACCCTTAAAGTTGTAATATTAGAGGGCCCACTCATCCAATGATACTTAATCAAACTATGGGCGAAAAAGTTATTCCCGACGTTTTTAAACAGGTAAAAAAGAATCTTACTACCTGTAAAGCTTTGAGTATTTTCAGCATTTACTAAACTAGAGCTCCTCTCAGATGCTATAGACTGGGAATAACTCAATTTTGCAAAGAGCTTTTGACCAAATAAATTTACAGAGCGAGAAGCTCCAAACGTAGCATATAGGACTTGATTAGTATCAAAGCTTACAAGGTCATTCTTTTTCAGGTTTTCAAGATTGAATGTATTAAATTCTTCGTAATCAAGACCAGCATATAATGAAATAGCAGGTGAATTTAAACGATATGAAAAATAAAGATTTCCTCCAATCTCAGGATCTACATTTATCTTATCATTAGTATAATCATCTATTTCGGCCGTTGTTAGATATGAATAATAAATACTACCTGAAATATTAAAAGGTCTATCCTTTGGATAATAAGATGTACTAAGCCCTAAAGATACAGGTGAGTTCTGTAGAAAGCTCACATCAGCGTAAGCAGGATTATCTTGAGCAAACTTACCATATGAGGCCATATAGAACACAGAAGAGCGAAACGTTCTCTCGCCTAATTGCTCTTTAATCCTTTTCATGCTGTTTTGATCAATCCTCCCTGCTTTATTTAACTGGCGTTGATAAACAGAGAATTTATTATAATCCAATAACTCAACTGAAATATATAATTGCAGAACACTATCTTTTTTAAGCTTCGAAAAATCCACTTCATTAGCTTTCATCGTGCGCTGAACCATTGGGTGCTTTGCACTTACAACAGCATCATCAAGAATAAACCTTTTATAAATCTCAGAGAGTCTCTCACCACTAAAGTTTATTCGATAAGGAAACTTGATAAAATCGACTTTCTTATTTTTAAGTACTTCTTGAAAATCTATTGGCTCTGCACTGACAAAGTTGATGTAAAAGAATGCTAGTAATATGACTTTAATAATTTTCACTTTAATCCAATCGCTACGACAAAATATATTTAATTATAGCAAATGATTGATTTGAAGCAACCGCCTGCAAAAAATATGATTATCAAAGCAAGTAATACGACCAATCCATCTTACGAAGTTGAGAGCAAGATAAAAATAAATTTTAATTAAAGTTGAAAAAAGGCAAAAAAAAAGACCGCTAAAGCGATCTACCACCGCCTGCGGGAAAAGATGCCCAAAGGCATGTTTTCGTGCAGAGTGGAACCTAGGATCGTAGAAAAGAGTAATACGACCAATCCATCTTACGAAGTTGGGGGATTTAAAGTGAGTTAACAAGTTTGCATGGGACCCTCTTTCGCTCCCATCGTGGTCGCTCATCAGGGTTGCACGGCTTCAATTAGCCTATTGCTAATTGCCGCCTGCAAAAAAGGCAAAAAAAAAGACCGCGAAAGCGATCTACCACCGCCTGCGGGAAAAGATGCCCAAAGGCATGTTTTCGTGCAGAGTGGAACCTAGGATCGTAGAAAAGAGTAATACGACCAATCCATCTTACGAAGTTGGGGGATTTAAAGTGAGTTAACAAGTTTGCATGGGACCCTCTTTCGCTCCCATCGTGGTCGCTCATCAGGGTTGCACGGCTTCAATTAGCCTATTGCTAATTGCCGCCTGCAAAAAAGGCAAAAAAAAAGACCGCGAAAGCGATCTACCACCGCCTGCGGGAAAAGATGCCCAAAGGCATGTTTTCGTGCAGAGTGGAACCTAGGATCGTAGAAAAGAGTAATACGACCAATCCATCTTACGAAGTTGGGGGATTTAAAGTGAGTTAACAAGTTTGCATGGGACCCTCTTTCGCTCCCATCGTGGTCGCTCATCAGGGTTGCACGGCTTCAATTAGCCTATTGCTAATTGCCGCCTGCAAAAAAGGCAAAAAAAAAGACCGCGAAAGCGATCTACCACCGCCTGCGGGAAAAGATGCCCAAAGGCATGTTTTCGTGCAGAGTGGAACCTAGGATCGTAGAAAAGAGTAATACGACCAATCCATCTTACGAAGTTGAGAGCAAGATAAAAATAAATTTGAGTTAAAGTTAAAAAAAGGCAAAAAAAAAGACCGCGAAAGCGATCTACCAAAAAGATGGTGCCCAGAAGAGGACTTGAACCTCCACGCCAAAGGCACTAGATCCTAAGTCTAGCGTGTCTACCAATTTCACCATCTGGGCACAATTAAAAATTTTTCAAAAATTTCATTGGTAAGGCGTGAGAATATTTATAAGGGACTTCACTCAATATGGCAAGAAAAAAATTACGCTGCTGATTTATTTTTATTATTAAGCTTTCTCTCTAAGTCTTTAATTTTATTTGAAAGGATTTTGTTTTCCTGATTTATTTTATGATTATCTTTTTTAAGAGAAGAAATTTCTGTTTCCATCTTAGATTTAAGCTTATTTTGTTTATCCATTAGCTTTTCAAGATGGGCTATTTTCTTATTATTTGCACCACCAGCTGCAGCAGCTTTCTTAGCTTTCTCTAATGTTTGAATCTGAGACTGAGCAAACTTAAGTCTTTGCTTGTACATCTTGATCTCAATATTTGCATCTTTAAGTTTTGTCTCAAGATCTTCACCTGTACCAGAAGTATTAGAAGTGTCGCCTTTAAACTTGGCTAACTCTTTTTCTAAGTCTTCTACTTTTAAGATTTCTTCTTTAAGCTTTTGTTGTGCCAGACTAAGCTCTTGCTTATCTTCTGCGGCCGATAGGTTAGCTGCATCAACTTTCTGGCTCATGACCTCTATCGAGTCACCTTTTATTTCTAACTCTTTTGAAAGCTGTTTAACTTTCTCTTCAAGATCCTGAATTGCTCTTTGCTCACCCATTGCTCCAAGAGGAGATTGACCATCTTCTTCAACTAGCACGTCTTGAACTTCTAGAGCAGGAGTTTGCTTTGCCTTTTCTAACTCGGCTTGCATCTTATCGAATAAGTGGCTCATACGAGCAACTTTCTCTTTCATTGCATAGTATTCAGACTCTCTAATAAATTGCTCTACAGACTTTCCAGTCTTCTCTAATACTTCTTCAGCAATATTACCTTCAACACCGTCTTTTACAGTTTCAAAGTCTTCTTTAGGAACGTTATATGTTTCTTCAACATATCCTTGTACTGAATTTAAGTAATCATTATAAGTTTCAAGCTCTCTTTCATTTAAGATCTTATTTTTAACTTCTTCTTTTAAAGCATCGTTATCAATTGGCCAATTCTCTGCCTTAACAAGATCTTTTAAAGTTTGTCTATCAACCTTATTAAAAAAGTTCTCATTGAACTCTTCTCTACTTTGTTCATTAAAGCTGTTAGTCACAGTCAGTCTAATGGCTTCCTTTAGGCTCTCAGCTTTTTCCTTATTTAATACAGACTTTTTAATAAATTCAATTTCATCATCAACTAAGACCTTAAGCATTTCTTTATCTGGATATGCCTCTAGGTTATCTAGAAAGTCATCTTGAGAGACTTCTCTCTTTGAGAGAAAATCAACTATTCTCTTTAACTCTTTTAATGATGCCTTTTTTATAATTGGATCGTGATAATTGCTATGATCGACAATTCTCTCACTTGAATCTTTTACGAGCTCTTCACTAGAATTAGCTCTTGAAGAGTTTACTTCATAGTCGAAACGAGCAATATACGATTTCTTTTTTTGAAGCGAGAACCTTAGATCCATCTTCCCTTTTTTTCGATTAATTCTCAAACAAAGATAAGAGAAGTCACTAGAAATGAATCGATAAATTTCATTAATCAATTCATCATCAACAAAGATAGATGAAATCTTCATATTTATAAGAAGCTCTTCATCGCTAAAAAGCATCTCTAATTCAACAGGAGCGCATTGTCTCTTGAGAACAATAGCATTTAAAATTCCCTGTAAGCCAACAGAAAGTTTTTCAATATCAAATGAATTCTCATGGGCCTTGAGGTTTGCAAGGTCACAATAATAACCGACACTAAAACGAGAGAGAATTTTATATTGCTTAACTTTAGTAAACTGTGGGAATGTGCGATTTTTAGGGGTTTGTAGAACGCCGAAGTAGTTTTCAATTTCATTTAGAATAAATGAATTCTCAGTATAGACGGCGTCAGGAGTAAGACTTACCACACCAGATTTTATCTCTTCACTGATATAGACAACTCTTCCCATTGGGTTCGAATTCTTATAGCTAGTATCATTAACTATTATATTTCTCTTATCTGAAAGCTCTTCAATACTTTCAACTTGAGTAAAATTTAAGTCTTCACACATTAGCTCACTCAGCTTCTCAAAAAGCTCTTGATCGATAAATGTATAAACCTCAATTCTATTACTCACCTACGCGCTCCTCCCAATATCTTCTTGAGAGAAAATTTCATTGAAGTAGCGATAGTCTTTTACATTATCTAAGATTGATTTAAAAATGACTTCAATATCATTGGAGTCAAATTCTAGCTCTAAGGCGAACACCTGATCATGAACTTTATGCCATAGCTCACTAATATCATCATCTAAGTTATAATCGAGTTCAAAAAAGTCTCGACTTAGGCTCTTAAGATACTCAACATTACCGTATGACTCCTCTAAGCTTGCTAACTTATCCACAACATTTGTTCCATTACGGCAAACATAAGAGAAATAAGTCATTAGAATGGTATTGAAAACTTCTTTTAAAAAGTTGAAATCAAGATACCCCGAAATCAGGGCCAAATATACAACAGATGAAGAAATGACTTGTGCCTTTTTAAATGTAATAGCACTAGTTTTAATAAACTCCTCTTCAAGGTTAATATTGTCATGATTAAACTCGTAGAAAGTTTCATGACAAATAAAAACGAAGTCTAGTGTCGAAGACTTTTTCTCACCTTTTAAAATACGATAAAAGTCCACCAGAATAAGATTTCGATAACGAAGCTTCACTTCCTCTAATTGGGCCTTTTGAAGATCCATAAAGTGATCGACGACTTTTGAAACGCGCTCTTCATCAATGATTATTTTTTGAAAGAATTGATCATTTTGTTGCGAAAGTTTTTCAACTAACTCGAGATTAGCAAACTCTCCAGCACGGCCTATAAGAAGGCGCCTGCCACTTGGTCGTGACCAATACAACTCTCCTTTGAGTAGAGGATTGTTTTGAATTTGCTGGAAACTTAAGTTTATCTCTCTCATAATCCCGTAAGCTAATAAAATTAGGGCCTAACAATAGGCCCTCTTAACAATATTTATCGGAATGTTGAGTAAATAAATTAAGCTATTTTTTAATAGTCGAGCGTTTTCCTACGCTTTCCCTTTAAGCTTAGGATCTAGAGAGTCACGAAGAGCATCTCCAAGTAGATTTAATGCTAGAACTAGAACAAACATAGCTAGTGTAGCTGCAGAAAGTTGCCACCAAACACCACGTGCAAGTTCAAGTTTTGAGTCATCAATCATTGTTCCCCAAGAAGGCTGACCTTGTACTCCAAGACCTAAATAAGAAAGGATTACCTCAGATTTAATTGCCTGTTGGAATCTTAGTGAGAATTGAATGATAACAATGTGGAAGATATTTGGAAGAATATGCTTAAACATTCTTCTCATATTTCCTGCACCCAGAGCAGCTGCTGCCTGAACATACTCTCTTTCCTTGTGGCGTAGAACTTCACCACGAACAAGACGACATAGACCAACCCAAGAAGTTACCCCAAGAGCTAAGAATAGTGATGATGTCCCTTTTCCAAGTACCATCGTTACTGCAAAAAGAAGCATGATATAAGGAATTGAAGCTAGTGAAGTATAAAACCAAACAATGATTTCATCAACTTTACCACCAAAGTATCCGGCCATAAGCCCCAGAGTCACACCAATTACAGTTGAGATCATAGCTGTTGAGAAACCAATCCCAATCGCCATTTCTGCACCTTTAAGAGTTTTATATACTACAGAGCGACCAAAGATATCTGTTCCAAATAGTGCATCTGCACTTGGAGGCATATACGATGCTCCAATCTCTTTTGACCATTCACCTGCAATAACACCAAAGAATGTAAGTGCTGCAAGTATTACATATAATCCAATAACAACCATACTAAAGACTGCAGCTTTATCATTTTTAAGCTCCGTCCAAGCATGTCCCCATAGTGATTTTGATTCGCTTGATAAATTTGCTGACATGACAACTCCTACTTTAGCCTTACTCTTGGATCAACGATTGTATATAGAATATCTGTAATTACCGTAAAGATAATGTAGGCCATTGCCGAAAGAATCGTCATCGCCTTAATAACTGGGAAGTCATTATCAAATACAGCTTTTACAGTTAATCCACCTAGCCCTGGAATTGAGAAGAAACTCTCAAGTAATAGAGCACCTAAAATAAGGAAAGGGATTTGGATAACTACATATGTAATAATTGGAATTAAAGAGTTCTTTAATACGTGCTTTAGAAGAACAACTTTTTCACTTAGACCTTTCGCACGTGCAGTACGTACATAGTCTTGATAAATATCATCTAGAATAACTGTTCTAAAGTAACGAAGATCCGGACCAAGGTTTAAAACAACCATGATGATAACCGGAAGTATTACGTAAGGAATAAAGTATGGGAAACCATGCTCATAACCAGAAATTTCAAACCACCCTAACTCATAAGCAAAAAACTTCTGGAAGAAGAGGATATAAGCAAGAGATGGAATACTCATTAAACATACACAGATAATAACAAGTGTACGGTCAATTAGCTTTCCTCTAAAAAATGCTACGATGATCGCAAGTAAAATAGAGAAAACTGTCGAAATTAAAAACGCTGGAAAAGTTAGCGTTAGTGATGGAACTGCACCTTCTTTAATCATATCGATAATACTTTGCTTTGTTGCCCAAGAGCGACCAAAGTCAAAAGTAAAAGCTGACTTTACAATACCGATATATTGCTCAAGTAACGGACGATCAAGACCAAGCTCATGTCTAACTTCTGCAATTTGCTTTGCTGAAGCGTGCTTCCCAAGCAGTAACTGAGCAGGATCATATCCCGATAAGTTAAAGATAGCGAAAATAATTAAACAAACACCCAAAATAATTGGGATCGTATAAAGTAGTCTTCTTAAAATATATGACCAAGTATTCACAAAAACAGCTCCTTAGCTCGAACTTAACTAGCGTATCGCTTATTTAAAAAAGCAACCATTAAGATTGCTTCATTAAATAAGCGCTGAAGTAAACTCCAGCGCTAACATTTATCAATTATAATTTTGATTGCATGTCTTTTTTAATTTTTAAATCAACATCTAAGTACTGATCTTGACCAGCTTCAAAGTCTGTTGAAATGTAATTCTTTAACCAGCTGTGCTTAATTAAGTATGACTGACGGTGAACACCATATAGCCATGGAACTTCTTCAGCTGCCATTTTGTTAAGAGTTTCATAGATAGCAGTTCTCTCTGGAGAATCTTGCATAACTGAAGCCTTAGCAAATAGTTTGTTGAATTCAGCATTATCATAACCAGATCCGTTAGCACCTGGAGATTTATTTGGTCCATAAAGTAGTTGTAGGAAGTTTTCTGCATCTGGGTAATCTGCACCCCATGCGATTCCGTAAAGCATTACCTGACGAGCAGTAATTTTCTTTTGTAGCTCTGGCCAAGAGTTTTGAACAACTTTGATATTTACACCAATTTCTGCCATTTGCTTTTTGAAAAGCTCACCAATCTGTCTTGAAGTTGAAGTACTTGGACAGTCATAAGTAATTTCTGGAAGACCTTTACCTTCAGGGTAACCAGCTTTTGCTAGAAGTGCTTTTGCTTTTTCTAGGTCACGGTTACGGTAAGGGTTTACATAATCTGGCATGTAACCAGCAATCCCCGGAGGAACAACTGATTGTGCTGGAAGAGCTGTATCATTATAGAAAAGCTTATTAAACTCTTTTACATCGTAAGCAAGTGCAAGCGCTCTTCTTAGATCAACGTTATTGAATAGTTTAAGGTCGTGATTAAAAGCAGTATAAGTAACATCTAGTGATGGTGATACTGATAGATCAATACCTTTCTTAGCAAATTCTTCTCCAAGACCTTTACCTGGAGTAACAGCTGATTCAAAGTTATCTTTTGGGATACCAATATAATCAACACGTCCTTTAAGGAAGTTTAGCCATCTTGGTTGATCTTCTTTAATGATGTTTACTTCAATCTTTTCTACGAAAGGAACTGGCTTACCAGCATATGCAAGCATGTGTTTGAATTCATCACTTGCTTCAGATGGGAAAAGCTTCTTTCTGAAGTTAGGGTTTCTATCGTAAGTAAACTTCTTTGAAGATTGGCTAAACTCTTTCAGCATGAAAGGACCTGTACCAACTGGGTGGTTTAGGAATTCTTTCCCATAGTGATCAACAACTTCTTTTGCAACTACAAATGTAAATGGCATTGCAAGAGAGTATAGGAATTGTGGGAATTGCTTCTTAAGTTTGAACTGAAGAGTGTACTTGTCTAGAGTCTTTAGCCCCTCAACAACTTCTGTATAATCAACAGAATCTTTCTTAGAGTTCTTCTCACGCCACTCATCAAGACCAACAATCTTATCTTGAAGTAGCCACCAACCTAGACCTTGTAGTTTTGGGTCTGCAAGTCTCTTGATTGAATATACAAAGTCTTCTGCAACAAGCTCACGCCCTTTACCATCTTTGAAGGCAGCGTTGTCTTGAAATAAAACACCTTGTCTAATTTTAAAAGTATAAGTTAGACCATCTTCTGAAACTTCAGGAAGAGCTTCTGCAAGATTTGGTACAAGTGTGTATGGTCTCTTTAAGTAGTGGTACTCTAATAGACCTTCGTAAACACGACCAACTTCATTTGAAGAATACTTGTCGTTTGCATAAATTGGATCCATTCCCTTCACTTCTGAAGTAACGGCCAGGTGTAGAACTTTTTCACTAAGATCCACTTTTTTTGTACATGAAACTGTTAAAGCTAATAGCCCCATGATTAAAAATGAAACAAGATTCCTTGATTTCATAAACCATCCTTTGTTCAAAAAATTATTGCATAGAATAATACTAGAGTAATTTATACAAGAGATAAGATAAATTTACTAGAATTTATTAGGAAGCGTTGTTGCGCTGCTAGATAGATCCGCAGCTATCAACGATAAGGTCCAAGGCGAGGACTCTTTGCTTTTTATTTGTTTTTTTAGAGTTGTGAATTCCCTCTAAACGAATAAATTTATATTCGTTTTCTTGTAACTGAGAGAATGATGCGTTGAATTCATAATTGCCAATCATTGGCGTCTTATATTCAACAGTCCCATCACTGTAATGTTTAATATCACCTTCAAGACACCCTTTGTCACAATAATTGCTATCGATATTCTTTATCTCACTAAAGAAAAGTCGGTTTCTTAAGAGAAAGTCATTTAATATTTTAAGTGATGAATAACGCTTTGCCTTTACTAACTCTGTAGAAATTTTCTTATAGAGAGTTCCTGAAATATCAGCTGCTAACTCTTCACTTGCATCGAGTGGAAGAATTAAGGTTTCTTGTCCTTTGAATGGAACATCAATGGCAAGGCTAAATGTTTCTTTATTTAAAATGGCATTATAAGTGAAGCGCTCTTGATTCTTGCCAAACTTCAAACGGCCACGGCCTTTAAATTCTTGGCAAATACCACTCGTTAAAAGCTTATGGGCCTCAACTTTATTCGTTGAAGCTCCAGCCTTATCTGATAAATCTTTTGGATTTGTTGTACAAGATATTAACGTGAAGCCGGCAAACGCACAGAGTCCAGCTTTTCGATATAATTTAGAATTTCTTCGCGTTCGTTTACTTTCGTACAATTTTTAAGTGCCTCGACATAATATTGACGAGCCTTTTCTGGCTTCTTCAAAGAAGTATATATGAGCCCTAAGTGCTTTGCAATGACCACATCGTCACTTACTAAAGCAAAGGCTTTTTTAATTTCGCGGTAAGCTTTCTGATATTCTCCAGTTTTGTAATAGTACCAACCTAAAGAATCACGGATATATCCATCTTGAGGGTTAAGCTGAACAGCTCTCTTAATATAAGCATAGGCTTTATCCATATGAACACCTTGCTCCAGGTATGTATAACCTAAGAAGTTCAGAGCATGTGAGTTATTTGGATCACGCTTTAAGATATCTAACATAATCTTTTCGGCTTTTGTGAATGCCTTATCTTTTTCATATAAAGATGCAAGATAATAAGCATGTCCATCTGTATAGCTATCGTGCTCAATATGAGATTCCATTAAAGCGATAGCTCGGCTTAGATCTTTTCGATTTTCATAGTAACCTGCAAGAATTACTTCTAATTCAAAACGTAACTCTTTTGATGCTTTTGAACGTTCTTTTACAAATTCAACAAGACGCTTTTCTTGCGCAGGATCTTTTTGTGCATATGTATTCAAAATATTTGCGATCTGAATATTTGACTCATGAAAGAGTGAGCTATCTTCTTTAATTCTTGAAAAATATGTTACCGCAAGATCACCTTCGTTAGACTGCTGATAAAGACTTGCTAGGTAATAAAGAACTTTATCTGAATCTGGGATAACAGTTAGAATCTCTTTAAAGATTCCTTTTGCATCCTCAATCTTATTAGTCTCTGTATAAATAACTCCCAATCTAACCTTTAAATTTAAATTCTCAGGATCTAGAGCTAGTAACTTCTCTAAGTAAGGAACAACTTCTTTATACTCACCATCTGTAAAAAGTAGATTTACGTATTTTCCAAGTGCAGTGTAATTATTTGGATCGTATTTCAAAAACTTCTGATAAAGAACCTTTGCAGACTTAAAATCACCTTGTTGTTCGTAAATCATTCCAAGCAGAATAGTACTTTGCTGATTAGTTGGATCAAGCTTTAAAGAATTATTAAAATACTTTTTGGCCTTCTTATAATCAGATTTTTCAAAGTGGATTTTGCCAGTATGAAAGGCATAAATACTGCGATTTTCGCGATCTTTTTGTGAGCAATAACTTAGCGTTCCAACAGCTTTCTTGAATTTCTTTTCATCCACATAAGCTTTTGAAAGATAAATACAAGCTTCACTTAAAATTGGTCTCGTTTTATAGACTAGTTCACGATATAGCTTGATTGACTGCTTTGATTTTCCCAATGCACCATATACGCCAGCAAGTAAGAGTCTTGCCTTAATTTTAATATCTTTGTCCGCATGTTTAATAAGGTACTTTAGCTCCCTTTTTCCATCTTCTAACTGACTCGACTTAATAAGTTCAACCGCATATTTTTTTCTTAGATAAATATCTTTAGGTTTTAAATCAACAACGTGTTTTAAGATAAGTGATGCCGAAACAGAATCACCACTCAAAGAAGCGTCTGCAGCTTTTAAGAAAAGGTCACTTGCGACATAATTTACCGTAGCGTCGCCCTTCGTTTTTGCTTCTTCTACAATCTCGCTAAGAGACTGATCAACAAACTCTTGCGCTCGCTTCGCCTTTTCAAAATCAGAAATGGTATTTGAAAGCTGTGAATCTTCATTGATATTAGACTCATCTTCAACATTATTGGTCGTTGCACAACCAATGAGTGTTACTAGCGCTATCGTGTAGAGTGAATTTTGAATGAAATTTTTAAACATCTAATATCCTTGGCCTTACTGCCTCAGTCTCTCATCGACCTAAATAGATATTTCTTAAAGAAAATTAATCCTTAATTTCGTAGGGGCAACATTAGGTAGAACTTAAGTATCAATGACTTGCATTAGTTCGACCTAATGCACGATAAATAGCTGAAATCATGGCAAATAAATGGATTCTCTTTGAATTTAGATAAAATTAAGAAGCCTATCCCTTGACAGTTACTGTCATTGACTGTTACTTCTCTGATGCAAATTTCAAAACGCTTAGCAATAGACACAGCGGGAATCAATAAAATATATGAACACCAACCTGTCTTTTGTTCAAAGTTGAACTTATAAGTAATTAATTTTACTGAACATAGCTTAACGGTGAAATTTATACAAAAAGCTTAACTATTACAAAGCGTCGTGTTAATTATTAACTCGTTTTAGCTCAAGAGAATTCTAAAATTAAACTTGAGATATATTCGTAAACCAATAGGGGTAGTAGAATGAATGATGTAAGAATTATTAAAAGGTACCAAAACAGAAAACTTTATGACACACACCAAAGTTGCTATGTAACACTTGAAGAGATCGCTCAAATCATCAGAGAAGGTCACGAGATTCAAGTAATCGATAACAAAACTAAAAATGACATCACTTACATGACTCAAATCCAACTTCTTTTTGATCAAGAGAAAAAGTCAACTAAGCCAGGTGACGTTGAACTTCTTAAGAGAGTTATCCGTGGTGAAGAAGGTACTTTCACTG
The DNA here is from genome assembly GCF_002903145.1 of Halobacteriovorax sp. DA5. Lineage (NCBI taxonomy): Bacteria > Pseudomonadati > Bdellovibrionota > Bacteriovoracia > Bacteriovoracales > Halobacteriovoraceae > Halobacteriovorax > Halobacteriovorax sp. DA5. The sequence goes on along the minus strand of NZ_PPDJ01000009.1, from coordinate 158,614 downwards.
GATATATTAGAGGTCTAGAAGGTATTGAAGCTCCAGTTGTTGAAGAAGCACCAGCTCAAACTTTCAACTCTTTCAACAGCGCAGCAAACCTAAACTCTTCTGTTGAAACTACGACTACTTTAAACTAATATAAGGCAGTTATTACTGCATATATATTTAGTTTAGAGGGTGAAATGATTTTTCAAATTTCAAAATCTATATTAAGGCCTGCAGTTATTCTAGCAGGCCTTTTTATTTTTGGTGTTCAAACACAAGCACAAACAGTTAAGCAATTGACTTCTTCTAAGTCAGCAAAGAAGAATTCAGATGCGGCAGCAGCGGCAGCTCTTCTTAGTGGCCAAGAGCTTCACATTCACTCAGTTGGGATCGGAATTGGTCAAACACTTCTAATGAGTGATCTTAAAGATAACGGTGAAGATAAAATTACGGCTGAATTATTTTATAATTACAAGGCTTCTTACTCGTTTGATTTTTACGCCAACCTACATTATTCAAAACATGAATATGAGAATACTTATTCGAAGACTGCAGGACTTCTTTTTGGAGCGAAAGGAAAGCTATTTCATTATGATGCATTCCAACCATTCCTTGCAGCAGGTCTTGGTTTCTTTAGGCCACAAATAAAGACTGATTCGTATAAGTCAGATGCAAAGACAGTATTTGGTTATCAACTAGGTGCAGGTGCAGACTTTGATTTAAATAGAAAAATCACAGTTGGTGCTATGGCCACATTCAACGATCCGTTTGATGTAGATCAAGAGAATCGCTCAGATGTTGAGGGATACTACTTTAAAGTTCTACTTACGGTATTCTACAAATTCTAATGAAGTTTAAAGACTTATATATCGTCACGGGAAAAGGAGGCGTTGGAAAAAGCCTCACTTCCGTGGCGCTTACTAAGTCGATTTCTGAACTTAATCATAATAAGAATGTATATTATTTCTCATTTGAACAAAATGAGGACAAAGAGCTAATCAAATCACTTAATATCAAAACTGTTGAGCTAACTCACTTAAGCTCAGTTCAAGAATATATTGCTCGTAAACTAAATTCAAAAACAATTGCCAAGTGGATTGTTTCAACTTCATTCTTTAAGGCCTTATTTGATATGGTCCCAAGTTTTGGTCAACTGATCTTCCTTGGACACATTATTGACCTTGCAAAAGAAGAAGAAAATATTGTGATTGTTGATGCTCCAGCATCTGGTCACCTACTTTCAACAATACACTCTCCAAAGGTCTTTAAAGATATTTTTAAAATAGGACCGATTGCAAACGATATCGATAAGATGCATAACTTCTTAACGAATAAAGAACACACTCAATGCGTTGTTGTTAGTATTCCGACAGAGCTAGCGGTTGAAGAAGGTATTGAATTAAGAACTGAACTTACTAATGAGTATAGTATTTCAACAATCGAAATCCTCAATTGTGATTTAACTCTGAACAAATTCCCAGAAGATGACACGCCTGACTTTATAAAGGTAAAGATTGAGAATCAAAGACACTTACAAGATAAGTTTCAGGTAAAATATGATCTCCACTTTCCTCAGATCATTGCACAGACGCAAGAGCAACAGGTTGAGGAATTAAGTGATATGATCATTGAAAAGATGGATATCTTTAAAACAAAATAAAAAGTAGGCTGTGACGAGTGAAGGACTTTAAGAAAATTGAGATTTTTTGTGGAACAGGAGGAGTTGGAAAAACAACGATTTCTGCATCCCGCGCTTTTTCTTTAGCGGCAAGGAATAAGAAAGTTCTACTTATTACTATTGATCCAGCTAAACGCTTAAGACAACTCCTCAATCTCAAAGATCAGTCTGAGATAGTTGAGTTCAAAAACGAAGAAATCTCTTTCGACGTTCTTCTTCTTGACTGCAAATCTTCATTTGAAAAGATCTTAGGTGCAAAGGTTGATAATAAGATTTTAGAAAACTTAACGAGTTCACGCGGTGGACTTAATGAGATTCTTGCAGTCCTTGAAATTCAGTCTCAAATTAATCGCAATATCTATGATGCGATCGTAGTGGATACAGCACCAGGAAAGAACTTTTTAGACTTCCTTAATTCCTCAAAGAAGATCAATCGCTTCTTTAATAAGACATTTGCGGAAGCATTTAATTATATTACAAATCAAAATAAACCAGGGCGTTTTTTCAACCGCATTATCTCAACGGGGATTGAAAAGTTCCTTAGTTACCTTGAAAGTGTAACTGGACAAGGATTTATCAACGACTTCCTTGAGGCGATCTCAATTCTCTACGGTAATCGAGAGAAGTTTATCGATGGATTAAGTGTAGAAAAAACATTAAATGATCCTGCTCACTCGAGGTGGTATTTAGTAACTTCAGCAGAGCACATGAAAGAGGTCGAAACGAAGCAAATCTTTGACTCAATTCAAGCTCAAATGAACACCGAACGTTACCTCATTATCAATAAATCATGGTATAACAATCTCGCATCGTGGCAGCCTAAAACGACACAGATGCAAGAATTTAAAGAAACAATAATTAAACAAGAAGAAATAAAAACTTCCATTTCGAAGAAGTCCAATATCGAAACTCTTACGTTTCCAGATCTTGTGACTTTTGACCCGATAGAGCAACTAAGGGCCCTACAGGACAACTGGAAGAAAACGGAGAAAGAAGTATGATGAAAGGTGCTAAGGCAAACGTTGTTGAAGCAATTGGTAATACACCAATCGTAAAATTAAATAGTATTGGTAAAGATACAAATTGTGAATTCTACGTGAAGTTAGAATATATGAACCCGGGTGGGTCAACAAAAGATCGTATCGGTGCTTATATGCTTGATCGTGCAGTTGAAGAAGGTGTTCTAAAGCCAGGTGGAACAATTATTGAAGGAACATCTGGAAATACAGGTGTTGGACTTGCAATGTGGGCAGCAGTTCACGGTTACAAATGTATCTTCGTTCTAGCTGACAAACAATCAAAAGAGAAAATTGATAACCTAAGAGCTTTCGGTGCAAAAGTTGTTGTATGTCCAACAAATGTTGAGCCTGAAGATCCTCGTTCTTACTACTCTGTTTCTAAAAAACTTTCAGAAACAATTCCAAACTCATTTTATGTAAATCAATACGATAACCTACATAACAGAAATACTCACTATACATGGACTGCTCCAGAAATGTATGAGCAAACTCAAGGTGATTTTGATGTATTCATGGCAGCTGTAGGTACAGGTGGAACAATTTCTGGTTGTGGACGCTACTTCAAAGAGAAAATGGATAAAGTAGAAATCATTGGTGTTGACTGTGTTGGTTCAATTATCGCGGGTTACCACAAGACTGGTGAAATGGGTCAAGCACACTCATATGTTCTTGAGGGTGTTGGTGAAGACTTTATTCCTGAAAACTATGACTTTGACTTAATTGATGACTTTGAAGTTATTAACGATAAAGAATCATTTCTTATGACAAGAAGACTTCTTAAAGAAGAAGGAATTTATGCTGGTGGTTCAGCTGGTGCCGTAATTGAAGGTGCTTTAAAGTATGCAGCAAAACAAACTGAACCAAAGAAAATCCTTATCCTACTTCACGATTCAGGAAACCGTTATGCTTCAAAAATCTATAATGATGATTGGATGAGTGATGGTGGTTACCTTGATTCTTCTTTTAACGTTCAAATTTCAGAAGTACTTAACACTCTTGGAAAGAATGGAAATATCATCACTGTTGAAGACACAACAACAATTGGTGAAGCAATTACACTTATGGAAGAAAAGAATATTTCTCAGCTTCCTGTAGTTAATAAAGGTGGAGATATTCTAGGTCTTTGTACAGAGAAGAACCTAATTAAGCCTGTTATCATGGGCGAGTTCCAAAAAGACGACAATATCTCTCTTGCAATCTCTAATAACTACCGCGTAGTTGATTGTAACGAACTTCTTGAAACTGTAGCAGATGCACTTTTAAAGAAAGAAGTTGCTATCATTACTAAGAATGGAAAAGTTTCAGATGTACTTTCTGAAATCGACGTTCTTCAGTATATGTCTGAGAAAGGCTCAAAGTAATGAAAAAGGCCAAGCTTAAACAAGCGGCCAAAGCCTCGGTGTGTATTCACGCCGGGGCATATCCTGATAAAGAAACAGGTGCGGTTATTCCACCTATTTATCAAACTACGACCTATGCTCAATCTAGTCCTGGTGAGCACCAAGGTTACGAATACTCAAGATGTCACAATCCAACACGAACAAGACTTGAAGAAGCTCTAGCTGCACTTGAAAATTCAAAGTATGCATTGGCCACGTCAAGTGGGGTCTCAATAGAGATGCTTATTATGCATACGCTACCAGCAGGCTCGACAATTTTATGTGGAGATGATGTATATGGTGGCACTTACCGTCTCTTTACAACAGTCTTTAACTCAATTCACAATTTTATCTTTGTCGACACAACTGATGTAAATAAAGTTGAAGCTGCACTAAAAGAACACAAACCAAAGCTCTTGTGGGTAGAAACACCAACAAATCCACTCTTAAAAATATCCGATATTAAAAAAGTATCTAATTTAGCAAAGAAACATAAGGCCATAACAGTTGTCGATAATACTTTTATGAGTCCTTATTTTCAAAACCCTCTTGATTTAGGTGCTGATATTGTTATGCATTCAGTAACTAAATATATAAATGGCCACTCTGACGTTGTCGGAGGTGCTTGTATGCTTAACAATAAGAAACTCTATGAGAAATTGTGGACACTACAGAAATCACTAGGGCCAACACAATCCCCTTTTGACTCATGGCTAGTTCTTCGCGGTATAAAAACTCTTGCTATAAGAATGGAAGCTCATGCAAAGAATGCGATGAAAATTGCTAAGTATCTTGAGGGCCATCCTAAAGTCGAAAAGGTCATGTACCCAGGACTTAAGTCTCACCCACAACACTCAATTGCAAAGAAGCAAATGTCAGGCTTTGGCGGAATGATTACATTCTTTTTAAAAGGTGATATCAAGCAGTCGAAGAGATTTTTACAAAAAGTTGAAATGTTTTCACTAGCAGAAAGCCTTGGTGGAGTTGAAAGCCTTATTGAACATCCAGCTATTATGACTCATGCTTCTGTTCCAAAAAATGTTCGTGAAAGTATTGGTCTGACAGATAACCTGATTAGATTATCTGTCGGTATAGAAGATGCTAACGATCTTATTGCAGATTTAGAAACAGCATTTAAATCTGTTTAAAAAGTTCCTGGGCCAGCGCTTTCATCAATTTGAAAGTCACCAGATGATTCAATTGTAGGTTGCTCTTGGCCATTATCTTCTTTAACTTCAGTTTTTTCTACTACAGGTTTAAACTCTGATCTTTTTCTTTTTAAATCTTCTGGAATTCTAGCAATTGGCTTTCTAATCATTATGTAGTCATAGTTTCCATTGCGACTAAATACTGTATTAGCATTTAAGTATTCTTCTACTAGAAGTTTTGCACAGAAAACACGTCCATGATCATCATTAAGACTATTTTTTGCACCAGAAGCAAAGATGAGACCGTCATCTTCAATTATTTTTTTAATTGTCTTATATTCGTCACAGAATTCGTTTGAAGTTGCATGACACTCACCTTCTTTACGAAAGACATCTACTGAATTTGAAGTCGACTTAACGTGAATTGGATCGCGACAAATATCAATAAGCCAATTACGATTCATATACTTATATTGATTATGGGCGATCTCAATTTCGCACTCTTTCTTACTAATAGTTATAGTCTTATTCAAAAGACCAAATGGTGCTGATTTGTGTTTTACAGAAACATCAAATGAAGACTGAAAGCACTCAGTTCCAGTAAAGGCAATTGCCTGAGCTGTGATAAAGAAAACGATACTAGATTTTAGAAATTGCATTTTTATCTACCTCTACCATTAGGATGGTTTGATCATTTGGTAAAAAATCATCTTCATTATATCCCTTTTTACTTTGAAATGTTAATTCACTAATTAACTCAACTGGAGATGACCAGTTTTTCTTAATAAAAGAAATATACTCTTCGCCATTAACAATATGGTCGTTATTCTTGAAATATCCAGGCGATAGTAAAAGAACTCCCTTCCCCTTTTCTAATTGAACACTCTGCTTCTTAACTTCATATGAGTTTGGAAAGCTATATTCATTTGATGAAATTAGAATATCATTTTGAGAAAGAATCTCATGGGCACCAATATTAATACTCTCGAGAGTAAGATCAGCTAGTGTTAATTTAGCGACTAGAATAGATGCCTCTCCGAACTCCGAGAAATCCTCAGTACGCTCTTCAAGTTGGCCAAGAATCTTATCCATTGTAAGGCTGCCTTCAGCTTTCCATCCTTCAATCATCGTTAAGAAACTCCCAATGAGCATATATGATGTAGCGTGCAGGGAGATAATCCAAACATCACCACCTACTTTAAAAAAATCGAAGAATTCACCACCATTAGATGTTCCCGCACAAAAACGTGACGTAATCCCAACTCCTCGAATCTTTTCACTTCTAAAAGGGGCCATATTCTTATGCATTTCTCTAATGCTTTCAACTTGTCCAACAAGTCCTTCCATGACGCTATTCATTTTATAAAGCAGCTTTTTTTGAAGCTCCATTGCTTTTAGGCCTTCAATTGCATTCTTCATATTTAGTAAGTTCTCTTCAACTGATTTATCAGCAAAGAAAACACCTAGACACATTTCATTTTCAAGAATTGATTTATCAATCTGATCTCCATCATGAAAAACAATGATAAAGTACTCATCATTAGCAATATCATTTTGTGATTTTGTAAAGGCCACTTGACTTGCAGCTGATTCGTTATTTTCTTCTGAAACATCTTGATTAAAATCTGAAAGCTCTAGCAATTTTAGTAGATTATTGAGCTTATCTACGGCAATTTTGTCGATATTAGACTCGACGATACGAATACGCATAACTCTTCCTAAGTATTTAAAATTAAATAGTGATGACACGATTTTTTGGCATCTTGAAAATCCATTTTAGCATATTAAGCGACCAATATCATATAAATGAGCCGATTAAATTAAAGATTCCTTAAGAATGACCCGAAGAATTATTAGAATATGGGTATAACCCGACTGTAACACTAGGTCTTATAATGAAGAAGAGTAAAATCGTAAATTTGGGAGAGAGGCGTAAGAAAGCAAGTACTCGTAAAAGTACTGCGACAAAGAAGTCTCAATCCGCAGTCATCTCTGAAAAAACCGTTGTTAATTCAAGGGGTACAACTGATGATCCAACAAAAAGGCTAGAAGCTGAGAATAAAGCACTTAAGCTTGAGCAAAAGAAGATTTGCGAAATGGCCGCGAGAACAATTCTTCATGCACTAGATTGCAAAGACCACTACACTTACGGACATAGTACACGTGTTGCTTATTTTAGTTTAACACTTGGAAAAGAAATCGGACTTAATGAAGACGAATTATATGACTTAGAACTTTCTGCACTTTTCCACGACATTGGAAAAATTGGTGTACCAGATGAGGTTTTAAATAAGCCTTCAAGACTTACTGAAGACGAATTTCTTCAGATGAAAAGTCATCCAGAAAAATCATTTGAAATCCTCCAAGGATTTACTCATTTTGAAAAAGTCGCTACATTTGCAAAATATCACCATGAAAGATGGGATGGACGAGGATACCCTGAAGGACTTAAGGGTGAAGATATTCCATTATTCTCTAGAATTATTCTAATTGCAGATACTTTCGATGCAATGACTTCAACGCGTGTTTATCGTAAGGGACTAGACTACGAAGTTGCTTATGCTGAGCTTGAAGAATTCTCTGGATCACAATTTGACCCAGAGTTAGCACGAGCATTTGTAAGAGCGATGAAAAAAGAAGAAGCGAAACAAGAAAAAACGTTCACGCTTACAATCATCGACGGCCTCTTTAAGAAAGACGCCGCCTAATTACAATTTGGCGTTTCAGCAACAGTATTAATATAATACATCTGTAAAGTTCTACAGTCGTACTCTGATGCTAAAACCTTAGAGGTTGCACATTCGTTAGGTTTCCCTTCTTGTAGTGCCCATTTCATATTAGCTTCACACTTAAGATAGGCTTTGCGATCAACACATGCCCAGTGTTTTCCTTTACAATTATATACTAGACCTTGGCCAAACTCTGTATACTTAGGAGGCTCAACATACTCTAGCCTTTCAACAACCTCTTTCTTTTCCTCTTCCAACTTATCAACAATTTTATCAAGTTGATTATCAAGAGAATCTGACTTCACATCATCTTCATCTTTTTCTCCAAAGCTACCTGTAGTATCGACCTGCGTTTGAGGAACGACAATGGGCTCAGGATTAACTTCTGTATTCTTCTCTCCCACATCTAATACTGTCTCTTCAACTTTTTCCTCAACTTGAGGTTCAGTTATTGTTTCAACTGGTGCTACTGCAGGTTCTTCAACTTGCGGCTCAGGCTGTACCTGTGGCACAGGCTCTGGTTGAGGCGCTGGTTCAGGTTGAGTCTCTGGTTGAACAGAAGGCTGAGTATCAGCTTGTTGTGATTGAGCATTTTGAGTCTCTTGTACTTGTTGAGACTGTTCCGTCGTTTGCTCTTGAGCTTTCTTTGGCTTCTTCTTACGAGGCTTTTTCTGTCTCTTTACTGGTGGGACTTCCGGAACTTCATTGTCACTCTCATCTGTTAAAACAAATTGATCTATGGCAAGCAGAACAACTGCAGCAATTAAGACAAGCTTAATTAACTTACTCTTATCAGAGTCCTTTTTCTTATTTTCATCTTCATCTTCATCATCCTCGTCTTCGTCTTCATCTTCATCATCTTCGTCGGCATCATCATCTTCTTCATCGTTATCTTTTTTTGAAGACTTTTTCTTAAGCATTTTAGCCAGGAATGGAAGTTGCTTTTCTAAAAACGACTTTTCTTCTTCATCGTCTTCATCTTCATCCTCATCTTCGTCATCACGATCTTCTTCCTCATCTTCTTCCTCATCTTCATCAGAAGATTTTTTCTTAAAGAGCTTTGCTATTGACGGAAAGTTTTTGGATAGAAATGATTCCTCGTCGTCTTCATCTTCATCTTCATCATCTTCATCTTCATCATCTTCATCTTCGTCGTCATCTTCGTCGTCGTCATCATCATCTTCTTCATCCTCATCAACATTTTGAGGCTCAGACATAACGACTTCATCATCTGATCCAGACTCATACTCATCTTCTTCTAATTCAGTATCGGCCAACTCTTTTGCGCCAGGAATTTTAACATCTGTTGATGTTGCATCATCAAAATCCGAATCATCCTCATCCTCATCTTCATCAGATTCGAATTCATCTTCTTCAAATTCTTCAAGTAGCTCTTCGTCTTCCTCCGACTTTTTAAGCTTACCTTTCATCTTGTCAAAAAATCCCTTCTTGGCCACAAGTACTCCTAATCTAAACCAAAGAACTCTTCCATTTTACTGTATAATTGAAGATCTACGAAGGAATATTATCTATTTAGCATTCTTGCCCAACTACTTAAGTCGGTTATAGTAGCAAATATTTTTTACGAATGAAGGAGAAAGGATAAGTGAATCTTTATTCAAATACTGTTTATCACCAAAATGAAGAGTTCCCTCTCCAAGTATTTTAGTAACATTGAATATTACTTCACCCATCGTGCGACGATAATTTAATTCAACAAGGGGGCAAAGTTTTAACGTCCCCTCTTCATCTTCATAAATCATATTGTCGAATTGGATCTTAGAAATCTCTGAATTTGGTAGATTAGACTGAATTAAGTCTATCGTTGAATTTAGGTTGAACTTAACATCTAAATCAGAAAGAGATATTAAACGTCCACCTTTGAATTGACCTTTTGAATTCGTAAAATTTTCTACGATGTAATACTCTCTAGTTTTTAGATTATAGGTAACGCCAAAAGTTTTTTTTACATCAACATATTTAGACAATACACCAGGATAACTTACACGCGAAAGATCTTCTTTATTCTGGATTAACCTATTACCTATCCCTGAAAATGTTTGATCCGGCCGATAAAATTTAATCTCATTTAAAACCACATCATCTTTTGACCTAATGATCATATCCTCAAGAGGCCTATGCCAACTGGCAAGCCAACATTTTGAATTTAGAGTTTTTGCTAAATCAAAGTCAGTAAGATCTCCCCACCAATTTTGGTATTCTTTAAGATCATTCGTTATTTCCGATTTAATAAATCCTAGTTTCGATAAATGACTGAGATATTCAGCAGTATAGGCCAGTTTTGTACTTAATATATTTTCGCAGGAATCATTAACGAGAAAAAAAATATATTCTAATTCACTTAGGTATTTATCATTTTTTAGATTAGGATTATTGGCAGCGAGAGCAGCATCAAAGTCGAGATTAACACGATATTTCACTTCCATTCCTTGCGGTTTGTTACAATGAATTCGTCTTTAAAATTTTCAATACGAGAAATGAAGTCATTATCCATTCCTGTTCTCACACGCCCTTCTCTATCAAAGATCATTCCTTTTGCTCGGGCTGGAGATAAAAGATCCGGAAGAGACTGGACGTAAAATTCCCAAAGATTACTTTGATCACGCCATTTGTTTAGCCAATGAACTCCAAAACCAACATGTGAAATCTCATCTTCGTAAACTACATTAAGAATAGCTGCTGATTTCTTATCATCAACACCTTGAAAAATATCTCGATAAAACTTAGCAAAGTCTAAATTGGCCGCTTCAAATGTCAGGGCCATTACCGCAAAGTATTCTTCAAAGCTTGTAATCTTTTGCATCTGTCGCCAAAAGAAGTCATTTACGGGTAGATCGCCAAAGTCGATACCAAAGTCATTCATTCTCTTGCGATAGAGATTGAAATGTTTAATTTCGTCATCAATTGTTTGAAGTAAGCCTGAAGCAATTCTTTTATATTGAGATTTATCTTCGATAGGGATGTACATGAGTGCTGTCGCCATCATTTCAATGGCCAATAGTTCATGATTAGCAAAGAAGTGCAACGCCATGGCCTTCTTTTCATCCAAGTGAAAGCTTCCTCTTTTTGGAAACTTAATCTGCTCAGCAGAAAATGAGATCTTCCCCTCTCTAGATGGATGAAGATCTTTTATACCATCTTTAGTTTTAAAATAATTGAGATCCGTAACAACATCAGAAGTTGTTAACTTATCTTCAAGAAATGGAGATTCTAGCAATAACTTTGCGTATTCGTAAGTATTCATTAAACTCTAACGTTTAGGACTAGTATTTTTTCTCTTACGACTTACATTTCTTTTTCGACTCTGTCCAGGACGCCCATTTCCTTTGAAATTTCTTCCTGTAGACCCCTTAGAAGCTCCTTGCTTACTGCCAGGTTTACCTTTGAATCGCCCACCACCTGGTTTGCGACGGTTAGTCTTGCGTTTCTCAAAGCATTCTTCACAAATTGGAAAGCGTGAGTCTTCAGGTAACTTAACACTACAAGAAGAACATCTAGCAATAATCTTTTGTGAAAGAAGTTCATTTAGTTGGTCGATTGCAAGTTGCTTATTATTAAGAAGTTCAACTTCTGAATAAACGAAGTTCTTATTGTTGAAGTGCCTTGATAACCATTGATAAAGCTCAACACACTTGATTGATGTCTCTAGATAATCAATATCATTAGAGCCATATTCAATTGGCTCACATGGAATTCCTTCCATATTAACGTACTTATGAAGAATCCAGTTGTAGAATTGAACATGATCCATTAACCCAAGGTTTACTGGAGCACAAGCAAATCCGAAGATTTCAGCATCCGTAAGTATTCCATTCGAATCAGCGTCTTCTACCATTTCAGCAAGCTCAATCATCTCCTTCATATCTACGCAGTAGAAAGGAGCCTGGAAAGTCATCGTGTTAAACAGACGAAGAAATTCCGAAAGCTTAAGCTTTGGTAAGTTATTATCGATTAGGGCCTTATTAACCTGATTAAAGATATCAAGGTCAGGTCCAACCATACACTGATCACTTTGTTCAAGAGTCGCACTCAAGGCTTCATTGATTGACTCAATTCCATCTTCTACTTTCCTCAGACAAGTAACTGTTCCGCGTGGGAACCTTTGAAAACGTCCTGCTCGTCCACCAATTTGTTTAATCTCACTAATCGAAATATCATGTTGGTGACCATCAAAGAACTTAGAAAGTGTTGAGAACACTACCCTTTTAATTGGAAGGTTCATTCCCATTGCAATTGCATCAGTTGACACGATTACATCAGTTTCACCTTGATCAAACTTACGTGCTTGTTCACGACGAACTTCTGGAGAAAGCCTTCCATAAACAATCGAAACCTTATAACCTAAGCGTTCAAGATCTCTTTTATGTCTTAGAGCATTCTTTCTAGAAAATACAATAAGAGCGTCATTTTTTTGCATATCAGCTAAAACAATTGGATGTCTTTCTACTGATAACTCAGTCATACGAGTATATTCATTGATGATTAGTTCATCACCACATAGATCAACAATCACTTTTACAAGATCAAGTGCTGAAGCATCACCACAAAGGTGTACCTCATCGGCCATAATATTAACAAGTGCTCTTGTCCATGCCCAACCACGTGAAGGATCAGTGATCATTTGAATTTCATCAATTACACAACAATCGAAAACCTCTTGTAATCGTGCCATTTCAATTGTCGAAGAGTAATGTGTCGCACCCTCTCTCTCAATAACCTCTTCACCAGTAAGAAGTGTTGTTACAGCACCTTTTGCATTAAGTGTATCGTAAAGTTCTGCAGCTAGAAGTCTAAGAGGTGCTAGATAGCAACCTTTAGGAACTGTCGATAGCTTTTCAATTGCGTGATAAGTTTTCCCCGAGTTAGTCGGCCCCATATGATAGACAATCTTTCTCTTCATCTGTCTTGCTGAAGAGTGAACCCAGAATTCCCCAAGATACTCTTGAAGGATTGTCGAAGAAACGTCTTTCTTTTTTAAAATGATAATTGATTTAACAAATTTCTTAAATTCTCGTTCTAGATATCTTTCATTTCTCCAGTAGTGAGTTGAAAGAGAACGATAAAATTTATCATATTCCGCATTAGTAATAAGATCAGTACTAAGCTCATTGGCTTCTAGGTATTGATCGAATAGCATGCTTACATTTCGACGATGTAATGAAGCGAGCTCTGACGGATAAGCAAATTCCGATTTAAAGTATTGTTTAACCTGATTCTCTAAACGATTTAGAGAAGATCTTTTGATTGTATTTCTTAGTTTATAGAAATTCTTATCTAGTGTTTTTTGTAGATTAAAGACTAGATCTGAAACAACATGGATTCCATTATCAATCTCTTCTTTAATTTGTTCTTTAGTTGATTCAATCAACTCAACACAGCTTTCATAAACTGAGTCTCGTAATAGTGCTCTAAAATCATTAACACATTTAATACACTGACACTTAAGCTCACTGATTTTGTGTTTTGTTAAATCAATATCTGAGCGAATGAAAGTTTGCGTTGCCTCGTGATGATTTAATACTTTCTGTCCCCACTCATAAAATGTCTTTTCATGAAGTGAAAGAATATTTTGCGAGAGTCCACCATCTTGACCAAAGAAGATTGCTTCATTCTCAGGAATCATACAGTCGTCAATAAAAATAAGATCGAGGATATTATCTTGCTTGATTAATAAATTAAAATTAGTGAAGTCTTTGTTAAAGAAATAAACTAAAGATGGATTCTCATCAAAAATAGTCCATAATTTTGTTAACGTTGACTCTAAAAAGCCAAGAACGACGAGTGCATCTTCACTGGCCCTTACATAACTATCGTCATCGGAAAAATTATTGACCTTAATAATTGTTTTACGTTCTGTTTCTATGTTTTCTCGAATTGCTGAGAAGTCAGGTAGCTTATTTATTTCTTGTGAGCTCATTCTCTAAGAGTACGTTGAGGGAAGAAATTGTGCAAGTAATCTTAGGTGTTAAATACAAAAAAATGCATTATAATTGAGCTATAAAAATATATACAGAAAAATGGATTGCATATGATGAAAACATGGCTAACAGAAACTTTTAATATCAAATACCCAATTATTATGGCCCCAATGTTCCTTGTAACTAGTATCGATATGCTGGTTGAGGCTTCTAAGGCAGGTATTATGGGTTGTATCCCTGCTCTTAACTGGCGTACTCCAGAAGAGTTTGAAGAAGGACTAAAAGAATTAAAAGAAAGATGTGAAGGTCCTTTTGGAATCAATATCATTGTAAATCAGTCAAACATCCATATGCACAAGCAAATTGAGCTTTGCGCGCAGTATGCTCCAGACTTCATTATCACATCACTTGGAAATCCAAAAGAGGTTATCGAAAAGTGTCGTCCAAAAGGAACTAAGATAATTTGTGATGTCGTTGATCTTAAATATGCACAAAAAGTTCAAGACCAAGGAGCTGATGCAGTAATTGCAGTAAACTCTGGTGCCGGGGGACACGCGGGACCAACACCAGCAAGTATTCTCGTTCCACTACTTAAAAAGAACTTAAATATACCAGTTATTTCAGCTGGAGGTATTGCAACAGGATCGGGCCTCTTTAGTATAATGGCCCTAGGATGCGAAGGTGTTTCAATCGGTTCTCCTTTCATTGCGACGAAAGAATCAATCGTATCTGATGCTTATAAAGAAGCAGTTGTTCAATATGGTGCTAAAGATATTGTCATGTCGAATAAAATTTCAGGGACGCCTTGTACAGTTATCAACACTCCTTACGTGCAAAAGATTGGAACTGAACAAAATGTTATTGAAAAGGCCATGAGCAAAAATAAGAAGCTTAAAAAGTATGCGAAAATGCTTACTGGTTACAAAGGAATGAAAGCTGTTGAGAATGCAGCTTTTGGTGCCACATACAAAACAGTTTGGGTTGCCGGACCTTCAATTGAGTTCATTACAAAGATTGAAACTGTTAAAGAAATTGTTGATCGAATTGTTTCTGAATTTGAAACATCTGTTGACGAATTTTTAGCTAAAAGATCCTAATTATGTTCAAGCTTCCTAAGGTTTTACGCTATCAAAATTTTAGAAGGCTTTATATTGCAGGACTAACATCCGAGCTAGGCTCGTTTGTGTCAGAGACTGCACTAATGCTTTTAGTATTTGAATTATCAAATCATAACAAAAGTTATCTTGGTGCAGCTCGAGCAGTATTTCTCTTCTTTTTAACAATCGGAAATTTAATTGGTGGTGTTATTGGAGAAAAATACAATCGAAAGAATGTTCTCCTTTTCACAAATTACATTAGAATTCCAATAATTTTTACGATCATCTTCGCTAAGACTCCAGAAGTTGTCATCCTTTGCGATGGCCTCATTGCTCTCTTCACTGGAATGTATAATCCAACAAGACAAGCTATGGTTAACGACATTGTCCCTCAAAAAGACATGAATCGAGCGAATGCCCTATTCGGTTCTGCCTTTGCAGTACTTCACATGATTGGCCCATTTCTTGGTGCCACTATGTTTACGGCCTTTGGCGGAATCAAGGAAGTTATTGCTCTAGATTTCCTAACATATATTGTTGGTATTTATTTTATTATGAGCCTTACCTATAACCCTCCAAGACAGGAAGGAAATAGTGAAAACTTTCTCTCTGAAATAAAAAATGGAATTAAATATGCCAGAACGCAAAAGGAACTTTTTGCTGTCATTTCAAATGTCATCATCGAAGGACTTGTTCTTGGATTTATGTTTCCACTTATACTACCTTACCTAACGGAAACACTTGGAGCTACGAAACAAGACTATGGGATAGGGCTTGCTCTCTTTGGTCTAGGCGGACTATTTGGGGGATGGGCAAGCTCGACTATTCTAAAAGAGAAACCAGTTGGAAAGATTATTATTGCGGCCCTCTACATTGAACCACTTCTCATGGCGCTTTGGTTATATGCTGCTTCATATACAGCAACACTGGCAATTTTCTTTGTTTGGGGATTTGTTGTCTTTGTACGTATTACAAATCAACTAAATTATGTTTCATTAAAAGTAGAAACAAAATATCTTGCAAGAATTTTTGCCTTACTAGATTTAGGCTTTGTTGTTCCAAATATTTTAGGAGGGATTATCCTAACATTTATTGGAAATCAATTTGCAACTGAAGAGATTTTAATCGTCGTTTGTATCGCTTTCTGTGCTCTCATTTTTCCTCGAATGCTATTTTCTGATATGAAAGCACTATTTAACTTAAATAACGAAACTGTCGATAGGGATACATCAATACAAGATCAAATCTAATTTAAAGACAAGGTTATATAGTATGACAACAATATGGTTAAGAGATGAGGATAAAGCATTTGAAAAAAGAACTCCTCTAACACCAGAAAATGCAAAAAAGCTGATCGATGCCGGCTATAAAGTTATCGTTGAGAAATCACAGGATAGAATCTTTCCAATAGAAGAATATGAAAAGCTAGGTTGTGAAATTAAAGAAAGTCACGCATGGATAACAGATGCTCCAATAAGCGATGACGTCTTTATTCTAGGTTTAAAAGAATTGAAAGAAACGGATGAGTTTCCACTAAAGCACAATCATATCTACTTTGCCCATATCTATAAAGGTCAGCATGGAGCTGAGCAAGTTTTTGATCGCTACAGTAAAGGCGGTGGAACATTATTTGATCTTGAATTCTTGCTTAATGAAGACAATAGACGTGTTGCGGCCTTCGGTTACTGGGCCGGATATGTAGGAGCAGCACTTAGTGTTGAAAACTTTTTTTCAGACTCACCTGCACCTTTAAAACACTATTCCTCTAAAGAAGAGTGGCTTAAAATTATTAACAATAAAAGACAGGGTAAGCGCAACCCTTGTACTTTTATTATTGGCGCCCAAGGTCGTTGTGGAAGCGGAGCAAGAGAGCTACTTTCAGATCTTGAACTAGAGTCAATTAATTGGGACGTAGAAGAAACTAAAGTTGGTGGACCATTTGATGAAATCATTAACGCTGATATTTTCATCAACACAGTTCTTATGACAAAGAAGATTGCTCCTTTTCTTGATAAAGCGATTATGGAGAGGAATGAGAAGCTTTCACTTATTTGTGATGTTAGTTGTGATCCAAATAGTGATCTAAATCCAATCCCAGTTTATAATGTCCATACAACTTGGGATAAACCACTTCACCGTATAGAAAGTTCAATTGATCACGAGTGTAATATTATTGCAATTGATAACCTTCCTTCGGCCTTACCTAAAGAGAGTTCAATTGATTATTCAGATCAATTGATTCCTCACCTCTTAGAACTTAAGAATGCGAAGGATTACTATACTTGGTATCATGCTAAAGAAATTTTCGAAAATAAAAAAGGCTCCTAAAAAAGGAGCCTTTGCTTTATTCGTTAAGGGCTAGATAAGACCACCACGTCTAAGTAGTGCATCAACCTCTGGCTCACGTCCACGGAATCTCTTATAAAGATCCATTGGGTGCTCTGAACCACCTTTTTCAAGGATATTTTCTCTAAAGCGATCAGCAATCGTTGTGTTAAAGATCCCTTCTTCAAGGAATAATTCAAACGCATCTGCATCAAGAACTTCTGCCCATTTGTACGAGTAGTAACCTGCAGAATATCCACCAGCAAAGATGTGCCCAAATGATGTTGAAGTCATCACACCTGGAACTCTTGGAAGAAGATCAACATCTTGAGTTGCAAGTTTTTCAAATTCCTCAACACTTGTAATCGTTGATGGATCACCTGAGTGCCATGCCATATCAAGTAGTCCAAGGCTTAATTGACGAACAGTGTGACGTCCTTCTCCAAAGTTTGAACTATCTTTTAATTTTTGTACTAATTCCGCTGGAATTAACTCTCCAGTTTCATAGTGCTTAGCAAATAGATCAAGACATTCTTTTTCAAATGCCCAGTTTTCCATAATTTGAGATGGAAGCTCAACGAAGTCCCAGAATACGTTTGGACCAGAAAGCATACGGTACTGACACTTAGTTAAAATACCATGAAGCGCGTGACCAAATTCGTGGAATAGAGTTGTTACTTCATTAAATGTTAGAAGTGATGGCTTCGTTGTTGTTGGCTTTGTAAAGTTACATACGTTTGCAATGTGTGGACGTACATCTTCTCCATTTTGAACATATTGTTCTCTAAAGGCTGTCATCCATGCTCCACCACGCTTTGAAGCACGTGGGAAGTAGTCACCATAAAATAGAGAAATGAAGTTTCCATCACGATCAGTGATTTCATAAGTCATTACATCTTGGTGATACTTTGGAATATTAGAAACTTCTTTAAAGTTAAGCCCATAAAGTTTTGTTGCAACTTCAAAAACACCATTTAAAACATTTTCTAATTTAAAGTATGGCTTAAGCATTTCATCATCAATACTATATCTTTCTTTCTTAAGCTTCTCGTAATAGTACATATAGTCCCAAGAAGCGAAGTCTTCGATACCATCTTGTTCTTTTGCATAAGCTTTAATTTCATCCATATGCTCAATCGCTGCAGGCATTGCTTTATCTTTAAGCTGATTTAGAAGATCAAAAACGTTTTGTGCACTCATGGCCATACGCTCTTCAAGAATATAATCGGCGTGGCTTTTATATCCAAGAATTCCAGCTCTTTCATAACGAAGCTGTGCAATTCTTTTTACATTTTCTTGGTTATCAAGCTCGTCACCCTTGGCACATTTTGTACCAGAAGCGATTGTCATTTTCTTACGTAGCTCACGATTTTCTGAGTAAGTAATGAATGGACCAAAGCTTGGGTAATCAAGAGTAAATACCCATTTACCCTCATGACCTTTTTCAGTTGCTGTCATCGCAGCAGCTTCAATAAGTCCTTCAGGAAGACCAGCAAGATCTTCTTTATTATCAAGTATCATTTCAAACTTATTAGTTTCTTTTAAAAGGTTATCTGAGAACTCAAGTCCTAGTTTTGAAAGTTCTTCATCGATCTTTCTAACTTTGTTCTTATCTTCTTCACTTAATAAAGCACCGTTTCTAACGAAGCCCTTATAAATCTTTGAAAGAAGTGTCATTTGCTCAGCATTTAAGTCTTCATTTTCTTTGTTATCGAAAACAACTTTTACTTTTGCGAATAGATCAGCGTCAAGATTAACGTCATTTCCGTGAGCTGTTAAAAGAGGAGAGAATTCTTTTGCAATTTCATTCATCTCATCATCTGTGTTTGCAGACTTTAGGTTAAAGAAGATCATTGAAATATCTTCAATTGCACTCCCTGAATTTGCATACGGCTCAATGATATTTGCAAATGTAAGTTCTCCATCAAAGCTTTTAATCGCTTCGATTTCTTCTTTGTGCATTTTAATTGCTTCGCGAATTGCCGGCATGTAATGCTCATTCTTGATTGTATCAAATGGTCTTGCACCATGTGGATTTGTGAATTTTTCTAATAATGGATTAGACATATAAACTCCTAAATGAATTTTATTAAAGACATTACTCTGAACGAAACTTAATGGCCATAAAGGCCGCTAGAACTAGCCAAAGTAACACTGATATTATTAGCATATTTTGGGTAAAAGCCAAACTCGTAAACACTAAGAGTAGAGCTGAAATACCCATTTTTGACGCACGATACACAACCATATCCACGATATACTTGGCCCCGTACTTTTGTTCTTTACTCAAAGGGAAGTAAAGCATCTCCTTGGCGGCCGAAAAGATTGAATAATCAAGTCCTTTAAAGCCTACAAATAATATTGCTGTCCCCAGTAAACCCAAGTACTCCAATCGATCAAGTAAGATTAATACAAGATAAACAAATGGTATGAAAATATGTACAGTAGAAACTTTAAAGTATTTAAAAGCGATTGGAATAATAACAATTTGGACAATTAAGGATATCGTATTAATCGATGAATATATATTTCCAAGATATGCACCTTTTTCGTTAGCATCCTTAAATATCTCTAGACCTAGATTGAACTTATAATTTGCAAGATTAATCACCACTTGAGAAAGAATAATTAGGCCACAAATGAAGAACACATAGAGCTTCTTATCGGCAAGTGATGTTATTGGAGACTTTTCTTTAAGTGCTAAATATTGTTTTTGTGTAAGACTAAATATAACAATAACTAAAGACAAAACTAATAAACCACTTGAAGCCGCATAGTAAACCCCCACGCCCTTCATAAGTTTAGTAGTGAGAAGCCCTCCTAAAATTCCCCCTAAGGAGCCGAGAGCACCAAGTGGCCCATAGACAAGTTTGGCAACTTTGACGTCAATGACAGAATTTAAATAACCAAGTGATAAATGAACGACAAGAATAATATAGACTTCTTTCCAAACAGCGAAAACACCACTTCCAATATGATGACCACTACCATGAACAATTAAGGCTCCTCCCATTAGAACGAGTGAGACTGCCACAATAGAATTAAAAATTTTTGCTATTGAAAAATGCTTTTGAAGTTCATTAATGATACTGACACTAAATCCTAAGAACAACACAGAAGACAGCCAAATCCAAGGCGTACTCTTTGCTCCATAGCTTTGAATAAATAAAGCTGTTGAGCTAGAGCGAATCATTGGATATGAAAAAAACGCTATAAATAAAGTGAATGTTACTAAGAGAATATTTTTCTTCTCAGATGTTGAAAGACCAAAAAGACCCGCATTTATCTCTTTAACGGCCGTTATAATATTTTTCATTATTCAATCACCATAAGAGAATATTCTTTATTCTCAAGCTTTGTAAGTGAAGTTAAATCAACCCATTTACCCAAATTAAAAGTAAGTGAAGTTAGTTGATCTTTATTAGATTTACTTCTTAGATCAAGAAGGTACACACTACCTTTTTTTGAACAAGTAGCGTAATAGTGCTCACCACCAAAATCAATTTCAAAGCGATTCCCTTCGGAACTGATAATATCAGAAATTTGCTCATTAACTTTATCCTTAAGTTTTGTGACCTCTTTCAATCGAAATTTGCACATATCTTGGGTGTATAGGGATAAAGAGCTTTTCTCTAGCTGCTTAGGAAAATACTTATTCACAAGCTTACGAAATAATTCCTGACGGTAAGATTTAACTTCAAGATTTAAGCAATTCTTATGAGAATCAATTTTTATCTTTTCACCATCAATCACATATTTCATAAGATCCATACGAATCGTATGAATTGGTCGACTTCTGTTAAAGCAGTATTCAGTGGCGGATGCTGAAGATAGTTCTAAAATAAAAAGAACTAAAAGAACAAAGAATTTATGCGTCTTTTTCTTCTTGTAAGTACGTATCACCCTTTTGACCTTCCATGAATTCTTCAGCCGTCTTGTAGTCACAAAGACTTAAAGTTGTCTGAAAATTAAACCCTTTAGGAAGTTTACCACTTTTTGCAAGATCGTCACATGAGCAAGAAAGTGTCTTCATGAATTCAAAGAATTTTGTACTAGTTTCCTCACTTAAAAGGTGTTCGATCATGCATGAATCTTTTTCTGCAATCTCTTCTGAAACACCAACAAAGTCTTTAAGGAAATAATAAAGAAGTGTACGAGAAGTTAAAGTCTTGTGAACTTCATCGTGTCCGTTATCTGTTAAAAGAAGAAACTTTGTATCATCTTCTTCTTTTACAAGATTACGTTTTTTAAGATTATTAAGAGCTGTAGAAACAGAACCCTTTGTTAAACCTAAATCTTTGGCAATATCAGTAACTCGAGCATAACCTTTTTCTTCTTTTAGCTTATGAATTGCTAAAAGGTAGTGAACCATAGAGTGAGATAGCTCAGCTTCACGTGGTTTTTTGTCAGTTGTAGTATCTTTTGATGTATTGGCCATGATATTTCTCACTAATTAGGTTATGCCTTTAATCTAGCAATTTCAGGTATTTTTGGCAACCAAAGCTCAATCGAAGATGCCCCAAATAATGTGCATCACTTTTCTCACATTCCCAACTAAGGCAAGCACGTAACCTACTGATTTCACATATTTTTTCATGAGGCATATATTACAGACCTCCCGACTATCACCACAGCGTGTTAAAATCATAAAGAATCTAAATAATTGGGGTTAGCTAATGTTGAGGCCAAAATCAAAAATATTCACAACTCTCGTGGTGCTATTATTAGTAACGTGTTCATTTACGTCATATGGACAAGATTCTAATTACGAAGCGCCATCTGAAGCTGATGTAGCAGCTGGGAATGTCACAGACAGAGAAAAGTATACAATGGATAATTACACTCATGCAGGCTATCAGCAAAGAGAAGCCGACGAGAAGTGGGCCGAAGAATGTGGTAGCTCTCAAGAGTGTGAAAATATAAGAAAGGGTGGCGATGCAACTGACGGTGAGAAATTCATGGGAATGTCACCATCAATGTTTAAGGCCGTAGGTCAAGCCTACTCGATTATTATGCCGGCCATGTCACAAGCTGGTGGTGGCGGAAAATTTAACGAAATAGATGTTGTCACAAAGAAGGATGTTGCCTCTAAATATAAAGAGAAAGGAATCTCATTCAACGAAAATGGCAAGGCCGAAGCAATGGCCGACTCCAAAGCATCACCAGATGATGTAAAAGCTGCACAATCAGAACATGACAAAGCTAGAGAAGAAGAAGGTACTGATTACTGCCAATATATTCCTATGGGGGCTGAAGTTATTGCACGAGTTACTCAACAAAAGAGTGATGAGTTTGCACTAGCAACAGAGCCAGATGTTGAGAATGCTCAAAGCCAGGCCCTTTATAAACAGGCACGCTCTCACCGCGATCGTCAAAAGTCTGTTGATATTCAAAGAAAAGGATGGGGAGCGACGACAGTATGCTATGTTACCTCAATGGCCACAATGGGTGGATTCACAAGTGGTTGGAGTAACTGGGTTAAGCTTGGAGCTTCGACACTTATGACTAGTTACTATATGTGGGAACACAAAATGCACGGCGATGCTGCTGATAAATTAAATAATGTAGCTAATAAACTAAGTGGTAAAGGAAAGTGTAACCCTGTTTCAGATCGTGACTGTTACTGTAGCCAACCAGAGACAATGAATGACGTTAAGTACTGTTATCCGCAAATTAGACAAAGAACTGCTCAAAATAATAACTGGCAAGTTACTTGTGTTGATAATAATGTAAAAGAAGACCTGAACTGTACTTGTCGCCAAACAAATACATGTCTCGATTCTAGAATTTCTGCAAAGATCAATGGAATGCACATTCCAGGTGGCCTAGGAACTAGTCTTGATGATTTCTACAAAATGACAAATGGTATTTCGACTCCAGGAGATAGTTCAAACAACTTTAATGCTACTGCTGGAAAGATCTTTGCTATCGCTAATGACAAGCTTAAAGATGGACTTAGCAAGGTTACTCTTCCAGATAGCTACAAGAAAAAAGACCCGAAGATTGCTGAAGGACTTAGACAACTTGGTTTTGACGGAGCAGTAGCAAATGCGATGTCAGCAACACCAGAAACTAACGAAAGTAAGTCAGCAGAGGCAAAACTTAAATCTCGAGCTTCGGGACTAAGAGGAAAAGTAGGCAAGTATACTGCTTCTTATAAACCAAAAGATAATGGCCTTTACTTTAGAGGCGGAAGCGGTCTCGATAATAAAAAGAAGAAAAAGAAGACTGCGACTAATCCATATGCTCACCTACTTAAGAAGAAAGTGAAAGACAATGCTAATACAAGTGCAGAGATATTAGATTTCTCTCAAAGAGCACAAAAAAATGCAGGTATCACTAAAGATAAATCTAGTAATATTTTTGAGATCATATCAAGAAGATATCGTTACTCAGCAACTAAGAAATTAGGAGCACAATAAATAAAAGGTTGTTTTCATGGAAGAAAATTATAAATTACCACTTCTCATTTTCGATGATGAATGCCCACTATGTGTTAGGTTCAAGGACTCCCTTGCTCGCTTAGAAGACGCAAAATCAGTTAACTTTGTCAGTGTAAACGATGATAAACTCTATCAAGTACACCCTCAACTCAACAAAGAAGAGTGCCAAGAAGTAGTCCACTATATAACAAGTGATAGTAAGATTCTAAAAGGTGATGAAGTGATCACTCACCTAGCCAAACTCTATCCTCTTGTTAATAAATTTAGCTGGCTAATCGAAAGCAATATGGGACAAAAGGCAACAAGCTACTTTCACAAGACAACAAATGCATATAGAAGAATGCTTAAAAGAAAATGTCCAAGTTGCGTAAAGCACGCTTAGCTAATAGAAAGACTAGCGAACTAAACTTCGACGAGAAAACATACTGCGGTTAAATGGCTCTAATGTTAGGGCCGTTAAAACCCAAGTCAAACAAAACTCAGCAAATTGCACCTTATTCTCGCTTGGAATATAAAGTGTAATCACTAATAGAATCATAAAACTTAAAATATGAGTGGCCTTCGGTACCGGTAGAGCAAATTTATCGATGAATTGCTTGGCCTTCTCAACTTTACAATATGAAAAAGGAACAGCAAAAAGATAGATAAACAGGATTACTCTTAACGATAAGTTCCAAGACTCATGTGAAACTCCACGGGCAATAAGCCAATTTTGAAAGTTAGTTTCAAGAAGGACACTATTAATATCTCTAAACATCTCAGGTGAGTGCCAACCAAAAACACGTTGCCCCCAACTAACCTCTTCTAGTGCACAGATCACATAGAAGACACCTTGAGTACTTAACATAATAAGAAATTTACGATCTCTAAACTTTGCTAGAACTTTTCTGCGATAGAAGTAGCCAAATGAAATGAGACAAAGCCCTACGAAAGTAAACCACTCGAGTAGTCCATTTTGAGCACTTAGTACTTTATCAAAATAAGCTAAATCAGTTCTTGATATATATAAGCTATAAATACCAACAACTAAGATAACAAAGAATGAGATATATTCAGTCCATTTAACTTTAAACATAAGATTAATTTTCACCGAGGTCAGTGAACATGTCAATGCGGGTTTGATGTCTGCCGCCTTCAAACTCAGTCGCAAGCCATACTTTTGTCATGGCCAGAACTTCTTCACTTGATGAAATACGGCCACCAAAACAAATCACATTTGCATTATTATGCTCACGTGAAAGCCTAGCTAAATCGACACTGTGACAAAGGGCCGCTCGAATTCCTTTAAATTTATTAGCAACCATGCAAACACCAATACCAGATCCACAAAGAAGAATTCCTCTTCCCTCTTTCTGAACTGCTTTTGCCAAAGCAATAGCATATTCTGGATAGTGGCATGAGTCAGTTGAGTGAGTCCCTAGGTCCTCGACCTCATAACCTTCATCGATTAAGAATTTCTTAACTGCTTCCTTTTGTTCGAAAGCACCATGATCAGTAGCTAGAAAAATCTTTTTGCTCATAGTTTTACCTTAAATAAGAAAGCCTCCTTTCGGAGGCTTCATATATAGCAGTTGCTTAGTATCTGTAGTGTTCTGGCTTATATGGACCTTGAACTGGGATGTCTAGGTACTCAGCTTGCTCAGCAGTTAATGTATCGATTTCAACATTAATTCTTTCAAGGTGAAGCATAGCAACTTTTTCATCCAGGTGCTTTGGTAGCATATAAACTTTGTTCTCATACTTACCAGCATTGTCCCAAAGTTCCATTTGAGCAATTACTTGGTTACAGAATGAGTTAGACATTACGAATGATGGGTGACCAGTAGCACATCCAAGGTTAACTAGACGACCTTGAGCAAGAAGGATAATTCTTCTTCCATCTTTTGAAGTATACATATCTACCTGTGGCTTGATGTTATCTTCTTCGTAGTTATTGTGTAGGTGAGAAATTTCGATTTCTGAATCGAAGTGACCAATGTTACATACGATTGCACCGTCTCTCATCTTATCAAGGTGTGAAGCATTGATAACTTTTAGACAACCAGTAGTTGTTACGAAGATATCACCTTCAGAAGCTGCTTTATCCATTTTCATTACTTCGAAACCTTCCATTGCTGCTTGAAGAGCACAGATTGGATCGATTTCAGTAACGATAACTCTTGCTCCTAGACCTTTGAAAGACTGAGCAGAACCCTTACCAACATCACCGTAACCAACAACAACACAAGTTTTACCTGCGATCATTACGTCAGTTGCACGCTTGATACCGTCTACTAGAGACTCTCTACATCCGTAAAGGTTATCAAATTTAGACTTTGTTACAGAGTCATTGATGTTGATTGCTGGCATCTTAAGAGTACCTTTTCTAACTCTTTCATATAGTCTGTGAACACCAGTAGTTGTTTCTTCAGAAAGACCTTTGATTCCTTCGATTAATTCAGGATATTTGTCGTGAACCATATTTGTAAGGTCACCACCATCATCAAGGATCATGTTAAGAGCTGATCCATCTGCCCACTTAAGAGTTTGTTCGATACACCAGTCGAATTCCTCTTCGTTCATACCTTTCCAAGCAAAAACAGGAATTCCAGCAGCAGCGATTGCAGCAGCAGCTTGATCTTGAGTTGAATAAATATTACATGAAGACCATCTTACTTCAGCACCTAGCTCAACTAGAGTCTCAATAAGTACAGCTGTTTGAATAGTCATGTGAAGACAACCAGCGATTTTTGCACCTTTAAGTGGCTTTGCCGCTCCAAACTCTTTTCTTAGAGACATTAGTCCCGGCATTTCAGTTTCAGCGATCTTAATTTCTTTTCTTCCCCAGTCAGCTAGAGAGATGTCTGCTACTTTGTAATCTGTAAAGCTCATGTTTCCTCACTTTATGTATGAATAAATCTTTATATATTTATGTTCGAAACTATATCAGCATATGCTCCAAGTTTGAACCCTATACAAAGGAAATTAGCCTATTTTATTGAGGAAAATGAACGAATTTTTACCAACTTAAGCCTTTTTCTTTGACACATACCTAAATAAATCATAAATCGAGTCATGGAAAAATATCAGAAGTCGAACAAAGTCATTAATGACAAGAGTTTTTATTTTGCCTCTTGCCCAAGAGGTTGCGAACAATATCTAGTAAATGAGCTACGTGCTAACGGTATCGAGGCCAAGGCCGGCCGTGGTGGAGCTTCATTTAAGGCAAGAAATAAGGCCACAGTTGAATATATCTTCAACGCTAGAATTGCTTCTCGTGTCTTTAAAGAAGTTGGCTTCTTCTATATTCGCGACGAAAAACAAATCTATAAAAGAGCAAGTGAGCTTCCATGGGAAGACTATATTACTCCAGAGCAAACTTTTAAAATCAACACTCTTCTAGATGGTGAGAGTAAGGAGCTTTTTAGAAGTTCTATCTTCCTTTCACAAACTCTAAAAGATTCTCTTGTTGATTATATGAGAGATAAATTTAATAAGCGTCCAAATGTAGAGACAAATGAACCTAACGTTAGCTTTCTTCAACGTGTTGAAAAGGTTAAAGAAGGCTGTAAAGTAATTGTTTACGCTGACATGGTTGGAACTTCTCTTGATAAGCGTGGCTATCGTGAAAGCGGACACCGTGCGCCACTTCGTGAAAACTTAGCGGCTTCTCTTATTGCAGAAACAAAATGGGACTGCCAAGGTCCATTCTATGATCCAATGGCAGGTTCAGGAACAATTTTAATTGAAGCAATTTTCTACTTCTTGAAATTATCGCCAGCATTTTTAAGACTTAAACAAAATACGACTCCGTATTCTTTTACAGGTCAGCCGTGGTTTCATGATTCGAATCTAGTTGATTGGTACTTTGATAAAGTTCACGAGATCATGAAAGATTCACAGGAAAGAATAGATTCAATTCCAAATGATAAGTTCTATTGCAATGATGCTGATGTTGAAAACTTTAAACTCATGAGAACTCACCTTCTCAACTGTTTTGGCCGTGTTGATTTCGTAAACTTCAACTGCGAAAACTTCATTAATTCACAAGCACCTGCGGGATTTGAAAGAGGATTAATCCTATTTAACCCTCCTTATGGAGAGCGTATTCAAGCGATTGGTGGTCTTGATATTAACGACTTCTATTTCGAGATGGGTGAAACTCTTAAAAATAACTTCAAGGGTTCTACAGCATTTATTCTTACAGCTCACGGGCCACTAAGAAAAAATATTCGTTTAAAAACAAGTAAGAAAACAGAGTTTTTAAATGGCGACATTGAATGCCGCCTTTTAAAATATGAATTACTATAATCTTAGCTTTCTAAGAATTCTGTTAAATTCATCGCAAGCTTAGGTAAAGCGTATTTAAGAAGAGCATTCTTATTTACGACTTTATCTTTATGCTTCGTTGACTTTGAAAAGAAGTAACCACTAATTTCAGAATCTTTTAGAAAAAGAGTATGTCCCTTTCCTGCAAATTTTCTTAAAACATAATCTGAATCGAGAAGACAGATATCTCGAATCATAAAGTTACGAGCTAGATAAATGATAATAACGCTTGCTGAAAGATCACATAGAGACTTTCTAACTTTTACACCTTTTGGAGATGTTTGATCTCCCCAATGCACAACAACTTCAACTCTCTTATCACCAACGTAGAAATCAAAACCTCGTTGTGATGTCGACTTTTGTTGCATTAGACCGAAGATACATTTTGCGTACCACTCCCCCAACTGAACAGGAAGCTTCTTACCATTAAAAATAATTCGCTCATCGCGAAGAATATCATAAACCTTATTAACTGTTTCAATAGCGTCAAAGATTCTTTTGTTATCCGGTAAGTGAATAATTAGAACCTGCTTAGCATGAGACCTTTTCATCTTTCGAGAAAATTGTTTCTCATACCATTCAGAAAATTCTTTATCACCTACGAGCTCAAGTGAGTCGTATATAAATCCACGACTAAGTAAGCTTTCCTCATCAAAGCCTTCAACTTTCTTTTTCATGAAACTTAAAGGAGCATACTCTCCTTTCTTTTTCATGATATAAACATTGTCTTTATAGTAGTCTGTACTACCACGAGTCGCCTCATTAAATAGATCGACTCCTTTTTCCATTTCTTGCATCTCTCACATACCCTTGTGCTTAATCTTTAATTAAACATTAATCGAAGTTAAATCTTCCTCGAAGTTTAAAACACTATGTGCGAGTCCAATATTTCTCGTTAATTGGTACTGACAAAAAACTTTAAAATCATCGATTTTAGACTGATAATATTTCTTCTCTTCTTCACCTGTTGCCGTCTTTAATTCATTTTGAGCAATACAAGCATGCTCAAGAAGAAGCCATGAAACGACAAGGTTTCCACAATAACTTAAAAAATCTGTTGCGTGAGCTAGAACTGCGCTTTGATTCTTTGCCGCCATAAACGATCCGAATTTCTTCACAACTTCTTCACTCATCTCCATTGATTTTCCAATCATTGAAACTTCATGAGGGTACGCCTTGGCTTCTTCTCTATTCATTGTCGCTTGAATCTTCTTACCTACATTAAAGAATGTTTCGCCTTTATCCATAAGGATTTTTCTCATAACAAAGTCGATCGCCTGGATACCATTTGTACCTTCATAAATTGTAGCAATCTTTGTATCACGCATAAATTGCTCAATTCCATACTCAGTACAGTATCCGTAACCGCCGTGAACTTGAACACCTTCACTTGCGATATTTACACCCTCATCTGTACAAAATCCCTTACAGATCGGAGTAAATAATGCGATTTCTTTTTCAGCTTCATCATCACCTTTTTCAGCTTTATCAAAAAGGTTTGCTGTATAAAGAGAAAGAGCTCTCAGTCCACGTCCCGTAGACCTCATCTTAAGAAGCATTCTCTTAACATCTGGCATATTGATAATTTCGGTACCAAATTGAGAGCGCTCTCTTGCATATTGCTCAGTAAGCTCAAAGCAAAGATTTGATTGAGCTTCACCTTGAAGGCCACAAAGAAGCCTTGCCTCATTCATCATGATGAACATATTTGCCATTCCATCAAACTCATTCCCAATCAGTTCTCCAACACACTCACCATCTTGACCAAATGTTAATTCGCATGTTGCCTGTGCGTGAATCCCCATTTTATGTTCTAGCTTTGTGCACTTAACATTATTTGACTCACCAGTTTCAACGTTAAAGCGTGGAACAATAAAAAGGGAAAGTCCCTTCGTACCTTCTGGAGCACCAGGAGTTCTTGCTAGAACAAGGTGGATGTTATTTTCGTAAAGATCACTTTCTCCAGAAGAGATAAAAATCTTCA
The DNA here is from genome assembly GCF_002903145.1 of Halobacteriovorax sp. DA5. Lineage (NCBI taxonomy): Bacteria > Pseudomonadati > Bdellovibrionota > Bacteriovoracia > Bacteriovoracales > Halobacteriovoraceae > Halobacteriovorax > Halobacteriovorax sp. DA5. The sequence continues at coordinate 128,589 of NZ_PPDJ01000009.1, read as the reverse complement.
CACCATTGATTGCGTATTTCCCGTTATCAAGAGGTTTTGCCGTCGTCTTTGCGTTCCCAACATCAGATCCAGCACCAGGCTCAGTAAGACACATTGTGCCTCCCCACTCTCCTGTCATCATCTTTGTCACAAATAGATCTTTCTGTTCTTGAGAACCAACCTTAAGAATTACATTCATGGCACCTTGAGACAGTCCGTAGTACATTGACCACGCAACATTTGAACCAATTGCCATTGAAGTACATGCAACTTTCATTGCGTGAGGAGCTGGCATTCCACCAACCTCTTCAGGATAACCAAGTGCATACCAACCATTCTCATAGAAGGCTTTATTTGCTTGGTGAAAAACTTCTGGAACAATAACTTTTCCATCAACGTGCTTTACGCCAATCTCATCACTAATTTGACGAGTTGGATAAATTTCATTTTCAACGAATTTATCGAATTGAGTTAGGATATCTTTTAATTCAGCTTCACCATATCCAAGCTCGCTTGCTTCGTCTTGAATTTTGCACGCTTTAAATAGATTGAAATTCACATCCATTAAATCTGTACGATACTTTGCCATATAATAGTCCTTTTTTAATACTAAAACAGTTCTATTATAAATGATGTTCAGATTTCATGCACGTGTAGACACAATTTAGCCGGAGTAAATTAGGTTAAATTTAATAAAAAAGCGCGAACAATGCCGCGCTTTTTAGTCAGGTATAAATTTAAAATCGTTTTTATTTATTAGTGAGCCGAAACTCCTACACTTGTTGCTCTTAAAACTGGTTGTAAAGCAAGTGGTGCATTCATATTAATAAGGGCCCTTTTTCCGTTAATTGTCACAATCCACTCCACTGCATATGTTTGTGCAACTTGAGTACAAAATTGTATCGATCCATTGTAGTAGCTTCTTACCCAATTATAGTCATTACACATTCCATCTTTATATGGAGCATATCCATAACCATAACGTTTAAAAAGTGTACCATTTGCATCAGACTCTTGTACTTTATTGGCCAAGAAAGTAGCTAATTGTGAAATAGTAGATCCAAATGCGCCATCAAGAGACTCATTACTACGTGCAATTCTTCCATCTCTATAGAGACCACGATATCCACCGACAGTATAGCCAGATGAAGACGAAGAAGATGATGAAGTACATATAGTTCCTAAACTCATTCCAAATACTTCAAAATCATCACAATTACCTGAATTATTTGATCCTGATAAATTATCAAAGCTAGAAATTGTATAAATAGGATATTCAGAATCGCCAATACTTCTATTTGCAAAATTATTATTAACAATTGCTTGAGATAATTCATCCGCAGTGCTTAAGCTATTTGGTAAGCCTCTTGCTGTATCAACATACTCACTAGCAGAGCCAGCAGCGTAATTTCCATAAGTGCTTCCATTTCCAGACCCACCGTCAGATCCACACCCGACAAGCGAAGCTAGAACAATAACTGAAAGTAATGTGTTCTTAAGGTTAAGTTTCATAGTATTCTCCAAAATTCTCTGTGTTTGCGTGTGTTTAAACTATTTGCCTATATATATACAAGTTGTGTGCCAAGTTTTAAGATGAGATTACAGTCCTTTACAAAGACCTAGTGTTTAAAAAATGAACACGATAGAGTATTTTGTCTAATATTTGGGTAGTATTAGAATAAGGATTGAATAAGCTTTTAACGGGAATCAATTTATGTCGATTAAAAATATTAGCCAAAAGGCCCTTCTTGTCATCCTAGATGGCTTTGGGATTAGTGAAAACACTGAAAAGAATGCGATTCGAGATGCAAAAACTCCGGTTTTGGATGAATTGTTTAAAAGTTATCCATTTACAACGATCCAAGCAGGTGGTGTTTTAGTAGGTCTTCCAAAAGGTGTTGTTGGAAATTCGGAAGTTGGCCATATGAACTTAGGTGCGGGACGTGCCATTCGCCAGGATTTAGTTCGTATTAATGAAGCAATTAAAAATCATACTTTTGGTGAACTTCCTAAACTGAAGGAACTCATTGAAGTAGCAAAGAAAAATAATAATCGCATTCACCTCATGGGACTTCTTTCGGACGGTGGAATTCACTCACATATTGAACACACAAAAGAAATCATCAAATGTCTTAAGAAAGAAGGTATTGAAGTTTTCTTACATGCTTTCATGGATGGTAGAGATACACCGCCAGCATGTGGTGAAATGTATTTAAAAGAGATCGTTGATTTTGAAGGATCACACTTTGCTTCAATGCAAGGCCGCTCAATTGGAATGGATCGTGATCGCCGTTGGGAAAAAATCAAATTAGCATATGATATGTTCCTAGGTCATGGTGATGTGACTGACTTATCACCTATTGAATATCTCAATAGTGAGTATGAAGCTGGTCGCACTGATGAGTTCGTATCGCCGACACTCTTTAATAAAGACTACGCTATTAAAGAAGGAGACTGCGTCTTCTTTACAAATTTTAGACCCGATCGCGCAATTCAGTTAACAATGGCATTTAACTATCCAGAGTTTACTGAGTTTGAAAGGCCATTCTTTCCAGCAATGTTTCTATGTATGACGCCATTTATTCCGGATGAAATGGAACTTCCAATTTTATTTGATAAAGAGAAGCTTCAAGGAACAATGACTGAGTACTTAAGTAGTATTGGAAAGAAACAATTAAAGATTGCTGAGACTGAAAAGTATGCACACGTAACATTCTTTTTTAATGGTGGAGAAAAGAAGCCTTTTCCAAATGAAGAACATTTTCTAATTCCTTCGCCAAAAGAAGTTTCAACTTATGATGAAAAGCCACAAATGAGTGCGCCAGAAGTAACAGAGAATTTAATTTCTAAAATAAGTGACTTTGATTTTAGTGTCGTAAACTTTGCAAACTCAGATATGGTTGGACACACGGGTAAATATGAAGCTGCAGTTCATGCTATTGAAACACTTGATGAGTGCGTAGGAAAACTAGTACAAAAATGTCTTGATGAAAATATAACTATTATTATCACTGCCGATCATGGCAATAGTGACCAAATGGTACATAAGGATGGAACACCACATACAGCTCATACAGGAGCACCGGTACCGTTTTGTGTTATCAATAGCGCATTAAAGGATAAAGCTTTTACTATAGCACCGGGGGATCATTCGCTAATGGATGTCTCACCTACTTGTCTTTATATTATGGGGATTGATCGTCCAGCAAGTTTTACTGGCCATCATATTTTTGAATAGGAAATTTTATGAGTGAAGTTGAAAAAGATGTAAAGTCGATTAAAACAATTGCTGTTCTTTGTAGCGGTGGCGATAGCCCTGGAATGAACTGTGCGATTAGAGCAGTCGTTCGTACTTGTATTGCAAATGATATTGAGATTTATGGAATTCGTCGTGGTTTTGCAGGTCTACTCGAAGGATCGCAACACAAAATGGATGCCGCAAGTGTTGGTAACATTCTTCAAAAAGGTGGAACAATTCTTCAAACTTCTCGTTGTCCTGAATTTATGCAACCAGAGATAAGAAGAGAAGCGGCACATATTCTTAAGAGAAAGAATATTGATGCCTTAATTGTTATTGGTGGTAATGGTTCATTTAATGGTGCTTGGGAGCTTCACAAGGAACACGGTGTTCCAGTAGTTGGAATTCCTGGAACAATTGATAATGATATTGAAGGAACTGATTATTCAATCGGTTTTGATACTGCCGTTCAAACTGCTATTGAGGCCGTGGATAAAATTCGTGACACTGCACACTCACACGATCGTACATTCATTGTTGAAGTAATGGGGCGAAAGTCTCCTGCTATCGCTCTTCACGTAGGACTTTGTACTGGAGCAGAAAATATTATCTTCCCTATTCAAGATGAAAGTAATGTTGATGTTGACACAATTGCGACAGATATTAAACGTGGACTTCAGCGTGGAAAAGGTTCTTCAATCATCATTGCTGCTGAAGGGGAAACTGAAGGTCTGTCTCACTACGTTCACAACAAACTTCTTGAAGATCACAAGATTGATTCACGTGTTTGTATCCTAGGACATATTCAACGCGGAGGAAACCCTACTGGTCGTGATCGCTTTATTGCAACCCAAATGGGACATCTTGCTGTTAAATCACTTCTTGAAGGAAAAACTGCAATTGTTACAGCAGAACAAAATGGTCAAATTGTTGTCGAAAACTTAGAGAAGTGTCTTGGCAAAAAATTTGAAGTTGAAGAGAAATACGTAGATATGGTTAAAACCTTATCAAAATAAAACGAAGTTTATAAATATGACAAAAGTTTCAGATAAGAATTTATTTATTATTTTTACATTCCTATTTTCAATTTTCTACTTTTGGGACATTGGAAATATTAGTGCCCCAAGACAAGGGACAGAATCATTATATGTGCAAATATCACAAGATATGTATGACACAAATAATATTATGACACCCCACTACCGCGGAGAGAGACATTGGTCAAAACCACCAGTTCATTTCTGGCTGCCGTTTCCTATTTATGTACTAATGGGAGAATCTTCTTTAACAGGTGCACGAGCGTCGATGGCATTTCTTACAATCGCTCTCGGTATCTTGACTGCAGTTTGGTTAAAAAGAAGATTTAATATTGAACCACTATTATCTCTGGCCTTCTTTTTAGGAGGTTATGGTGCTATTAAATTTGGTCGAACATTTATGATGGAAACATCTCTATCTCTTCTTCCATTTATTAGCTCACTCTTTCTTTTTGACTACTTAAAGACAAAGGCTAAAAAGTATTTTATTTGGGCGATTCTTTTTGGAGCGGTAGGAGCTCTAATCAAAGGCCCTGTTTCAATTGTTATGAGCTTTCTTGCAATGTCTCTTTATCAAGCTTTCTTATTCAAGAAAGAAAAGCGCTTTATTATTAAAGAGTGCTTTTTCTATTTTCTATCGATTACTATTTTGAGTTGTCTTTGGTACTTCATTAGTTATCTAAACTATGGTGAAGAGTTTTTCAATTACTTCTTCGTAAGAGAAAATGTAGGAAAATTTGATCAAAAGCCAATGCCAATGATTAAGGTATTCCAAGGACTCATTCTCTATTCTCTTCCATGGTTATTAATTCTTCCATTTGCTTGGAAGAAAGTAAGAGAAAACTTTAAGAACTTAAATAATGAAACATATTTTTTCTTTGCACATTTTTTATGTTTCTTTATCACATGGTTAATTCCATCTCAGAGATCACACCACTATGCAATTCCATCAATTCCATTCCTAATGGTTTTCATGCTCTTGCAAATCGATATTGAAACTATTCGAGAAAAGGCAAAAGGTATCCTTTTTATCTTCTTGCCAATTAATATCCTATTTTTGGCCATTGGATGCCTACTCCTTTATTTTTCTGATGGAGTAACGATCGTTGCCAATTTACTATTTGTTGCTCTAATTATTGTGACAAATATTTTCATTCTTAAAAGAAAGATGCTCATTGCTTTCAACACGATGGGACTATATTTAATTTTCTTATGGTCAGTTGTTGCATCTCAATTTTACATCTTACCTGTTCCACAAGCCGCTCAAGGTCTTTTCAAAGATAAAAATGTAGCACTAGTTGATCGTCGTTCTTACTTTTACGAGCAAACTCTTGAGATGAATGTTGAGCCAATTAGCTACGTAAATATCTCTTCATTTCTAGAGAAAGAAAACGCTGTGGTTATTACTGCAGAATCAAAGACTCCTTTAGAGTATCGTAAGAATTTAAGAATTTTAGCAAAATGGCAAAAATGGAAGAGAAGAGTTAAATGGCCACATATAAAAGCGGCCCTTAATGCACGCTCTTATGGGCCATTAAAAGAAGATGTTTATTTACTATCTAAGTAATGCTCTTCAATCTTTTTAATGATCCATTCAGGATCGTCTAGAGGTAAATCGTGTCCCGCTTGTTCATGTAGTTCAAGCGCGGCACCAAGCCTTTTAGAAATTTCAACACTGCATTTATAATTTGCAAGCTTATCTTGCTTGCCTGCAAGCAACAAGACATCCGTTTTCAATTTCTTAGGTAAACGGTAGTGTGATGCCGCAATTAACTGCCTTACAAAGTTAGCGCGATTAAGAGGTCTTTCCTCAAAATATGCAGCATATGCATCAAGTAAATCATCAGACAACTCTTTCATCTTAACAGTTAAAGATAAGGCCTTTTCTTCTCGTTCGCGGTGATTGTTATTAAAGGCCAGTTTTGAAAAGGTCGTTACTGCTTCAAGAGACATACGATGATAAATTTTCCCTGAGTCACTCGTTGAAGTGTTAAGAAGAACAGCATGTTCAAAGTCATCGCTATGTCGCTCACACCAATCAAGGGCCATCATTCCCCCCATTGAAATTCCGATAACACTCCACGGGCCATCATTTTCTTCTTTAAGTTTTAGCCAATCACTTCTCATATCTTCAACATAATCAGATATCTTTAATGGAGACTTCTCTTCATTCTTGCTACCAACACCCAAGTAATCAATTGCAAAGACATGATTTGTGCCTTTCATTTTTTTTACATAGTCAGGGAATTCATACCAATGTCGACTATCTCTTGCTAAACCCCTAAGAAGCAACCAATTCATAACTTACCTTTTCACCCATGCTTTAGAACTTCCAACAGCTCGAAAGAGAAATTTAATTAGCATAATATGTCTTCTCATCGTTCGATCATATCGATGAGACTTAAGAGGATTAAATAATCCTCCTCTTCTAAATATTTGTAATGGATTCTTTTTAACCCAAATCCAACTTCCCATCTCAAGAGTTAAAGGTAGATAGACTCCCTCTGGATTTTTTTCTAAATACTCATCATATAGATAATCCCAGGCATCACCTTGGATTGTATAACTTTCAGATGTCGGCTCTATTCGATAAATATGATGAGGATGGGTTTCATTTAATAAGTGCTCTAGGTTTTCCATTTCTGTTATATGCTTAAAAGGTGTAAGCGTTCTGGCATAAGGATACCAAAGTCGATCTCTTAGGCCAAAGCCAGAATGGAAGTCGACAGAGATAGCACGCTGAGATTCAAATATATGTTCTTTCACATAGTCTACTAGAGTTTGAAGTTCATGCTCCATTTGATCACTATTTCCCTGATACCATGGAAGCTTATCTGATAACCTATGTCCTGATAGTAGAAATTTTGTTTTCTCATGAGTTCGCGATGGTGAGTTTCTCATAAGATCAATATTGTTTGGATTAGAGCGGCGATGATGATACATGCCCCATGGATTGATAAGAGGAATCGATACGATTCTAAACTTCTCTAGGCTTCGTCTTAACTCTTCATCCCAAGATAGTTGTTTAAATAATGAAGAAAGATAAGTAACAACGACTTGTGTCCCTACTTTTTCTAGTCCGTGAATACCACCAAATAAACCTAGAACCGGAGCGCTTGGATCTGAGCTACCAATTTCAAAACTATGAATTGGATAGCTCTCACCTTCATGATTAATACGTGTAATTTCACGACAACGAATGAGTGGGTCTTCGATACAAGTTAATTCGCTTATGGCATTTAACTCATCGAAGTCTTTCATTTATGACCTCTGGAAAGTCTTGTCGTTATAAGGAAATAAGAAAATAACGAAGAACATTGCACACCCAACAAGTTCTACAACTTCTCCTTTTTTACCGTGATCAATTAAGCTTACTAGAATAAACATTAAAAGATAAAAAAGAGAGTGCATTAACTTTGGAACAGGAACTGCAAAGTCATCAACAAGATACTGAATAAAACCAATTGCTCTATAGAGAAATGGAAGAATTAATACATAAACACCAACAATAATTCCGACAATAAGACCAAAGATAATTTTATTAACTTTGAAATCACCGAATTTTAAGTTGTGGAGTGTAATATCATTTTGTGTATTGTATTGCTGAAAAAACTCAGGCGCAGTCACGTTGAAAATTCTTTGGCCCCACGCAATCTCTTCTCCAAATCCAAAAAAGAAAAGTGCTGCAAAACCAAGAAGCGCAAATGAGAATAATTTTGGCTTTGTACCTTTTAACTTAAAGTAGCGCCACAGACAGACAAATGAAACGAGTAGTAGATAGATGGCCTGTTGTATTTCTAAGAATCCATCTTCAACTGTGTAAACATCGCTAAACCATTGAGGATTCGCTTTCGCAAAATACATTCCAAAGAATACCATATGGGCGATTGATGTTAATATTACTGCTTCAAATATATTAATCTTGTCTTTAAATATGCTCATTTCGTCATTATAGTCACGTCATCAACTAATGGCAATATATGTCATCGCTGACACTACGAACATTTTGGCAATTCGCTCCAACCTGTGACATAGCGCAAAGAAATTTTCTCCCTTCGCATTTTCCATGCCTGATTATCGACCCCACAGGCCATTGACCTAACCATACCACTTCCCTCTCGTCGATTAATTTTATCAATGATTTCCATTAGCTTCACACTTCGCGGATCATCTAATTCTTCAAATAGGCTTTGTTGGATAATCTCTGAATCTGAAAAGTCTCCAAGCTTTACTCCGGCCTTTTTAAAACAAACCCCCATGCGAAAGAGATCATCAAGGGCCGCCCATGCATACTTGATAATTTTTCTGGTATCACTTGTTGGACCAAGAAGCTTAACTTTGTCTTTACCATAATATGGCGTTTGATCGATCTTATGTGGATCACTTAAACAAAAAACTTCAATAGTTGAACACAAGCTCTGCTGATTTCTCATTTTCTCACTGGCATTTGTTACATAATTGGCCACTGATTCTCGCAAGCTTTTTAGATCCACAACACTTGTACTAAAGCTTCGTGAACATAGAATTTCTTTCTTTTTAGGCTGAGCTTCTTCTAACTCAAAACAGGTAATTCCTCGTAACTCATCTTGAGTCATGCGACCTAGCTTAGTTAAAAGTCTTTGTATGACATGAGTATTTTTGAACTTCTTAAAATCATACGCCGTTTTAATTCCAATGCTTTTTAACTTTACGCTATTCTTCCTTCCAATTCCCCACACGTCTTCAATAGGAGTTCTCTGAAGTGCAATATCTTGCAACCTCTCTTCTAGAATACAGACGACTCCTTGCGCCTTTTGTGACTTCTTCCCAATATGATTGGCCACTTTTGCGAGAGTCTTTGTTGGAGCAATACCAATACTTACGGGAATCCCCGTCCATTGCAGCACAGTTTTTCGAATATGCTGACAGTACTCATTTAAATCTCCGCTAACACCAGTTAAATCAATAAAGGCTTCATCGACGGAGTAGATCTCTATTGATGGAGCGAAGGTAGCAAGAACATGCATTACCCGATCACTGATATTTGTATACAAAGAAAAATTAGAAGAAAAAACATGAACATCGTGTGACTCACAAAGCCTCCTTACTTTAAAGTACGGGTCCCCCATTTTTACTCCCAAGGCCTTAAGCTCTGGAGTTCGAGAGACAAAGCACCCATCATTATTTGATAAGACACCAACAGGTTTATTTCTTAACTCAGGTCGAAATAGTCTTTCACAAGAACAGAAGAAGGAATTACAATCCACCAGCGCATACACTTTCTCCATCGTAAAACCTCATAACTCTTTCATGTCACGGGCCACGGCCACAATTGGCCCCCACACCAAGAAGTCCATTTCTTCTGAAATGATAATGTCTCGATGCAGGGGATTGTGTGAGCGCAAAATGGACTTTCCATCTTGTCTAATGAATCTCTTGCACAAGAACTCTCCGTCCAGATAAACCACGGCAACTCGACCGCTCTTTACTTCTAAAGATCGATCGATAACCAGGACGTCACCGGGCATAATCAATGGTTCCATCGAGTCACCTTGTGCTTCAAAGAAAAATGTCGCAGAACGATTCTGTACAAAACGATCATCTAGAGATTGATAATTCTGTATGTGATCCTCGCTGATTCCAAAGAGTCCACAATTTGCAATCGGTAGTTTTGCTCTAATTTTCTTTTCCATGAAAGTTAGTATAACTTACGCACAACTTACGCACAAGAAAAAGAATTACTTTCCCACCTTAATAGTAATTACAGTAACTTACGATGCGTCGGGGAATTTAATAATCTCATCAAGGGGAATAAAGTACGTAAGTCCTCGAAGATCTTGGGTGTAGCTTGCAATCACTTTCAAGTTCATAGCATCCAATCTCTCTAAAAAAGCATGGGATGTTTCATCAAATCGAAAGGGCTCAATCTTTCCTCGTGTTGAGATTCTTCCTGCGCAAAGACAATCATTTAAGTTTTGAATGGGAAGAACCCCGGCCATTGACCAATAGAGAATCAAAAGTGGTAACTCAAGCCAGCGATAAAGTTCTTCTTTGGAACTTAAAGAGCCTAAAACCATATTGTCATCAATGCACAGAACATAGCGCTTTGGTGAGATTTTCAAGTTGTACTTCTTTGAGAGAAAAATAAACTTCTCTTTTATCGACTTTCCTTTTGTACCAAGACCAACAATTTCAAGTCCCGGAACTCCCTTTGAAGCATAACCATAAATTTCTGTTAAATGTCCCTTCCCCCCAAGAGGTAGAAGACCTAGCATTTGCTTGTGCATAATCCCTCCTATTACTAGGAGTGCAAGAGTCATGAATTTTTTTTAATTATAAATTACTAGAATTAGGGATCTTAGCTTTTGACTGATAAAAACATTTTAAATGAGGAGGATAAATTTCTAGAATCATCGCAGATGAAACTTCGAGAGAGTGAGCGAAGTCTCCCTTTAAACTTTGACAAGAGCCTTTTGCGTCCTTACAAAATTTTTCGTACTTATCTTTACATGTAAGTTCAAGAATAACAGTATCAGAGAAATGACAAGAGACCTTTCCATCAACAAGGTCAAAGCGAGCTTTTGTGTAATTTAGTTTTTTTGAAAACTTAGATTCACAAAATTTTGCAATCTCAAACTCTTTTCCCATGCAATCGATCTTCGTTGTCGAAGACTTACTCATTAACATTGCATCTTTTACACCAAAAAATTCACACACCTTTGCGTAGCTGAAAATCTTGCGATCAGCGCCAGTAACAAGTTCACTAGTAACACTAGCGAAAATGCAGAATGTAAAAAGAAGTGTTGCAATATATTTCATAATAAAAAAAAAGCGCGCCCATTAAGGACGCGCCTATGATTGTAATATAAATCTTAACCTGGGAAAAGACCTCTAAGTCTCATTGCTCTCTCTAGTCTTCTTAGAGCGGCAACGAAAGCAGCCTTTTTCATATCAATATCATATTTCTGGTGAGCTTCATAAACATTCTCGAAAGCATCTTTTAGGATGTCGTGAAGTTTTTTGTTGATCTCAGAAAGATCCCAGAAGAAGTTCTGAAGACCTTGTACCCACTCAAAGTAAGAAACGATAACACCACCAGCGTTACAAAGAATATCTGGAACTAGGAATGAACCATTCTTAGTTACGATATCAATCGCAGCTTTATTAAGTGGACCGTTTGCACCTTCTGCAATGATCTTAGCTTTAACATTGTGAGCATTCTTTTCAGTGATAACACCATCGATTGCTGCAGGGATTAAGATATCAACTTCAAGAGCGAAAAGTTCTTCGTTAGAAATTTTCTCTACTCCATCCATATCAGCAAGAAGGCGTCCACCTTTTGCCCAAGCAACAGCTTTTTCAATATCAAGGCCATTTGGATCATAAATAGCACCTGAAACATCAGATACAGCAACGATCTTTGCACCTTGTGCTTGAAGGTCTTCAGCAGCAGGAACAGCTACCTTACCAAAACCGTGAATTGCAACTGTTGTATTTGTATCAATTGTCATTCCAAGTTTCTTTGCAGCAAAGTTAACACAGAATGCAACACCTTTACCTGTAGCTTCACTACGACCTAGTGAACCACCAACAGTAATTGGCTTTCCTGTTACTACACCTGGAACAGTGTAACCTTTTAATTGAGAATATGTATCAAGCATCCACGCCATTGTTTGACCGTCAGTACCAATATCTGGTGCTGGAATATCAATCGTTGGACCGATAATCATGTTGATCTCAGTAGTGTATCTTCTAGTTAGAGACTGAAGCTCTTGACGAGAAAGTTTTGTTGGATCAACACAAATACCACCTTTTGCTCCACCTAGAGGCAGACCAACAAGGGCACATTTAAAAGTCATAAGCATAGCAAGACCAGCTGTTTCAGCTAAATCTACGCCTGGGTGAAAACGTACTCCACCTTTTCCAGGCCCAAGAGTCATATTGTGCTGAACTCTGAATCCTTGAAAAGTTTTAACAGTACCATCGTCAAGACGAATAGGAACTGCTACTTGAAGTGCTCTTTTTGGGTGTTTAAGTCTGTCGGCAACGTTTGGATCAAGTCCCATAATTGCTGCAGATTCTTCTAATTGCGCAATGGCATCCTGGTATAGTGGATTATCTAGAAGATTGCTCATTTTTTTAACTCCGTTATACGTAAAATAAGGACTAATTTACTCCTATTGTAACGGAAGCGCTAGCTTTTGCTTAGGGCAAAAGCTGACTTTTTTTGGCGAATTCGGTTAATTAGAAATTGAATGGTGCATGATAATTAATGCGCAGCACATGGTCAGCATTACTTCCCCCTACCATATCAATTGAAGACGCTCTTGCTCTCAAGTTATTTGTGATGGCCTGTTCAACATAGAATTCAACAGTCGTCCCTGCCGGATTGTAATCAACAGAGGCAATAGTACGGTTATCATTAAATTTCTTTTGTAGCTGCATTGTCACGCCATCAGATAAAGAAAGGTGTGTGTTTGCATCGATATAAGGATTGATAAACTTAATTGTTGCAAGACCTTTTAGAACCTTCGCTCTAAACTTCACTTTAAAATTTGGTAGAAGCTCAGCTTCAGAACTAGGTGAAAGAGTATCTTTCATATTTCCAACGGCTTCAAGAGTTGAGCCTTTCTTAGCAGATTTAACAGAGCCCGAAATTCTCTTATCAATATATCTTAGAAATTGCTTATTAAAGTAGCGCTTTCTCTCATCAAGAGTCGAAAGTCGATAGATCGTCGTCGTAGAAAGATCCCAATTTTTTACGTATTCATCGCGTTCTTGTAGCTGATGGTAGTGATTAGACATACGCTGAAGGACGCCGGCCTTATCGTAAACAAAGACGTAATCAAGAAATGTTTTATACTCTTCAGGCTTTGGCGTGTAGTCAACATCTGCATAGAAGCTTTGCGGAGTACGATCTTGAATCTTCACTCTAGGGTTGAAGTTTTTAAACAAAGTTAGGTCAGAAGCAACTGTCTGAATAGTAAACACTACCAGAGTTAGCTGTATAAACCTTGAACAGTGTGTATAAAATTTCTCTCTCTTGTTTGCCTTGTTTAGCATCGTAAGCCCCTCAAATTACATAAGTAATATGTTTAATTACTAATATAATTTGCAAGGACGATGCCAAAGGTGAACTAGTTAAACTAGCTCACCTAAAAGCAGCGATTACATATCTACGATATTTTGTGTTTCTTTAAGAAGTTGATTTAGAAGCGCTTGCGTGTCTTTATCAAGCTTCTTTGATTTAGCTTGAGATTTAAGCGTCTTGATGAATGCGTTAGCAGTAAGTCCCTTTGGAACTGTTGGAGTTTTCTTAACTTTACCAGCTTTTAGAACACCACCATCTTTAATGGCCTTCTTAAGCTCAGCTCTTTTAGTCAACTCACCTTTATAAAGCATCTTTGTAAGTTTAGTTTTAAGAACACCTTTTTCAAGAGCATCAAGTTCAAGAAGAACATACTTCTCAATATTAAATGCTTTTGCTGCTTCCTTAATTTTCTTGCCCATTTTAGCAATCATTAGTGAGCGGTGAACTTCAGACTTTGAGATACCAAGTGCAGCTTGGATCTTTCTTTCACTAGCTTTTGTCGCTTTTTGGTAATTAAGAATACCATCTGCTTTATCAATATAGTGAAGCGCTTCTCTTGAAGAGTTTTCAGAGAACTGAATTGCCATAAGCTCTTGTTCTGTCTTCTTATCAAGAATAAAACAAGGACACTTTTCTTTCTTAATAAGTGTCATGGCACGGTAGCGTCTTTCACCACAAATTAGAACTAGTCTGCCTAATTTATCTTTATGAAGAACAAGTGGTTGAATTAGACCGTTTTGCTTAATGTTTTCAGAAAGCTCTTTAAGAGAGCTATCATTAAACTTCGTTCTAACCTGTTCTTTAACTACGATTTCTTTTAAATAAACTTCATCAAGCTTAGCACCTTGAAGAAGGCGATCACCCGATAGTCTTTCAACTACTTTACTATCTAGACCTTCAGTTAGATCGATTGTCTTTCTTTGTCTTTTAGAAACTCTTGGAGCAAAGTCTTTTGCCATAAATTCCTCTTCCCTATGTTGAGACTGTTTTCCTTTAAAGAGGGCCAGTCACACACACATGGCCCCTTTAAAAGCGAAACACATCCGTGTGTCTCAAAAATTATAGATTATAGATTTAATGATTCCCAAAGTGCCGTGTAATCACCGTGACCACGAGACTTTTTCCCCATCTTACAGATAGGTCTTCTTAACGAAATTGATTCTTGCATTTGAACAAGATTTCTAATTGGTGGCGTAATATTGAAAGATTGAGCAAGTTCTTCAAGTCTCTGCCTTTCAATCTTTCTTCTAGTATTAACCATTGATGGAATAATTGAAAATTCAAGTGATGGATTTTCAGTTTCTTTAATAATTTCGAAAGTATCCATTAACTCTTCTAGACCATCAATTGAGTAGTCCTGTGCCTGAGTTGGGATAAGAATTCTATTTGAAGCAACTAGTGCCATAATAAGCTCATCTCCAAGCATTGGAGGAGTATCGATTACAACGTAATCAAACATTCCTTCAGGAACTTGCTCAAGTCTAAGTCTCATCAACCTTTCCTTACGACCTGCTTCTTTTCTAATCTCACCTTCTGAAAGGATGAGAAGTTTAGAAAGATTGGCCATATGACGGCTTGATGGAATAACTGTGATATTCTTATGAAATTTCCCCTTACCTTCTGATGGAACCATAACGTCTTCAATAGTAACGTCACCAATTAACCACTCAGGGATAAGAGTTCTGTGAATTTGTAAATTAAAAGTTGAACTTAGATTGGCCTGTGAATCTAGGTCAATAACAAGTACTTTGTTCCCTTTATTAGCTAAGTGTGTCGCTAATTGGTAGCACTGCATTGTTTTCCCAACACCACCCTTGTTATTTGCAACCGTAATAACTTCCATGTAAGCTCCCTCGGTCATCCCTTTGACCGTAATAAAAGACTATCTATATAAAATGTTAAGAAAACTATCACGCAACGTCAAATACCTGATAAAACATTTTTTTTAACTTAGCGCAACACGAACTGGAACCAATTTTAAGGATGTTCAGATGACAGCTCGTTTCAAATGTTCTATCTTCCAAAACGTCAATTATATAAGGAGATGACACAATGATTAACTTTATGGAAGTTGGTGAATTAAAAGATTTAATGGACAAGAATACAGACCTAGTTTTAGTTGATTGTCGCGAACAAGATGAGTGGGATGCTGGCCATATTGATGGTGCTATCTTTATTCCTCTTTCTGATTTTGCAAATCAATTTGGTAATCACCTAACTGACAAATCAAAGAAGATCGTTGTTCAATGCCGCAGTGGAAAGAGAAGCTTAACTGCTTGTCAATTTCTACTAGAAGAAGGATTTGAAGACCTTTACAACCTTGAAGGTGGAATTCTTGCTTGGGACGAAAGCGGTTACCCAATCAAATAATTAATCTTAAAATCGAGAAGGAAGAAAAATGTTAGATCTATTCGGTAAAGAAGAAGTTCACCGTCCGATAATTTCTCAAGAAGAGTTATCTGATGAAGAAGTACTAGTTGAGTTAAGAAAGATCAAAGAAGAACTTAAAGATCAAGTTGTGGTTCTTGGACATCACTATCAGCAAGACGACGTTATTGAATTTGCAGACTATAAAGGTGACTCACTAAAGCTAGCACAAGATGCAGCCGTTTTAGACAAGCCTTATATTATTTTCTGTGGTGTTCACTTCATGGCAGAAACAGCAGATATGCTAACGAATGAAGATCAACACGTAATCCTTCCCGATATGCAAGCTGGATGCTCGATGGCCGATATGGCAAATCGTGAAGAGATCGATAAAGCATGGGCATTCATGCAAAGATCAACTAATGATAAGATCATCCCAATTACTTATATCAACTGTGCAGCAACTCTTAAGTCATTTGTTGGCGAGAACGATGGAACAATTTGTACTTCATCAAATGCACACAATATTATCAAGTGGTCCTTTACTCAGGGACAAAAACTACTATTCTTCCCTGACCAACACTTAGGACGCAATACTTGTTTTGATCTAGGCATTCCACTAGAAGATATGGTTGTTTACAACCCAAATATGCTTAATGGTGGATTAACAGCAGAACAAATCGATAATGCAAAAGTAATTCTTTGGTACGGATTCTGCTCTGTTCACCAAGGCTTTACTGCAGCTCAAGTTGAACAAATTAAAAAAGATAAACCTGATACAACTGTTATCGTACACCCTGAGTGTAACTTTGATGTTGTACAAGCAGCTCATGACAATGGATCAACTGCTTACATCATTAATAAGATTAAAGATGCACCAGCTGGTTCTAAATTTGCCGTTGGAACAGAAATCAACTTGGTTAACAGACTAGCAAATGATTTTCCAGATAAAGAAATCACTTCCCTGTCACCTTACCAGTGTTTGTGTACAACAATGTATCGAGTAAGACCTCGTTGGCTACTTGCCAGCTTTAGAGCAATTAAGGAAAATAAACCTATAAATATAATTAAAGTAGATGAAAAAACAAAAGAGTACTCATTAAAAGCACTTAATAAGATGCTTGAGCTGAGTAAGTAATAGGTTTAATACACAAGATTAAGGAAGAGGGACAACATGCAAGAAATTTACGCGGATTACAATGGTAGTGCTCCAATTTGTAATGAAGTTAAGGAGTATATTATCAACCGACTTAACAAGGGGCCATTTGCTAATCCAAATGCTACTCACCACGTCGGCGCTCGCGTAAAAGTTGCAATGGAGAATGCTCGTTCAGTATGCGCAAAGCTTTTAGGTGCGCATATGAGCCAACTAGTTTTTAACTCAGGCTCAACTGAAGGTATCTCAACTGTTTTCCAATCTGTTTTGTTAAATAACCCAAAAAAGAAAATCATCATCTCAGGTATTGAGCATTCAGCGGTAAGCAATAATGCTCAATTCTATGCAGATAACTTTGGCTGTGAAGTATACACACTTCAAACGAAACCAAATGGTATCGCAGATATTGAAGACCTCATTAATCATATCGATGACAATACTGCTCTTGTTGCAGTAATGGCCGCTAATAATGAAACTGGTGTTATCCAGCCATATAACGACATTGCAAAAATCTGCCAAGAACAAGGCGTACCTTACCTTTGTGATACAACTCAATTTGTAGGTAAAACTTGTTTTAACTTTGAAGAGTCAGGTATTGATTATGCAGTGATCGCTGGACACAAAATTGGCGGAATGACAGGCTCTGGTATTCTCGTAGCTAAAGATCCTACAACTTTAAAGCCTCTTATCATTGGTGGTGGTCAAGAAAAAGGCCTACGTGGTGGAACACAAAACTACTTAGGTAACGAAACGCTAGCAGTAGCGCTTACATATTCAATGAATAACCTACAAAAACACGAAGCTATTAATAGCAAACGTGAAGAATTTGAAAAGAATATTAAAGCTAAGTTTCCACAAGTTGTTATCATTGGTGAAGAAGCTCCAAGACTTTCTTCAACAACATATCTTTCATATCCAGGTATCCACGGACAAGCAGTTCAAATGGAGCTTGAGTCGGAAGGTATTTATGTAACAACTTCATCAGCATGTTCTGACAATAATCCTCAGACATCTAAAGTTCTTAAGGCCATGGGAGTAGCTGACGATATTGGTCGCGGCGTAGTGAGAATTTCTTTAGGGCTATGTAACGATCCGGCCCTCTATGATAGAATTGAAAATGCACTTACAATTGCATATGAAAAACTATCTAAAATTAGAAGCTACTAGAACTTGAAAAAAAACAAATTACTAATACCTATATTGATACTTATCGGAGTTATCACTTCATGTAGTGATAACTCTCGAAAGTATAGTTATATGAAAGCCGACAAAAGCTTTCTCTCAAAAAAAGACTCAGACACAATCTACTTCGCTTACACTTCTAGTTTAAATTCAAAAGTTGAATCACACAGTGACGAACTTATTGTTTCTTCTAAAATTGAATTTGGTGGAGATGCACTACTTTATAAGTTCATTTCTGCATTAAAAGAAAAGCTTAGTAATCTTGTTCTGATTGATGGTGGACAGATTTTAGAAAAAGAGTATGACCTTGCTGGCGAGTTGATCCTAAATCAATTGGCCAATTTCAATTATGATGCGATTCTCTTATCTGATCATGAATTAATTAATTTCAAAAATAACCTTCTTCCTCGTGAGCTTCCATTTGTAAATTCTAATCTTATTTCACTAGATACAAATTCAGCATTTAATCAATATGGAAATCAAGAGTATATCGTTAAAGAAGTTGGTGGAATTAAGGTTGGAATTATTGGATTGACGCCATATAAGCCAAAGTTAAAAAAAGAAGATGGCCTAGAAGGGATCCTTTTTGATGATGTTGTTGCTCGTGTAATTGAAATCAAAAAGGCACTAAAGGGTAAAACTGACCTTAATATTGCACTTCTTCACTCACATACAGAGTGTAGCGATAAGATCGATTATAAATTTAAGAATTGTTCACTTGATAAGCAAGCAACAGAGACTATTCTTAAACGCTTACCCCCAGATACATTTGACTTAATTTTCACTGGTAATAGTTTTGAACCATATATGCAAGTATCGGGCTATCCAATTATTTCAAATATAGGTCATGGTGAATTTATCACTCTTGTAAGCTTTAACAAAAAGACAAAAGAAGTGAAGGCTGAACAAATTAGGGTATGTTCTCATTTTTATCAAGCCGTAGATAGCTGCTATATTGACCCAGAAGATATTGATAGTATCAAGAAAGTAAGAAAATCTCGTATTAAGCTAAAACCTGCTACAGTTTTTGGTAAAGAGATCTTATAAGCAAATAAGAATCCCCTCATCATTACAGAATGTACTAAGTCCAGGAGAGCAAAAACCTGCCGGAGATCCATTAAAACAAAGAGAAGGAAACTTCGTATCTAAAACCTTATAACCACGAGGGCAAGCTGGTTGATTCTTTGTTCCACACTTATCCTTTCCACAAAATTTACTGCCACCTTGTGCACAATTAAAGTCGACGACTTCGTAACTGCCTTCCTCACAAAGATCACACTTATACTTCACCACATCCTTACACTCGATATTCACACCGTGACAAAGAGTTCCACTTTTTAAAGTTTTAGATTTTAAATAATCCAAACCACCATTTACAAATACATTATCAAAATATGATTTCTTAAGTTGATTGTTAAACGGAGAAAACTTTTTAGAAACAGTATGATTTAGAAGAGGATAGTTTACACTCTCTCCATCAATTATAAGATTAAGCTTTATCTTATCCTGTACATGAAGATTCATCTTAAAATCACTAATTCCTTCTTTAGAAAGAATTGCATCATCATTAAAGCTACATTTCCCCGAGGATCTCTTAGTCACTCGGTACTCTCCTAGAGATTTATTAAATGGTGTTTTATAAAAGTAGCAATAGTCATTAAAGGTAAATAGAAGAAGCCATGTATTCTTCGGTTCATAAACCCCTTTACTTCCCTGATAGAGTTCATTCATTTGAAAGTTATTAGTAAAGGCCAACTCTTCTTCCAAAATGAAATTCTTTTGGTTGCAAGAAATGAAATTTAATAGAAGTAATAAACCCATTATAAACTTCATTATAGTGTCCTCATACAACGAAAAGCGATTTTATAATCTGATCCTATCTCGTTAGAAACAAAAGGATCAAAAGCAATATTATTAATGCCAAATCCCTCTCCATCCCAATATCCACGCATTCCGGTCTGATGAGCTTTTTGATGCCAACTAAAATAAAATGAAGCCAATTTTATATTTTCACTTGGATGAATAATATTTCTTAAGTATTCAAGTGGGCCGCCAAAAATTTCATAAACACCGGCCCATGAAACATTGTGACTATTTTTTTGGATATAATTCTGATCCAGACACTCACTAGAATAATCTTTTTTACAAAGTTTAATTCTTTCTTCTTTAGTTATTTCGTCAATATGAAATTCTTTCATGCGCTGAATTTTATTAATTAGAGTTTTGGTATTCTTTCTTTCCCATGGGTAAAAAGGCGCTCTTAAGTACTTTGTTGTCGTATCATTTAGATCTTCTGGATGAATTGATATAGCATCAAAGACACGGGCACTTAAAATTGATTTCCCTTGAAAAGAACAATAAGCATCCATCTCATCAATTGAAAGCCCGTAAGCATAAGAGTACTTATTTCTATCCTGTATTTTCTTTGCCGCTTCTTGAGCAACTTTATCTTTAGAGATCTTTGCCCAATTTAGAACTTCCCAGTTTTGCACATGGTATTTATCAACAAAAATATTGCGATTGAAGTTATCCCACGAAATAGTTACATCTCTTTTATTGGCCAAGAACGGATAATATCTTTGAGGAACATAGACTTCCTGACAACTGTCGACAAAGCTAAGTTTAAGTTCTTCATCAAAGCCATCGGCCTTAACTGTATAATCATAGTAGCGGTAGCTAGGCATCTGATGGTAGCTGTAGTTACCCTTCAGCCTAATTGGTACTAATTTCTTATTAATATGGACATTGACAAGCTTCTTTTCCAGTAAACAGGCCATATACTCTGGAAAACATTGGTAATACTGGTCATCTACATAGCTAAGCTTCTTACACATTCCCTCTTTATCGAGGTGTGCGTTCTCCCATTCAAACTTTAATGTTTTAACAATTTCGATAATTTCTTCATTTGAAAGCTTAGGGCCAGAGCTTTTCTTCGTGAAAAGCCAATACCCGAGCCCAACACTCAGAATAAGAATGGAAGTAAAGATTATTTTTTTAAACATTTCTCACTTATATGTAACACCCAATCAATGGTAAAATTATAACTAGAAATCCCCTATGTTAAAAGGTTTCAAAGGAAGATTATGGATTGGTTAGATAGTTTAAATGATTTAGAAGTTAACGGAAATGAGACAATGTCATTTTTTGACTACTACGAGCTCTTCAAAAAATTTCCAGACAGGGAATTAAGACCAACTTCGGCCTATCTTCAAGACATGGTGGACTATTTTGGACGCGATGATCATGGACACCTCAATGTTTTTCAAAAAGATGATCAAGATGCTCCTGCAGTTTTTGGTCAATATAAAATTGAAGAAAAAATAATTGAGCAGTTAAGAAATTTTGCTGAAGAAGGTTTCAATAATAAATTTATTTTACTAGTAGGGCCAAATGGTTCATCTAAGAGCTCACTTGTAAAACGCCTTATGAAAGGTGCTGAAGATTACTCTAAAACTGATGAAGGTGCTCTTTACACTTTTAGCTGGATATTCCCAATCAATACTGTCATTAAGGGAAACCTTGGGCTTAACCAAACTCATTCTTCGGTAAATTTAAATTCTTATGCTTTATTAGAAGATAAAGATATCTCAGCAATTCTCGCTTCGGAGCTTAAGGATCATCCACTTCTTCTCATTCCAAAAGAAGTAAGAAAAGATATTATTCACTCAGCTTTTAACGACCAACCAGAGA
Source organism: Halobacteriovorax sp. DA5 (assembly GCF_002903145.1). Classification (NCBI taxonomy): domain Bacteria; kingdom Pseudomonadati; phylum Bdellovibrionota; class Bacteriovoracia; order Bacteriovoracales; family Halobacteriovoraceae; genus Halobacteriovorax; species Halobacteriovorax sp. DA5. The sequence continues at coordinate 106,870 of NZ_PPDJ01000009.1, read as the reverse complement.
AATTAGAAGAAATTGAAAAATCGTACCTTGTGCGCGGTGATCTTTCGAAAAGAAATCGTATGATCTACGATGCACTCTTAAAAAACTACAAGGGTAAACACGAAGAAGTATTAAAACATATCCGTGTTGAGCGCTATACAGTTTCTCGTCGCTATTCTCGTAGTGCCGTTACAATTGAGCCTCAATTACATGTTGATGCAAAGATGCAACAGATTACAATGGATCAAAGACTTGCATCACTGCCACCTTCTCTACAATCACTGAACCTATTTCAAATGTCAGGTGAAACAATTCATGCAAATCGTGGAATCCTAGAATACTCAGATCTTTTAAAGAGACCACTTGATACTTTTAAGTATCTACTTATGACAATGGAATCTGGTTCAATTAATCTTGGTGGTATTCTAACTGAGCTTGATATTTTCTTTATTGGAACATCTAACGAAGTTCATTTAACAGCATTTAAACAACATCCAGATTTTAATTCATTTAAAGGACGTTTTACATTTATTCGCGTTCCTTACCTACTGGACTATAAGTGTGAGATGGATATTTATAAGAAGCAAATTGATAGCATTAAGGATCGTACTCGATTTGAACCTGGCTCACTTTCTGCCATTGCAAAATTCTCAGTTATGACGAGAATTCGCTCTTGTATGAGTAAACACTACGAAGACAACAAAAAATTATCTGCAATTGTGACAACTCTTAATCCACTTGAGAAATGCGCGCTTTACTCAAGTGACCGCCAACTTCCGGCCCACCTTAATGTTGAAGAAGCACAGCTTCTAAAACACAATATTGGAAAGGTTGAATCTGAGTTTGAATTCGATAATCTCTATGAAGGTAAGTTTGGTATATCTCCTCGTGATATCAAGAATATGATTTATCGCCTTGCGGACTTAAATAAAGATATTACTTTCATTGAAGTCCTTGAGTATTTCAGAAGAATTATCAACAAAAAGTCTGAGTATGACTTCTTAAACATGTCTGCCCATGGTGACTACCATAATCCAGAAAAGTTCATCCAACTTATAAATGAAGACTGTCTCGATCAATTTGATCGTCAGCTAAGAGGATGTCTTGGACTTGTCGATGATCGTTCATACGAAGAGTACCTAAAGAAGTATATTCAAAATATCAACGCACTTATTAAGGGTGAAAAGATAAAGAATGAAGTGACTGGAAAATATGAGGAAGGCGATGCTTACCAAATTAAAGAATTTGAAAACAATATTTCTTTAAAAGAAGACCCTTCAACTTTCCGTTCACACTTAATCTCTAAACTTGGGGCATGGTCGTTAGATAACCCAGGACAGAAAGTTGATTATATAAAGATCTTCCCTGAGGTTGTTGATCGTCTTAAAGAATCTTTTAGACAAGAGCAAGAGAAGGTCATTAAGAATATTTCTAAGAACTTAGTCTTCTTTGAAGCTGAAAAAAGTGGCAAGGATGTTCAAGGGCACATTCCTTTAAAGGAAGATATTAAGAAAGAAATTCAACAAATTATTGATAATCTTAATACAACTTATGGTTATTCACAGAACGGATCATTTGCGCTAATAAAGTATCTAATTAAAGAAAGATATTAGTACTTTATTAGATTATGGCCATTCTCAATAAGAAATTTACAACACAAGTATATGAAGTCACTTACTATGTTGAGGAAACTCAGCATGGTATGAGACTTGATCAATATATGCAAATCTATCTTGAGACTTGGTCACGTCAAGAAGTAAAGAAACGTATCAAGGCAGGCGATGTTCAAATCATTGGCCGCCCTGGAAAACATCGTCCTTCAACAACTCTCCACTACAAAGAAAGAATCTTCTTTAGAATCGAAAGAACAACTCAAGAAGATGAGTACTGGCGTGGTGAATTAATTGAGTTAGACGAGAAACCAGAGATTATCTTTGAAGACAAAGAGCTTATTGTTATGAATAAGCCTCCTTATATGGCCTGCCACCCTACTGGCCGCCACCTCTTCTACTGTGCAACTGTTATGTTTGAAGAGAAGTATGAAAAAACCATTCACTCTATTCACAGGCTTGATCGTGAAACATCAGGGGTTATGATGTTAGGAAAAGAGCCCCAGATAGCCAACTTAATGGGTGAAGAGTTTATCCACGATCGCGTAAAGAAGTGTTACTTCTTTATCGCCAAGGCAAATGAAGACTACAACGGCGAAATCGAGTTCTATTCAGATGAGCGACTTGGCGCTGGTGAAGAAGGTTTAAAGCGTGTCTATATCGACTCTTACCCTGTTGATTCCCATGAAGGTAAACACGCCTACACAGACTTTAAGGTTTTATTTAAGGAAGGCGACTATGTTATTGGCTTGGCCTTCCCTCAAACAGGACGCCAACATCAGATTAGAGTTCACGCTATGCTTAGAGGACTTCCACTAGTTGGCGATAAGCTCTACCTTGGCTCATTTGAAATGTTTCAAAGATTTAAGGACAATTTAGCGAGCCCAGAAGAATATGATCAAATGGAGCACAATCGCCACTGTCTTCATGCCATAGGACTCAAGCTTCACTATAAGGGTGAAGATCGCATGTATATTTCTTCACTGCCAAAAGATTTCATTCCACTTATTAGTGAGAGATTTACAACTCCTGTTGAAGAAATTGAATCGACTGTAAAAGATGCTGCTAGAGATTATTTTTCAGGTAGTTTAAAACCCCGCTAGGCCCTGCATTCTCGCTTCCTTCAAGAATTACGTGAGGCTTAACTGCAAGCTTATCGAGAACTGATTTAATATTTGAAACACCAATTGATGTTTTTACTTTATCAAACATTGATTGATCATTAAGGCTATCTCCAAAATAGATAGCATCTTCGGCCATATTTAAATTTGGATAGAACTTATTAAAGAGTACTTTCGTTGCATTTGCTTTTGAAAGATTTCCACACCAAAAGTTTAAGTGCACATTAGACGTTGAGTAGTTAATCCCCTCTTCATCCATAAGGTGGCAGATTTCATTTTTAAACTTCTCATCTTCAAGATCACAAAGCTCAATTGCACGATCAGCAACTCGTCCCAGAGAGTCACTTGTTAAATAAAGGTTAGGATATTTTTCTTTAAGCTTTATACAAAAGGCTTCAAGTTTTGCTAACTCACTTTCAGGAACAAGAAATTCATTTTGAATAAGTCCTGCTTTATCACGCCAGCTAATTGCTCCCCCACCTTCAGAGATAACAATTGGAAGTGAAGTAAAGTGAGTGATTAAAAAGTGTGCCCAAGAAATTGAGCGGCCAGTAACAATGACAAAAGGGACTTTCTTCTCATCTGCTAATTTTAAAATATCGAAAAGCTCACTACTCATTTCTGTGTGATGAGTAAGTGTTCCGTCGAAATCTGAGAGAATAATTTTTGTCATTGGATAGTCCTCTTAATTAAAAAGGCGGCACTAGGCCGCCTTCTTAGTTATATATAATTTCTGGAAGATATTATAGTGGAAACGATACACCAGCAAGGAATGCTGTGAATGAATCTTTAAGTCCAACTTGAACTTCCATTGTTCCATTAAGGTGTTTAAAACCTTCGATTGGAAGTTGTCCGTTGATACCAGTGTTAAGACTGATTGTTGTATCGTAAGTTTTAGTGTCACCATTTAGTGAAAGCCCTACTGGTAGTGAAGCATATGGATAAGCTTCTTTACCCCAGAAAGAGAATCCCTTAGTGATAGTTGGTGCCATCGAGATTTTTGTAATCCCTTGGTCAAACTCAGTTGAACGCTCTAAAATCCCTTTCACAGAAACTCTTGGTTGTTGCATATAATCTGGATAGATTTCATAGTCAGCACCAACAAATAGTCTTTGTGAACGCTCACCACCTGAGATACCAATCCCACCGTCTACGATTAATTTTTCATCTAGTTTTTGAGTGTAACGAACTTGCATCCCCATTCCGCCCTTATCAGACGTAATTCCAGTAAGTTCCGTTGCAATTTGCTTGCTTCCGCTAAGCATTGGCATCGTTGATTGACCAATCCCGTAAGCAAAAATTGAAGCTTGTGAAAGCATCATTAATGATAGAAATACCTTTTTCATATATCCTTCCTAGTTTTTTGGTAACTTCACTAATCATTTTAATGCCTTGGAGCATTTATATGCAAGATATTCCTAGGACGCTTCGCACAAACCTTACACATTATGCAATTAACTGTTGACTCATAAGGCCCAAGCATTTATAAATAATTCCACATTCTTATGGTGACCGTAGTTCAGTTGGTAGAGCGCCAGATTGTGATTCTGGTTGTCGTGGGTTCGAGCCCCATCGGTCACCCCATTAAAAAAAAGCCCCCGTATTCATACGGGGGCTTTTTTTATTTGTGGTTATAGATTGGGTTTTGTAGCCATGACAAAGTCGTGGGTGGCCCTCACGATGAGGGTCCCCCGCGAGGCCACGATGGCCGCAAAGCGGGGTCACTAACTCTGCATAACGCCCCCACACCTTCAAGTGTGAAGAGCCTGTAAAAGCCGCTAAACATCATTCCAATGTTCAAGCTCAAATTTTATAAATTCTGCAAATTTTGAAATGTCTTCTTTTGTAGAGGCTTGCTCTAGGGATTCCATATAGCGATCTCTATTACTTGTTCTAATGACTGTCCAATTATATCCACCAGAGATGAGCATTAAGTTCATGATAAATCTTCCCATTCTGCCATTACCGTCCATGTAAGGGTGAATATAGACAAAAACAAAATGACCTAAGACTGCTTTTACAAAAGAATTTTCTTCTTTCTCTAACAACTCGAATAATACTTCCATGCAATCTAAGACTGCTGAGCTAGGTGGGGGAACGTGTCTTGAATTAGTAATGTATACCGGAAGGTTTCGATAGCCGGCAACTTTTTCAGCAGGTAATAAGTTTGCTTTTACAAGTGGTGCAAATAATTGTCTATACCAAGACTGAAGATCATTAGATAGAATAAGTCCAGGGTCATCACCACTTAAAACTTTTACAACACTTTCAATTACTTCGTTAAAAGCATTCAAGTATCCCTTCGCGGCCATTGCATCTTTTTGTCTTCTATCTTCTTCAGAACTTTCAGGGTCCCATTCACCTGATTCAATTTTAGATATTAACTCTTCTGTAACTTGATAACCTTCAATCGATAAAGAGTGGTAGGCATCCTGCTTATATGTTTCTTTAATAATCCTTATTGTATTAGTCTTATCTTGCTTAAAGCCTGGAGTGCTCGGCATAATATCAACAACAACTTCTCTCATCATACTCCACATCAACCTGATTCTTCCTGCATATGGAGATGTAAGACGACTCTTCCCTAACTTTGGTCGATATGAATCAAATGGATTAACTTCCTTAATCATGTAACCTGCAACAGACATATCTTTTTGTACCTGCTCAGATTTATTCTCTTCACCTAAATACTTATAAGCACCAACAATACGCTCAGCAGATGCTATTGTTTCTAGCCTAAGTAGAACTCTAGAAACTTCAGCAACACTTAAGGAAGACATCTTTAGAACGATCTCAATATTTCGAGGATATTTTTGAAAATAACTTGCGGTTAACCGACACAAAGCTAAAGGCAGACTCATTCTAGATACACCATTAAATTTATCAATATCGTCTGGAAAATTTTTATCTGTTAATAGAAGCATCGAAGTCCCATGAGGAAGATCGATAGTTGTATTACTTGCCTTTTTCGTTAGCACAACAATTTGACTTGGAATACTCGTATCACCAGCATGTAAGCTTAATGATGATTCTGCCGACAAACAATAATTACCTTTACCAAAACGATCATCTAAATAGTGTCTAACAAATGCCCAAAAGCCACCAAACCAAGCTGTACTTCCCCCCCCTGAATCAGGAGAAGTTAACAAGTACCACCCTCTTATAATTTCAGTAAGAAAACCTGAATCAACTAGCCTTTCTCTATCTCTACGTTCCAGATTGGCCGATCTCACAACACAATCTCTCGCAGTCTCTTTAGCATTTCTAAGAGATTCAGCAAGAAGTTCATGTGGACGTTTACGAGTTTTGGCCATATACAAATCCTTATTTTTAATGAAATCAGTAGTTTATAAACTAATAACTACCTTATTATTTTACTAGAAGTTAGTGTAACAAACTACTAGAAATTAGTGTAAACATTGACTAGATTTTAGTGTTACATAAAATTAGAAGTTAGCGTATAACAATTCTAGAAGTTAATGTTTCTATTTACTAGAAGTTAGTGTCATTCATTATCAAAAATAGTTCAAAAAGTCAAAGATATATTTATAATAGGCTGAAATTATGGCCACACAAATACGTGTTCATGATCAAATACGTACTTTTGAAGTGTATTATTTACGTATATATGACTAGAAATTAATGTAAAATCGATGAAAAGTAGTGATCTTTTTAAGGCACAGACCCCCTAAGATTGCCTAGATTTTATAGATTATTATGTTGATATGTAGAAGTTTTAGGCTAGAAGATAGTGTAAACAATTAAAATATCAAGACTTAGACAGTAAAATTAGCAAATCTAATATCAGTTAAAATTTAGAAGAATTAAACGAGGCCCAGTGTGGCCAGATGTTAAAATCACATCATTGAAGAAAGTCTGGAGCATTCTCTTATATGAAAAGACACCTCTCTGATACTGCCGTAACCTTAATCGTTAGCTTCGCTTTGCTTTTTATCTATTCCATACAAGTGACTTACTTCGGTAAGAAGTATTATGAAATATATGTTTCAGAAGACACAGGATTTATTATTAGTGAGGCAATCATAATTAATAAGAAGGAGTTTTATAAAAAGAAAATTAAAAGTTTAAAAAAATCCATTTCGGAATTTAGAGAAGAAATAAAAGATAAGAAAATTGCGAGAGAGTTATTATTAAAATATAAAATTGCACTTGAAAAAGATGCCCCTGAAATCCTTGATAATCTTCCCTATCCCATTCCTAATGATATATTAGAGATTATGAAAAAGTGTATTGATAACGACTATATGATTCCTACTAATTTTGAAGAATTCAGTGACTTGATAAAAAAGGAGTTAAATGATTCAGCTGTACTCTTAAAAGAACTTTCTGGTGAATACAGTGAACTTTCAAAAGAAACCTTCTAAACTCTTCGGACTTTTTATATTTTAGTATCGTGACAGCAACAACGACAGGTTATGGAGATATCACTCCGTTAACATCTAATGTAAGAAATTTAGTAAAATACCAAATTCTTATTAGTATCATATTAATGGGCCTTATTGTTTCGGCAATGAGTAATCTCATGGGAATAATCATAAGAAGATCTACACGACGTAAGTAGTAATAAAAAATATTTTTAAATATTAGATTTAAAAATAAAGTCATATTCACATTTAAAATAAACAAACACTGCAAAAACATTGTACTAAAAATCAATCACTTATATTCACAACCTTTACTTGAATAAAAGAGACAAAACTTCATAAAGCACTTACTACAGGCACTCTAGACATTTTTACCCCCTAACTACTAATTCTTTTTTCCATATACTTAAAAATGAACAATATTTAATTTTTGGAGATTGGATGAAAGAGATATTTTCTCAAAACCCAGTTTATGCAGTCATGGCATTTGCGGGAACACTGCTATTTGTTTTAAAAATGCTTCTTCTTTTTGTAACGGGTGATGGAGACACGGACTTCGATGGTGACGTTGACATTGAACATACAGATGGTGGCGAAGCTTTCACTCTTGTTTCGACTCAATCAATACTTGCTTTCTTTATGGGCGCTGGGTGGATTGGACTTGCAGCAAAACAAGAATGGAAAATGTCAGATATGTATGGAGTAATTGCGGCCGGTGTTTTTGGTTTTGTGATGATGCTTTTCAGTTCTTTTATAACTTTTCAAATTAAAAAATTTAATAATATTCCAAAAGTAAATATCAAAGAAGCAATTGGAAGAACAGGACGTGCATATACAAATATACCTGCAAAAGGTGAAGGTATTGGCCAAGTTGAAATAACAATTGGAAATAAACAACAGATTCTACAAGCAAGTAGCAAGGGTGAAGCGATTAATGCATTTGAGAGCATCAAAGTTCACTATGTTGATGACTCAGGAAACTTAATCGTTAAGAAAGCATAATATTTAAGGGAGATTACTCATGCTATTTAGTACTTTCGGAATAATGGGAATAATTGTTGTTCCTGTTTTAATTCTGCTTTTTGCGGCAATCTTTTTATCAAAACAATATAAAAGATGTCCATCAAATCAAATCTTAGTTATCTACGGAAGTGTAGGTACAGGACAATCTGCAAAATGTATTCATGGAGGAGGTTCGTTTGTTATTCCTCTTTTACAAGATTATACATATCTATCACTTGAGCCGCTTACAATTGAAATCGATTTAAGAAGTGCACTTTCTAAAAAGAATATTAGAGTAAATGTTCCGTCAACATTTACAGTTGGTATTTCAACGACTTCAAACATCATGACGAATGCAGCAGAACGTCTTCTAGGTCTTTCGACGGGTGAGATATCAAATCAGGCCCAAGATATTATTCTAGGGCAAATGCGTCTTGTTATTGCAACTCTTGCTATTGAAGAGATCAACCAAGATAGAGAGAAATTCTTAGATCTAGTTAATAAGAACGTAAACCTTGAGCTTAATAAAATTGGTCTTGATGTAATTAACGTTAATATTAGAGATATTACAGATGAATCTGGATATATTGAAGCCATTGGTAAGAAAGCTGCCGCAGAAGCAATTAATAAAGCTAAAGTAGAAGTTGCTGAGCAAGATAAAGATGGTGCTATTGGTGAAGCAAACGCTAACAAAGAAAAAGAAGTTCAAGTCGCCAATCAAGTTGCAGAATCAGAAGCAGGACAAAAAGAAGCTGAGAGAAATAAGAGAATTCGTATCGCAAAATATGAAGCAGAAGGTGTTACTGGAGAAGCAGCAGCACTAAGAGAGCAGGAAGTTGCACAAGCAAAGCAAAGAGCGATTACAGAGCAAGGAAAGAAAGAAGCTTTAAAAGAGCAAAGAGTCTTCGTTGCAATCCAAGAAGCAGAGTCTGTAAAGGGTGAGAATGAGTCAAAAGCAAATATTGCAGAATACGATGCTACCCTAAAAGAAAAGCAAGCCGATGCGGCCAAGCGAGGGGAAGTTGCCCTGGCATAAGCGCAAAAGGCAGTTCTTGAAGCACAGAAGCTAGAAGAGATTGCGAGGCTTGAGAAAACAGAACTAGCACAAGAAGAAATTAATAAGAGAAAAGTTGAAATTACTGCAGAGGCAGAAGCAGAAAGACAAAGAAGAATTGCAAAAGGTGAAGCAGATGCAATTCTAGCGAAATATGAAGCTGAAGCACAAGGTATACAAAAAGTACTCGAGGCCAAGGCCCAAGGTTACAACAAGCTTGTTGAAATTGTTGGGGATGATAAGAGACTTGTCCCTACACTACTTATGGTTGAACAATTACCAGAAATTATTGCTCAGCAAGTTAAGGCCGTACAAGACCTTAAAATTGATAAGGTTACTGTATGGGACGGTGGCGGAAATAGTCACAATGGAAAGAGTGCAACGTCAAACTTTCTTAGTGGGCTAATCAATTCCCTACCTGCTGTGCACGATCTTGCAAAACAGGCCGGTGTTGAACTTCCTGAATTTCTTGGACAGCTAACACCACCAGAAAATAATGCCATTGATAGTGTCCCTCCAACAAGTCACAATCAATAAAATATGGGCCCTCTTAAATAAACGAAGAGGGCCATCTTTCAGATATTGATTCTTAAAATTAATTTATACAGACAAAATTCTCATAGCGCACAGGTTTGCGGCCATTAGATAAAGCAGTTTTATAAGAGCTTAGGTTTGAGTGATCAATTGTTCCCCAAACAAAATCTGTCTCATTAGTATTTTCAGCAACAAATTTTCTCTGAATTGCTTTAGCTAGTCCCTTACCTTTCCAATTCTTATCGATGAAAATCTCATGAAAATAGATACCATCATGGCCTAGAAACGCAGAACGTTCAGCAGCGATTAGACCAATTTGTTGTCCACCTAAGAAAACAAGTTGTAAAAGTCCTTGCTCCATTGAGCCTTCCATCGATTCATGAGAATTTGCCACTACTCTTTTAGAGAGCTCGGGAACCTCACGATTAAAATCCTCATACCCCTTCTTATACCAAGCGTGATAAGAGTCATCTCTAATGATCTTAAAGCTTAACTTTTCTTCATAAGGCCAAGCGTTAAGTTTTTTAATCTCTCGAGAAGAAGTGACCATGTGAGTTGCAGCAATCATATCAACATCTTCTAATTCCACCGATGAGTGGAAACAGATATAAAGAGGGTTAAACTTAGTAAACTGAGGTTTTACACTTTCGTATAATTCTAATGCCTCCTTAGTCGTTAAGCTAAAGTTGGCAAGAAGTTGAACAAACGGAATATCGATATTTCCACTCATGTGGTGAATCCCGTAGACTAGTTTCTTATAACTTTCTAGTTCTATGATTCTTTCAGTGTAATCTTCAACAAGAACTCCCGATACACAAAAGTGAGAATGCCTTGCCTGCATTACCTCGATAGAATTCAGCTCTTCAAATTCCTCTTCGATTTCAACGCTAATACTTCTAAGTGCTAATTCCTTAGCTATTTCTAATTCACTTAGATTAAAAGTATTTAATTGTGCCTGTGCAAATGAATACACGTCATTTTTATTTAAATTCATTTATTTACCCTTTGTAGAGTTTGATCATTTAAAGGGCATATTTGAAATCTATTTTTGTCTGACTCGCAGAGATAGATTCAAGGTCGCCCAACAGTTTTTCAATGAATTATTTTTCATACTGGCCTCCTTGATTGATGGATATTATTTAGTGATGCAGCAAAATAGAACGTTGTAGAATTAATGTCAATATTAATCTTTTTATAGAGTTACTTTGGTGTCAGAGGACAAAGAGCATCTAAAATTAAAGATGGCGACTTAGTAAACTCATCAAACCATTTACACTCAACTAACTCGCGGTAATGATTTAAAAGAAAAGTTTGTCCATTCAATCTTTTGTTACAAAGTAAAACAGAGTTCTCTTCTCCACTTTGTAAGTTGGCCAACTTGTCTTGTAAGCTCTTTAGTGCTTCTTCAGTTAAAACTTGATAGATCGTGGCCAGAGCAATTCCTGCACCATCTGTATCAAGATGATTAACGAATAACTTTTTCTCATTTCCACGTAGTGGCCAGTCCCTTAACATTTGATTACGACAGACTTCAAATCGCCCAACGATATCTGATTCATAAGCAATAGCGTCACTCATTAGTCTTGCTATTTCCATGTTTTGATAAAAGTTAAACCACTGAGCTCTATTTGGTTCAGAAGGAATCGGTTCCTTACTATTTCGAACAAGAAAGTCATAAAAAGATTTTTGAAAAACATCATTATAACCCCAAGGAGTATATTCCAAGGCCATATAAAGGCCAGCATCTGACGCTAGCATGGCAGACTTAATTCTTGTAATTAAGGATCTAAATTCCGCTATATCTCTAAGATTTTGAATAGGTATAGTTAAAGGATTCACTCCTCTAAATTCGGCATAAAGAACCGCTGCACGATTAGCAAGTTCTCTATTTAATTGTGCCCTTATCTTTGGTTCTGCAGTTGAATCAAATAAACGAATATAAGCTTCAAGGAGATTTGTGAAAACAGAATCATCACTATCTGCACTTCGATTAAATACAATAGTAAACCATGCTCCTGCGTATTTATTAAAAGAGTTCACATAACCACTTCCACATAATTCACTAAATTTAAAAAAATCACCATTTGTTATCAGTTGATTATAACGTGAATTAATATCAACATACTCAGTATCTCGCTCTCGTGCATATGTTGTTTTATGTATTGCAATCTGTATTGTATTTGTAATCTTTTGATCTTGGGCCCTAAGAATTTTATCAACATGACTACTGTAGATATTATTATAGTACTTACTAAAGAAAGGGTTATAGAGATTTGTACCAATAACCTTCTGATGAAAATCTAACTGAATATTAAATTGTTGTGTCCCTTTGAAGTCCTGTAGATCGAAACACGTATTTGATTGTTTAAACAATTTCCTTGAGAAACCATCTAATAATTTCAGATGTCCATTTAGCTGTGTAACGCGTGGGTCATCAATATACAAAGAAGAATGAAAATTCTCTTCATTAATTGTGTTTTGTAGAGGCAGGGCCACTGCTTTGGCCCCACCTAGGAAAATTATTAAAAGTATATAAGCTATATTTTTCATAAATTATGCATCATCAGGAATAATGACTCTTGCCAACTCTGGCATACAATAGTTATCTAAAAGAGGAGACACTGGCACCCCCGTTAATCTGGCATCGACACACGCAGAAATATTTCTAAAGTGTACCTGATCGATACCTTGTTCATGAATCGATTTAATACAAGCTAGCGCACCTGTTTCCGGTTCAGGAGTTGGTTCAGGCTGTCCATAATTAAATATATAATTTGCGATCAGATATTCTTCGACCTTTTCAGTAGAAAGAACAGCATCAAACGCTTCCAGTGAAATCTCAGAGCTCTGACTATTTGGTTGAGATAAGTTAGAGAAGAATGTATTCTCGGGTTCATATCCTCCACCAAAGTCATCATCAATATTTAAATATTCATCTTCAAGAATTCGGCGACAATTACTTGCCTTAAAGTATTGATCCACTTGTGCTCTATCAATTCGATCAAGCTCGCTTATAATTTCAGCATTGGCCTCTAGATTCTTTTTCTTTTCAAATAGTAATTTTTCTTCTTCATCTTCTAACTCTAAAAGATCTTGGAATTGAGTATTTTCAATCCAAGGAGCGACTTCCATTGTTGTAATACGGCCAGCATTTGGATCTTGCATCGTTTTTACAACATCACGTACTGAGTCTTTAAAGCTATCAATGTCTGTTGGAATAATATCTGCAAGTTCACCTTTACCAAGTCCGTATGCCCAGATATTAATCTCTAGTCTCTTGGTCTGTGTTTCCGTTCTAAACTCTGTTGAAATTGTTGTATCAGTTGAACCACCTGAGAAGAAACCACGCATCTTCGACTTAAGTTCGAGTTCAAAATTCACATCTCTTTCAACTGATGTTGTTCGATAACGTAGTAAACCTAGGAAGCTCGAGTGACGACCGATTGAGCGTACATAATAGGGACCACAAGAATCAAAGAAACCAACAACGTCCCCTTTAGTTAAAAGACTTGCGGCACTCTCACTTAAATCACTATTTCCTTCTGAAAGTGAATGATAGTAACTATCAACATCAATATCGGCAAAGATATAGTGATAGTGATATGTTGTATTACCCTCTACTTCTGAAAAAACATTTACATTATTTTTTAAGAATAGAAATTTAAAAGTATTCTTTGTTTCAAAAGAGCGTCTATACTGGGTCTCCCAATCTTGTTCAATTTCAATATATCGATATTTTAAATCATATGATGGCTGAGTCGTTTCAATTTTACCCAAACATGTACTTTGATAAGTATTGGTCGCTATCGAGTATCCTCGCCCTAAGACAGGTGAAATTCCTAAATCTTTTAAACGGTTGTCACGAATTACTCTCGATGAAGCAGAAACAGACGTTGCAACCGTAGAAAGTACGGCCAGGGCAACTGCCATTTTTGTTAACTTTTTCACATATCCTCCTATGATATTGTTCAGTCCCGATAAAAAATGTATCTTTAATAAAAGCCACAGGGCAAATCATGTCAATTTAAGCTGTGGTTAAAACAAGACAACAAAAACTAAATCTAAGAATAAGGAGTCACTATGAGTGTAAGCGCGATTGGAATTGCTTGTAAGAATATTGAAAAAACTATTCAATTTTACAACTTATTAAACTTTGATTTTGAAGAATATGGAAAGGGCCATTATGAGGCCACGCAAGAAAATGGACTACGAATCATGCTAGATTCATTCGATTTGCTTAAAGAGATTAATAACGATTGGAAAGAGCCTATAAATTCTGGAATCACTCTATGTTTTCAACAAACAACCCCTAGTGAAGTAGATAAGCTATTCCAACGTATCGTCGACGCTGGTTTTGAAATCGAAAAATCACCATGGGATGCTTTTTGGGGACAAAGATACGCTTCAGTTAGAGACCCAAATGGAAATCAAGTTGACCTCTTTGCTCAGATTTAAAACCTTACAAAAAAAAAGGCCCTCGCCAAATGCGAGGACCTCTTTTCTTGCCCACAGACAGAAGCTGCGAGCTGAGCAGTCCTCCCGAAGGATTCCTACCATCTTCATAATAGCATCAAAACAGGTTCATACATTTAATTTCATCTTAATTTTTCATAATGATAACTACGTAAAATCTAACCTATTGTTAAGTGGGTCCTGCTCTAATAAAATGGTTTTAGCTTAACTAGAGACTGGAGAAATAGATGTTAAAGTTTATCGTGCTTTTAAGCACCCTACTAATTACTTCATGTGCAACAAAAGTACATGGCCTAAGAAAGACGGCCGATTTCACATATACAAATGTTCAAGCAGAACGATTAACAATTGCAGGGATAGTCCATACTGGAGAGAACTGGGATTATAAGAAGCAAATAAGTACAGCAAATCAATTTCGTGTCGAATTACAAGAAAAAAGAAGAGACTTACTCGTTGATAATGCATCACCACTGATCAAAAAAATTGGTCGAGGACTCTATCGTGAGATACTACGTGAAATTGAAGAAGATGGAATTCTCAGTGAGAAATCCCTTACGATATTAGGACAAAATATAACGAAACGTCGCTACCTTGTCTTTGCCAGAATTGAAAGTGACATAATTGAAAATGATAGAACAGAATCAGCTATCACAAACGCAGAAGGAAAAGAAACCGGCGATCGTAGTTTAACAACGACGACAAGAAGAAGTATGGATATTAACTTCTCTATCTATGATATTAGAAATAAATACCTTGCCTGGAATGGTATTATAAAGAAATCAGATCGTAATGACTTAGAATACACAATTAGAAAAAGAGACGGTGTAGACAAGATCATTGATCTAGTCTCGGCCTTTTCATCTAAGAAAAACACTGAAAGTATGAATAAGAAATACCCATTCCCTAAAACACCAGTTGATCGTGATATCTTAGCCTATGCGTTTAGAGGCTTTGCCGAAAACTTACCAAGTAAGGACTAATGGAGATTTAATGAAGACAGAATTGATGACATCTTTCTTAGGTTATTGTGCAGTTATAAATATGGGTTTTTTATTACTTTCAACAGTAATGATTCTCATATTCAAAAAACAAGTAATTGAGATTCACGCTAGTATGTTTGGAATTAAAGAAAAGAAGTTCCCTAAGATGTATTTTAAATACCTAGCGAACTTCAAGTTACTTGTGATTGTGTTTAATATAACACCTTATCTCGTTTTTAAATTTATTCTATAGAGTCATTACTGTATGACTAATTCAATCTCATCAAGAGGGATTTGCACGACTTCAGTTTCGTCATGAACGCTTGTAAGTTCTGCAAATTTCCTATCAGCAGATAGAACAATTACACCATCTTCAACGTCACCATTAGTCAAACGAACCGATACAAACTCACCTTCAAATGTTTGTACTTCTTTTCTTGCAACATCAACTGGATCGATAGCAGAGAAGTGATAGATCTCTTCAAGTGGAATCTTATATTTTACACCTTGCTGATCTTGAAAACTAATTGTTACCCCATCTGTTTTGAAGTTATGACCTTTTATATCTTCAAACTCAATATTATTCAGGACACGCACCTGGATTTGATCAGAATTTGTTTTTCCAATTTCAGCAGCTAGAAGTAAACGATAAATTTCAACCGAGCTTAGTTCTTTGCCATTAATTGTTGAGATCTCATTATAAGAAACTAACTGATGGCTACCGTAACCTCTAATTTCAAAACCACTTCGAGTATAGCCTACAATCTTACCATTAACCTTGCGTGCATTTTCTTTTAGCACAAGATTAACCTTTGCAAATGGCTCAATTTTCTTAGGTCCTAAGAATGATCCAACAGCATCAAGACAGTTGTTGGCAACAGCTTCACTAGCGATGGTTCGTTTAGCTTGCCTAGAGTCTGCAATATAGTTTTCAGTAAAGTAAAAAGTAGTCGCACCAATTGCGAGTACGGCAACACCGTACTTTAGGTCTTTTATATTCATGGAGTTCTTATCGACAACTTGAGCAATTTACTTAAGTAATATTTTTACCAAGCTTTAACTGTGACTGTAATGACATCCTCATAATCACCAGTCGAAGCATTTGTTGGAACATTCCCTAATTTCACATAGATAGGATAGCTCTCAGCATTGATTGAAGTGGCATTATTACGCTGAAACATGAAGGTCTCTTGTCCAGCATTTGAAAGAGATGCGTAATTGTTTGGTCCCACCTTAACTTGATAAGGAACACTACTTGCTGCATTCTTTAACAGAGAGCCATTCTGTGAAGTCATATAAACACCGAAGCCTACATTTCCCTTCACATTCAGAGTTGCACTCTTTACATCCTGACTCGTTAAATTTCCAAAATTCATTATATATTGAGTAGAGTTAGGGTCATGAGGAGAACCCAAAGGAACTAAGCTTAGCTCAGCATATCTTGGAACAACTAACTGCAGATAAAAATACGCAGTCGTTTCATACTCAAGCTGGCCGTTGTTTTTAATACTATAGAAACTAATTTGAATATTATCGCCAAAGTAACCAGAGCCACTTGAAAAGACAGTATCGAGATCAACCTGCTTAATATAAAAATTCGACTGATAAGAGTTGTATCTCACTGGTAAATTAATCACACTATACTCACCAGCTTGAGTTGCATCCGACACATCTTTAAGAACTGTAGCCATATTACTGTCACTATATAAGTTATAAGGAATCGAATTATTAGAAGTCGATGCCATACGATTATAGTTCCCAGCTCCACCAGTACTATAGAAGGCCCTAATGACTTCACATTGAGCTGCGTTTCTAGAACGTGAAATTGTAATAGGGTGGGAAACAGCTTGAACGCTTGAAGATATTGTCCCAACAAAATTATTTACGCTAACATTTAAGTCGCATTTTGCCGCTAAAACTGATGAGACACAGAATGTAGCTACTAAAGCTTTAAACAATGTCATATTAATTCCCCTCTATCTCAATCGTACCAATATCAATGATCCCACGGGATTCTTGATTTATCGAAATATTTTTAACTTCCTTACCACTTATTTTAAGTAAACTTGTTTCATTATCAACACCATCCACAAAGAAGTAACCTTCTCGATCAGTGAAGAAGACCTTCTCCCCTAACTGACAGATCTCCAGTGAAACCGGTCTTCCATTACGTGTAATTTTCCCCTTAAGACTTAAAAGGCCATTGTCACTAATATTGATAAGATGTCCTGATTGATAAGTCGGATAAAGAACAAACTTTTCTTTCTCCAGTGTTGTTCCATAATCAAGAGCAGTTGGGTCTAATTGTACTTCACGGTATTGATATGGAACCATATCAGTTATTGCAAGCTCCCCAAAGAGCGGAGTTTGAGTGTCTGCATGAACTGATGTTGATTTAATAATGAGCTTTTGATCTTTTAAAGATTCTTTAGTTTTAAAGAGGGCAAAACTATTAGTATTAGAACGAGATTGAGCGTAAGCAAGGCCATTATCATACGCGAATAATGAAGTCGTCGATATCCCGAATCCTATCTGATTATAATCTTCACCATTCTTTTCATGAGCATAAGATGCCTTGAAAAAGTAATCGGCCATAGGCGTTGGCATACTAGCACTTAAATTTAAGCGACTATTAACTTCATCGTCATCTGCGGAAACTGTATATCTCGGCTTATATAGCTCATTACTATTATCTTTAGTGTAAGATATTCGACTTGATTTATTTTCAAAATCTCTAAACATTGAAACATAGCTATTATGAGAAGGAAAAGACCATGTTAAAAAAGCAGAAACAGAGTGATCAGTCGGATTATTTAAATCTTTTGTGCTAGCAGCATAAAGATTTATATTTAAGTTATTAATTGGATTAATATTCAACGAGGTACGGATGAAATTTCGAGAACCATTTCCAGAATCACGATATTCTTCATGGCCGGCTCCCAGATTTATCGAGCTATGAGAGAAAATAGGAAATGATAAATTAAGTTGATAGTTATTTTTAATCGAAGGCCCATTATAATCGGCCGTAGCCCTAAAGTCTCCACCGAAAACTTCATAACGCGCTGTAAATGATAGGTTTTCAAGCAAGTATCCTGCGATATCCTGAAATTGCCAAGTCAAAGAAGTTGCATAGCCACTTATATTAAAATTCTTATAATCAGAATAAGCATTCCCCAGAAAGAAGTTTCCAAACTCTGTAGCAATACCATTATAAAGACCAGTTAATTGAAATTTGTCATCTTTTTGATAATAGGCACCTGTTGAAAATAGGTCAGTAAAACCATATTGAACAAGGCCACTATAAAACTCATTATTATCGACATAACTACGGGTTTTTCCAGAATCATCAGACTTTCTTCCCACACTTAACGAATAATCAAACTCACCTCTTTTTAAAATCGATAGTGATGTTGGGATATTAAATTCTAATAACTGCTTAACACCACTTCCATCATCAATTTCTACACGTACATTATTAATGCCATTAACAAGTGGAAGATTTGATAAACGATAATTACCAGCAGGTAGGATTTCTTTTTTTACAAGAGTCCCGTTAACATAAGTACTAACATTAGATCGTCTAACAATTTGAAACTCTTTCTCTCCTTGCGTATAAGGTGTCTCATAAGGATTAATTGAAAACTGTTTCCTTAAATTAAAACCACCTATTGCTTTTGATTGCATAAAGCCTAAGCGGCCCGTTGTAGTATCCCCTAACCTCGTTCGAAGGCGTGAGGATTCAAAATCCTTTGTTAAACTAAAGTCTCTTCGCGTCCAATAAGGATCGCTACTATCTTCATCATCAACATAGAATCCATTCAACTGCAAAACATAGGTTTTTATATTTAAGAAGGAGTTAATATTCAAAGTTAGAGAATCACCACCAAGATACGAATCACCGAAGTTCTTATCAAGAAGATAATTAATCGAACCAGCAAATGGGGCAGCCTCAATAGTTTGACCAGCGTATTTAATTTTTGGGTTTTCTTCTAACGAATAGAAAACAGATTTTAGACTCTCTACAGGTATATCTAATACCACCTGTAATGCCTTAGAATCATAACTTAGAGTATAAGGAATTGTTGAAGTAGCAACCCACTTCTTAGAAGTGTCGACTAATTTATATTTTTCATCCTTAACGATGCCTCTAATCTTTTCATTTAGTATGACACTATCAATATACTTTAACTGGCTTCCTTGAAGTTTTACTGGAATATCCCCAAGAGATTTCCCATGAAGAATAAGTTCTAATTGTGCTTCATAATTAACTTCACCAAAGACACTACGAAATAGCTCAGTTTCAGACTGAGCATAAGCAGTTAAAGGACTCAATTGAGACAGGAATGCAACAAATAGAATTGGTCTATAATTACTTATCAAAAGACGCTCTTAACTCATATCCATTTTTTAGGTTAATTGTATTATTAAATTCAAAGTATCGTGTCGTATTGGCCAAAATATTTTGTCCATTAAGCTTTGAGAGCTCTTTAGCTGGGATCGATAACTTCTGATCACCTTTTACAAATTCAAACCTTACGTTCTTTAGGTATTGATGAGAATTTCCCTTATTAGCAATATAAACTCGAATCTTTTTTCCAACATTATAATGACTCGCTTCAAGTTTAGGTTTAAATTCCTTCTTCGTTACATATAGAACATTCATATACTTGAGCAGCATCTTAATACCACCACGATTCTTATTATTAGTACTTCCACGCTTTAAAGGGACTTGCTCAGCAACAATTCGATAAACTTTTTCAGAAGAGATATTCGTATCTCCCTTCCAATCCACACGAATAGTTTTTCGATCCCCTGGCGAGATTATAAGTTGAGGAGGGAAAACACTCACATCATTTGTCTTAGGAAGGGACTCGCTTCCGTCTTCTTTTTGTATTCGTTCAAAGACATTTACCGTTACAGGAATCATTTCAGATGACGTATTTTCGATTTGAAATTGAGTAGCCTTTTGCCCATTGCTTAGATCAATTGTTTGACTAGTAGGCCTGAAAGTAAAAGACATTAAAAGTGGGAAAAGTGCTAATAAAATAAGTAACTTCAAGCTTCCTCCATGACAGCTTAGACCCTATTTATTATACACAAATTTTAATTGAAGATGAATTAATGAAAGGAAATTTCAATCATTGGATGGCCATTCTTCTCAGACTTTTTAACATCATAAGAATTCTTATCAAGATTAGACTTAATAGCATCATTTGGCTCTTTAGTACCGACCTCATCAACGACTACAACAGACGCTGGAACTCTTCCTCTCAAGTGTAATTCTTTGGCCTCACTCGCGTAAACACTGAGTGAAAGAAGGGAGGTGACAAATAAAAAAGGCAGAGTAAAGTATTTCATCACTCTGCCTATCGGATATCTGACTAAAAAACTTAAGTATTAATTAGCTGCAATCGTTAAAGTAACTGTATCAGCGTATTCACCTTGAATAAGGTTTTGGTGATCGACACCAGTATAAGAAATTGCTAAATCCTTATCGACATTCACACTTGCCGCAGATGAGAATGTGAATACATCAGTAGTTGATAAATCAACAGCATTTCCGTCATAGCTTAATGCATAGTCGATTGACGATGAAGTAACTGAATTGTGAACTAGCTTTCCTTGGTTTGCTGAACTAAAAGAAACAGTATAACCACTATTTGAGTTTGAAACCTCATTTACAGTAGCAACTTTAGAGTCCACTTGAGTAGTGTCTAGAGGAAGAGCAGATGCAACGGCCTCTGGTGTAACACTAATTGACAATAGTGCAGGAACTTGCCCTTTTAAAACAAGAGTTCCAGTTGTTGCCGCGTAAGCAGTTGAAACCATAACGAGTGAAGAGATGAATAAACCTTTAACAATTTTCATAATTTGCTCCTATATATTAATTAGAGATTAACTCTTAAACATACTGAAATTACTGCAACAATCATGCCACCAGTAGTCACAAGATTTCGATTAGATACATCTCCATTATCTGCCTATAAATTAATCAAGTGTCATTTTTTGATCAATTTTAGGTACAAAAGTGTAAAGATCTTTGTCTAATTACAAAGATGTTCACATTATAATTTTACCTTTGATTTTGCTGATTAGGAAACTAAGAAAATTACTCTCTTTCTTTTTTGGCGCGAAGTATCTTTAAACAAGATAGAAACAGAATCACGGCACCCGCTTCATCGAGGTTACCAATATAGGGAATATTATCTGGAATTAATTCGATAATTCCAGCGGTCGGATTTAGAAGATAGATCCCAGAGACAACAAGGCCTATGAGAGGAAATATTTTAGTTGAAAGTAACTTCATTTATTTTCTCATCAAGATTAGTTTTGCTTAGATAAATTGTAACAAATTTCGTTTCAAACTTACAAAATTGTTAGCGAAACGAGCCTAAAAACTG
Organism: Halobacteriovorax sp. DA5; assembly: GCF_002903145.1. Taxonomy (NCBI): domain Bacteria; kingdom Pseudomonadati; phylum Bdellovibrionota; class Bacteriovoracia; order Bacteriovoracales; family Halobacteriovoraceae; genus Halobacteriovorax; species Halobacteriovorax sp. DA5. The sequence continues at coordinate 85,331 of NZ_PPDJ01000009.1, read as the reverse complement.
ATTAACATCACTAACAAATACATTTCTTTTACCGAAGTTATAGCAAGAATCTTTAGAAATTGTATAGAAACTCAGGAGAATTATGAAAGCGTTAATGAAAAGTCTAAGTTTAAACACGAAGATAATTCTGATGGCCCTCATACCATTTGTTATCTTCACTTCAATCTTTATTGCCTACTCTTATAGCTCAACAAAGTCTGCGCTATTACAGGAAAAGAAAAATCAAATTGAGGATGTGACTAAAACCGCTTATCACTTCCTTGAGTCGATGAACGAAAAAGTGGAAGCTGGTGAGTATACATTAAAGGAAGCTAAAGAGATCACAAAACATTACATTGCAAGTATTCGCTATGGACGTGATATGGATGACTATGTTTGGATCAATGACCTTGAGCCAAGAATGATCGTTCACCCAAGTGATGGCCTTAGAGGAAAAAGTGTTAAGACATTTGTCGACAAGGCAGGAAAACCTCTCTTTAATGACGTTGTTGCTCTTGTAAAAAAACAGGACAAAGGTTTTGTTAACTACATCTGGAATAGTAAAGCTGATAGTAATGTATTTGTTGAGAAGTACTCTTACGTTGAGTTATTCAAGCCATGGGGATGGGTACTTGGTACAGGTATCTATGTTGACGACGTTAATGATTATATTTTCAGCGTCTTTCTAAACCAAGCAATGTTCGGTTTTATCGGTCTTATTGTTATTGGTGCATTATTTGCTTTCGTTTTAAAAACAAGTGTATCAAATCCTCTCCTAACAATGGCAAATCAACTTAAAGAAACTTCACTACAAGTCGCTAACGGTTCCAAAGTAACATATAACACATCAACTCAATTATCTGCTGCAACTAATGAACAGGCTGCGTCTCTTCAAGAAACAGTTGCTTCAGTTGATGAAATATCTTCAATGATACGAAGAAATACTGAATTCGCTGAGGACTCTAAAAAGTCAGGTGAGCAGTCTGAGTACGAAGTACAAAACGGTAAACGCACTATCGATGAAATGCTTTACGCTATTGAGAATATTTCAAATAGCAACACAGATGCAATGAAGAAAATGGAAAGTAGTAATAACCAAGTTCAAGAGATCTTAAATATCATTAAAGAAATTGAAGATAAGACTAAAGTTATTAATGACATTGTTTTTCAAACGAAACTTCTTTCTTTCAATGCTTCTGTTGAAGCTGCTAGATCAGGTGAAAGTGGAAAAGGTTTTGCTGTTGTTGCAGAAGAGATCGGATCTCTTGCATCAATGTCTGGAGCTGCATCTGATGAAATCAAAGTATTAATTGATGAATCAATCAAGAATGTCGAAGCAATTGTTTCAGGCACAACTGCAATGGTAAATGAAGTTATTCAAAGCAGTTCAAAAACTGTTGATGCTGGAAGACAGAAGGCCGGCCAGTGTAAAGAAGTTCTCGATAAAATCGTTTTCAATGTACAGAACGTAAATGGAAAAATTACTGAGATCGCAAGTGCATGTAACGAACAAACACAAGGTGTAAATGAAATTACGAATGCAATCAGACTCATCGATGAAACAACAATTCAAAATAATAACTCTGCACAAGAAGCATCTCGCTCGGCCGCAATTCTAAAAGGCCAAGCAGATAATCTCGATGATATCGTCAAATTAGTTATCGACCTCGTCGGTGGCAATAAAGCTGCCTAACCATAAATAACCTTAGTGAGTAGGGCCAACGCCCTGCTCACCTCCCTTATTTCAATAATTTAAATTAAATCAAGCCTTGAAAGTTTCATTAGTCAAACTTTTATTTGACATCATCTACATTGCTGATATTATAGTTACAGATTTAGGATTTATATCGGTTAGATGATGTGTTTCAGTATACTTTTATTCACTTCTTCTTTCTTTTTTATAGCAATTCATTCTTATATTTCTTTTTGAACATTCCCAAAGACTTCATCTGACCGTATAAATTTCCTAATCTGATTCTTAACCAAATATCCCTGCCAATTTCTTTACTCTTCGTCTTTTAGCAAAGTAAAATATTTTTATGGAAAAAAAATTTGAAACATTATTTTATTTTATGAATGAAAATGTATCTGTTATTGAAGTAAAAAAGTTGGGATTAGCTGACGATGCTCCAAAGGCAGAAATCTATCACTGGTTCTTTATCTTGAATGAAGAGTTGTCTTTAGAGAAACTTAAGTTTGAATCTTCATTCGTAGATCACGTCAATGGTAATGAAATCAATGTGCGTACATTTGAGAATGCAGAGTTTCGTTTTGATGATAGCTTTGGTAAATTTCAAAACAAAGAAGGCGGCCACATTATCATGAAAGTTCCTAACAATATTCTTCCAAAACCGCTATCAGAGCTTATCTTAAACAACATATAAAGAACTTTTTCTCTCTTAAATAAATTTTAATAATACTTAACAATGAATTTATTATTTATTTAAGGGAGAGGTATGAAGGTTTTATTTCCGATTTTAATTTTATTTTTTCTAACTTCATGTGCTGCAAAGTATGGAATTGTTGCTGGTGCGCAAATGCCGACTTATGAAGAAAAGACAACTATCGACAATCTATTTTCTCCGGATGTCAGTCTTGGTCCGTATAAAACAGATGGTACGGGCTTTCATATTGGAATTTCAGAAGAAACGAATTGGCTGTTAACAAAAATTTCTTACTATCAAAACACTTATGACGAAGCCACGTATGAATTAGAATCAAGCACAATCAAAACAGACTTGAAAGAAAGCGGTTTAATGGCAACTACGGCCTTTAAGCTCTGGTGGTTTCAGCCTCTATTTGGATTCAAGTATGTTAATCGTGAATATAGTAATAATGATGTTTTAGAAGATGACTCTTACTTACTTTGGACTTTAGGAATGGATATTGAGATTCCATTGAGCAAACGCTTTTATATATATGGCGGTTATCACTATAGCTCAGGTTCTAATGTAAACTTCATCTACGATACCGACTTTACTGTTACAACAATGGTAATGGGATTACGTTATAATTTTTCGGAATAAACCTTCTTCCAAATTTCGAGTAGTTTAATTGGGATCGGTTCTTTTAATAGAGAAACTTTATATTGATCATATAAATATTTGTCTGCGAGATCTTCTGTTTTTTCAAATTGAAGATTTCGCTTTTCTTGAATATCTAAATCACTTTGACAGTTCCCACCATCCTCTTGATTCGCTTCACATGGATTAAATGCAATACATCCGTAAGGTTTATGATCAACACCTAGTCCACAACCAAAACTTGGATAAAAATAGAAAGGGCATGTATATGACTTTCTAAAAAACTCTCCAGGGCCTATTTGAATATACTTATCTAGGCGAAACTCTGAAATACAATCTTCAAGCCTTTTCTTAGTTTCATCATTAAGAAGATTCTTCTCTTCAAGAACGGCCATAGCCTCTAGAGCCTCAATTGAAGTCATTTGCATCGAATTTGCTTCATACGTACAACATCGGCCAGTACACTTAAGACAATCAAGACCAGAAGCTTCATTAGCAAACATTTGCTCGACAAGAAGTTCTCGACGCTTCTTTGCTGGCTTCAATGATGTATTTGAATATACTTGCTCCAAGGCACTTTTAAAGCTCAAAGAATTCCTCTTCTAGTATTTGCTTACTTCCACTTTCTTTAACAGTTACCTGCTCAAATGAAAGGGCTTCCTTTTGATAGGCTAACATCTCTTCTTCCGATATGGCCTTAGTAACTTTCATTTTTCGAAGGATTGAGTTAACTGTTGTCGTTGCATACTCAGTTAGCTTCTTGTCTCTAAACGATTGTGAATAAATTTTTGGATTAGGAAGTAACATTGCTAAAAAAGCAGATTCTTTTGGATTCAAATCAGCAGGGCGCTTTTTAAAATAGTACCAACTTGCGTCTTTTATTCCATACAAGCCTTTTCCAAATTCAATGACATTCAAATAGGTTTCAAGAATTCGATTCTTTGATAACTTTTCTTCTAAATACATTGTCGTAAAAAGTTCAAAGACTTTTCGTTCAAGACTTCTTTCACTCTTAGTATAAAGATTCTTTGCAAGCTGCTGAGAAATTGTACTTGCACCTCTCAACTTCTCACCTTTTAAGTGATCAGTAACAGCATGATAGATTTGTCTAAAGTCGACACCTTGGTGCTCATAAAATGACCAATCTTCACTAACAATGAAGGCATAGTAAACATGCTTCGGCATAGTATTGATATAGGCCCAATTGCGAGGTCTCTTACTTGTTACAAGATAAGACACATCTTCATTCTTTACAGTCGTTTTAACATAACCACTGGCCAGTCTATTAATGTTTAGAACGGGCACACGTGATAATACATAGCCTGCTAAGACAAATAGAAAGAGGATAAATAGGAACGTAATTTTCTTGAACATTTCTCGCACTTTAACACAAAAACTCGATTCTTGAATAGTCTATCAAAGTGAACAACTACTGTATCAATGAATGTAAATTTAACAACTTAGACTCAACTAAAGCGGCATTATTTACCCTTTTTTCTAAGAGCTCATCAAATTCTACGTAAAGCATGACTTTATCCCGATTTTGTTTCTAACCACACACAATCAAACGGAGTTGTTTATGTTGAAGAAGTCATGTCAAATGATAGCGGCATCCTATTGCCTAATTTTCACCAATATTTCCACGGCCTATGCCAATGATCTTAATGAGAAACCAGCATTTCCTATTGGAAAAATCAACCAACTGAATGCTAATTATACAAGTCCTAAAGGGACGGGAACAAGTAAAGAAATTTCAATTAAGGGCTTTGGAGACTTTATCAATCCAAATCTAGAAGTTGAAAACTATGGTGGAACATTAATCTTTTCTATTGATAACGAATCTTTTGAGTTAGACCTTTCATCACTTCAAATCAACGATGCCGAAAAAATTGGAATCTCAAATATTAATTACAATAACGGCGACACTAATATTGGATTGAACTTAAACCAAGTACAAGCTAGTGGAGAAGGATTTTCAACTCGTCTATCCGGAACAAGCTTAGAGTGTCAAAAGCAAAGCCGTGAAGGTAATGAATACGAGCAGCTTCTACAAAACTGTTTTAATTATCTTAGTCTAAATGTTGGTAGTGCTTTTTTTCAAAGTAGTGAGAGAAGTTTCTACAATCTAACAAATGAATATGAAACTCTTGGAAGTGCTGTCGAAATTGATGACTTAAAGCTTAATATTCGTGGTGGAAAGTTTGATGGCCACCTTAAAGGAAATGTTTCTAAAGGTGTAAAAGTTAAGTTTGAAGGACGTGCATCTTACGACCTAGGAAATAAAATTGTTAATATTAGAATTGATAAGGCAAAAGCTGGACTATTTAATGTTCGTCGTACAATTTTCAAAGAATTAGAAAGATTTGAAAATGATAAAATCGAAATCGACGAGCCAAATATTTATATTATTCTACAAGAATAAAATATATGAGAGGATCTTAATTGATCCTCTCCATTAATTCTTCATTTGAATTTAAAATCGTAATCAACTCAAAGTGCTCTTTCGAGATAAATCCCTCAGCAACTGAATTTTCAATATGTTTAATTAAATGATCAAAGTAGCCGTTTACATTAACTAAATAGATTGGCTTCTTGTGATATTGAAGCTGTGCCCATGTTGTAATTTCAAATAATTCATCAAGTGTTCCAAACCCACCAGGATAAGTCACGAAGACATCTGAAAGCTCATACATTCTTTCTTTACGAGTATGCATTGTATCCACTTCTATAAACTCAGTTAGACCTTGATGCCCTACTTCCCAATCAATAAGAGACTTTGGCATAACACCAATAACGTGTCCGTCTTTAGCCAGCATTGTATCTGCAATCTTTCCCATTACACCAATAGAGGCACCACCATAAACGAGGTAGTGGCCATTACCGACAAGCTTCTCACCTAAGTCCTTGGCATAATTTAGATACGTTTCACCCTTTCCACTTGATGATCCACAAAATACACATACTCTCATTTTATTCTCCAACTTCTTTATTCAAATCTTCTAGCGAAAGAAGAGATTTAGCGTTCTTCTTTAAATATAAAAAGTATTCTTGATTTCCACTCTTACGTCCTTTAATTACACAAGGCTTAAATCCAAGAATCCCAAGTCCCATGGCTTCACATTGAATCTTCATTTCTTCAACGGCCCTTAGAACATAACTATTATCTTTTACAATTCCCTTCTTACCAATACCATCTCTTCCAACTTCAAATTGAGGTTTAAAAAGAACGATCATTTCAGCATCGTCATTACTGATATCAACTAAATTTTTCCAAATCAAGTTCAGGGAAATAAATGAAAGGTCAACAACACAAAGATCAACAGCTTTGTCTAACTTATGAAGCTCCCTTATATTTGTTCCTTCGAGGTTTACCACTCTAGCATCACTAACAAGACTTGGTGCAAGTTGTCCATGCCCAACGTCAATGGCAAAGACTTTAGAGGCTCCATGATTTAGGCAAAATTGCGTAAAACCACCAGTGCTGGCACCAACATCTGCGACTAATTTATTCTCAATAATAACATCAAATGCTTCGAGGGCACCGGCAATTTTATGAAAGCCACGGCCAACTTCTTCGCTACTTTCATTAAGTTGAACGTCATCACTACTTGAAACTTTATATGATGTTTTAGTTACAACTTTACCCGCAACAGTGACTTTACCATCACCTATTACCTGTTGGGCACGACTGCGAGTAGCAACAAGGCCGAGCTCGACGAGTTTCTTATCTAATCTTTCAAAATTTTCTTCAGACATTAATGAACTACTGGTTTGATTTTAATTTTTGTTTTTTGACCAAGCTCAGGTTCACTGAAAACAACATCACCTTCAGTTCCTAAATTAAGACTCAGTTCAAAACTCTTTGAGAGCGTTTTGGAAAGAACTCTCCCTTCTATTCTAACCATAGCACCTGGGCCATAGATTTCACCGCTATCAACAAATTGACCACTTAAGAGAAGATCGATCTTACTCTTCATCACAAATCGACTCATCTTTTCTGGCTGAATATTTTCTATGAAGTGAAGTTCACTCATGAGAATCGTTTGCCCTTCGAAGTCCTTTTCATGAGTCATCACAACTTCCACAAAAATTGTGGCATATGTGTTTAGACATAGAAGGAGAAGTAATAAAAACTTTTTAATCATTAAATTCACCAGTATAGACAAGTTTTGTCTGGCCCCCTAAATAGATGAAGCCATCGACTCTTTTAACAAATAGTATACCACCATTTGTGAGAAATTCTATTTCGTCTCTATGTTCATATTCCTTATCCCACAGCATACATGCCGCTGCGACATTCCCCGTCCCACAAGCAAAGGTCTCGGCTTCGACCCCACGCTCATATGTTCGAATACGCCACTCACCTTCATCAATTTGATTAATGAAGTTAGCATTTGAGCCTCGAGGGAAATCTTCATCAAAGCGAATGCGTCTGCCAACAGAATCAACATCAACTTCTTGCGCGTCATAGACCATAAATACACTGTGTTCAACACCAGTATTAATATAGTACGAATCTTGAGCATCTTCATATTTGTTCGAGAGATCATATAGATCAGCGTCTTTAATGACGGCCATGTGAACCCAGATGACATCACCTTCAATACCTGAAGAGTAGAGCCCACTTCCCGTAGTAAATTTAAAGTCAGTATTCTTTGTTTGCGTCGTACGGCGATAGAAGTCAGTGATAGCACGAGTTGCGTTTCCACACATACTCTCTTCATTGCCATCAGCATTTAGGTAGCGCATATGAAAGTCATACTTGTCACTACTTTCCAGAAAAACCACTCCATCGGCACCGATACCAAAGCAGCGCTGACATAGTTGCTGCCATTTTTGTGTGTTGCCAACGTCTTGCTTCCCATCGCGATTATCAATGAGAATGAAGTCATTTCCATTAGAGCTATACTTACTAAACTTTGTCATGAGAGTATCATTTCATTGTTTTGCGTATTTGACTACTCCCGCCAATTACACATCGCACCACTGCCACATAGCAAAATTTTGTAGCCAGATTACCAAAACTTGGATAAATTTAAGTTTCAAAATTCCAATTGAGGGCCATTAGCTCAGTTGGTTAGAGCCCCCGGCTCATAACCGGGTGGTCGCAAGTTCAAGTCTTGCATGGCCCACCATGAAAAAAGCCTCGACTCTGTCGGGGCTTTTTTTATTTGTGCGATATTCAAGATTTTCAAGTTTTGATCATGGAACAAGTTGTTGAGGCGGCAAATGCCACGATGGCATTTGAAGCCGAGCATCGCTGACAAGCGAACACGAAGTGAGCGAGAGAGCATCCCTCTCACTCCACGAAACCTTTTCAAAGAATGATTAATTCATTATCAATTTATATAAATCAGTATCTAATATCTCACTCAGCTTCCCTTTAACTTGCATAGTGTGAGAACTTCTCCCTTCTGAAAAGCTAAAGCCAAGACGCTTAAATATCGTCATCATTTTTATATTTGAAACTTGCACATGACTATAGATATCACATTCCGGACCTTTACTTGTTAAGTATTTAAATCCTTCCTTTAGTAACTTTTTAAAAGCAAATGTCTTTCTGTATCTTGGGTATATCTGGATAGAAGAAAGTTCAAGATCATTAGAGTTATCCCAATGCTCACCAATTTCTAAATAACCAACAAAATTCTCACTCGTCCATATTGTGACAATAAATGTCGAGCCCCTATTTAAACCACTAATTCTCATATCCCATGGAAAATCACTATATTTTGAAGCCTTCATAATTGGCTCCATATTCAACTTATCTAAGCCTAAAATGAGATTTAATAATCGTTTATCCTCAAATACTTCTGTACCTACATATTTCTTTATCTGATAAATAAATACCTCTCATACTACATATTCTGCTACAAAAATATTTACTTCAAATTATTACAATTTCTTAAATTAACAATCTTAAATATCAATACTCTCAATTACTTATGTTAAACCATCTATTCTAAGTACTTGCATACAAAAAAGCCCCTGACTAACAGAGGCTAATTTCTATTGCTAATAGAGCCCTTACTCGGGGAAGGGATAGAAGAATTATAACACGAATAAAGTTTCAATAAAAAGTCCTTTCTCCTGCTCAACGACGAGCATCCATAGGGAGAAATCATGGAGGATTTTTTATTGCTACTAGAGTTAGTAATTTGCTTACTTAATCTATTGATTATACTGAGCAAGTTCTAATTCGGGGAAGGGCGAGAGATCGCCCTTCTTTTTATAGACGTTATAAATCTATATTCGAATTTATTTGAAATTTGAATTTAATTAATTACTTAGGGATTATGGACACATCGTTCATAAAGTGACATCAATGGCCCACCACAAAAAAAGCCTCGACTCTGTCGGGGCTTTTTTTTATTTTGGGTCAAGGGAGATCACCAGCGGTACGCGCCACCTTTTGAAGATTACAACGACTTACAAATTTAAAATGACTTTTTTAGCTTCTATTAATGGATTATTTAACATTTTATAAATATCGCTAATACAGCATGACATCAAACATAAAAACGAACTTATACTCCAATCAAATTTTGGGAAAAACAAAAATAATTAACTGCTAAAGAATTGAAATACTCAAAAGGTGGCGCGTACTGATCAGGGAAGGGCGAGAGATCACCCTTCTTTTTTTTTTATGGGCGCTATAATTCTATCTTAGATTTCAATAGAAAATTCAATATATTAAATAGCTTAGGGATTAAGGACACATAGTTCATAGTAACATCGATGTCCCACCACTAAAAAAGCTCAGGCGTTTACGTCTGGGCCTTTTTGTTTTGGGTCAAGCAAGGTCATTGAAACTAGTGACTCGCAAGTTGTTGAGGCGGTAAATGCCACGATGGCATTTGAAGCCGAGCATCGCTGACGAGCGAACACGAAGTGAGCGAGAGAGCATCCCTCTCACACCACGAAACCAATTCTAAAAATGAAGCCGAACAAATTCGAGTCTGCATGACTTAACAACAAAAAAAGCCTTCTATTAAGAAGGCCCTTATTTTAAAAAATAAATTTAAGACTCAGCTGTGGTGGGATCAATAATAGTTCCAACCTTAGCAATACTAGTAATAGGAAAATCACCCTTATGTGCGTGTTCCCTAATAAGATCTTCATTAGGAGCAATGTACTCACAATAGACCTTATCATTTGTTACATAGCTTTGTACCCACTGAATACTTGGTCCCATTTCCTCTAAAACATCACAAGATTTCTGAGAGAGACCTTGTAGATCCTGTTGCGATAATTTACCAGCACCAGGAAGCTCCCTTTCAATGATGTATTTTGGCATGATAACTCCTTAGTTTAGATTATGTACGATGACTCTACACCTAAAGTGTTAACCAACTATCAAAATTAATAGTAGAAAGTATAATAGTGTTTAAACCATTTAGATCAACAACACTGAGGAAAAGTTATTTTGAAAAAATACTAATTATTCTCAATTCTGATTTTTTATTGAAATTATTCACCCAAATTTCCCCTCTTCCATACATTAGCCCCGTTGACTTACAGAAAAAGGAATCTTGATCTTGTTTTAGAATTATTCTTTTAATTTTTTTATTAATAATAGAATCGTAATTTTGTATAAATTCACTTTTGCTTTTCACAACTTTTTTCTCAGATAGCCTCAGAGGATAGTTAATCATACTGGCAAGTTCTGTTTTTTTATCTTCTTTGATATGGCCGACCAACTTGTTGTGAAATTTTTTAAATAATTTTATAACTCTCTCCACGAATTAGTCTGTCTTTAGTTAATGGTGTGAATCTTCAGGTACCCAATAGGGTGCTGTAATAATCAAATAAATAAATTCGTCATTACCATCATTTATAAAGGCATGCTTTTCATTCGGTTTCGTATAGACCAAACTTCCGGCCTTAATATGATTTTCGACTCCATCAATAATTGCCCTTCCTGTACCGCTAATAACAAAGTATGACTCTTCTCTTTCTTTATGGTAATGCTCGTCTGATTTTGTACCTGCAGGAAGCTTTACAATTGCAACTGTATGGTGCTCGCTTGCACCTGTTGAGTCATGCCTTCCAACAAGTACGCTGAACATATCTCCACCTGGAAAAGTTTTAAAATTAACATCTTTTACTGAGTCGATAATTTTCATCTAATCTCCAATAATTTATAAGGTGGCGCGTATCTTTTTCTTAAACTTTTAGAATCGTATCTAAGACGATATCTGATACTTGATGTGATGACCAAGATGAAACTAAGTTAGATGTTCTGATATAAACATAGCTAAAAAAACAAGACCCTAAGAACACAAGACATTTAAACTCAAATGGATATTGAGTATGTGTACTAACCATAATCAATGATGGAATAACTATCGCAATCCATTTATTGCGAAATAGAGCTAGAGTAACACCAACAAGTAGGGCCCTATAACTTATTTCTTCATAATAATTAGAGAAAATATTCCCAAGAATACTTTGAGAGTTAATTAGAAATTGAAAATCATATCCGCGGATTAACCAATAAATAATAAAAAGCACAGATAAAGCAAGAGCACTTACTATACCATATAAGAGGGCCGCCTTTATATTAACTAAATACTTTGGGAGTCTTATTACGCCTAATTTGTAAGCAATAAAAATCATAACATATGAGCAAATCGCGCTAAATATTGATCCATAAATAAGTAAGTGACTAAAAAAAAGCTTTGGTTTTAAAACACCGTTTTTAATATAACCATAGAAAAGATTCATTAAAATATCTTTCCCATAGTACCAACTTACATAATAAATAGTTATGGCCATGATAAATATGGCCACTCTTTTTAATAGTTCGCAATCTTCATAGTATAATTTTTCATTTAAATTAGAATTCATAACCTCTACTTTCATTTATTCTCATATAATCGTCTATTTCACTGGTGCATATATCATTTTCAATATAATGACAGAATTAATAGAATTGAGGTCATAATTGGAATCATTACAGAATACTGTCTGAAAAACATACAAGTCTAACTAAACTATGAGGTACGCGCCATAAAAACGATGATTAGCTACAAGTAGGATCGATATCCACGTCGCAAATTCCGCACATCTCTTTCTTATCAGCATACTGTGTGTTTTCACAGTAGCCAGCATAGTCACCGTGGTCTAAGTGATCTTGAACTGCGTTCTTATTGATTGTGATTTCCTTGGCCTTATCTGGATTTCCAGGAGGCACGTGACAGATAATAATCTTGTTACCTTGCTTTGGGCATCTAAGAAGTGGTCTTCCTTTGGCGAAGATAGAAGACGTTGCCATGGCCAATACTAAGAATGTGATTGTTACTTTCATAATTCCTCCAAAATCTCCTTTATTATAACATCAAATAAGGAAGCTCCTGCTTTTGTTAAACCATTAAAAATACGAGAATTTTCAAGATTACTCTAATCAATAATTAATATTCAAACACTCAACATATTGAAATCCTTATGTATAATTATGAGTGATCGAAAGTTTTGAGGGATATATGCCAAATACAAAAATCAGAGAAAGTTACGACTATATTATTATTGGATCAGGTTTCGGCGGTTCGGTTTCAGCACTAAGACTTGCTGAAAAAGGATACAGCGTCTTAGTCGTTGAAAAAGGGAAAGACTTCTCTGATACAACGAAGTTTCCAAAAACTAATTGGAATCTTCCAAGGTGGATGTGGCTTCCTCAGTTGAAGTTCTTTGGTATCCAGCAATTGACCTTCTTTAAGCATATTTCAGTTCTAAGTGGCGTTGGTGTCGGTGGCGGATCTCTTGTCTACGCAAATACACTTCCAAAGCCTAAGTCACAATTCTTTAATCACGGCCCTTGGAAGAATTTGAATAATTGGGAAGAAGAACTATCACCTTACTACGATCTTGCATGGAAGATGCTTGGAGCAGAAAAGACAAGACACTATGGTGATGCAGATCATACGATGCTTGAGCTTGCTAAAAATATTGGACGTGAAGAATATTTTGATGCAACAAAAGTCTCCGTCTATTTTGGAGAAGAAGGTAAAGAAGGTGTTGAAGTAGCAGATCCATACTTTAATGGGAAAGGCCCAAGCCGCTCTGGCTGTATCTCATGCGGTGCCTGCATGACAGGTTGTCGTCATAATGCAAAGAATACTCTTGATAAGAATTACCTCTATCTTGCACGACAACTTGGAGTTGATATTCTTGCTGAAAATAAAGCAGTAAAAGTTTCACCTCTCGATGGTGCTAATGGAAAGACAGGTTACGAAGTTGTTTTAAAAGAATCGACAAAGTACTTTGGAAAAACAAGAAACCTAAAGGCCAATGGGGTTATCTTTAGTGCAGGTGTTCTAGGAACTATTAACTTACTACTTGATTTAAAAAAGACATCGCTTCCTAAATTATCACCAGCTCTCGGTGATACTATCAGAACAAATAATGAAGCGCTTATTCTCAATACGACCTACAGGAAAGATATTGATATGACCAAGGGAGTTGCTATTGGTTCAATTATCGACATTGATGAGCACTCTCATCTTGAGCCAACTCGTTACGGCAAGGGATCGGGATTCTGGCGTGTGCTTATGGTTCCAATGATCTCAGAGCCTAATTTCTTTTTAAGAATGATTAAGCTTGCGATAGAGCCATTAAGAGATCCTATTAAGTGGTTTAAAGTTTTAACAGTAAAAGATTTCGCAAAACAAACAAATATCCATCTATTTATGCAGCACCTTGATAGTACTCTAAAATTCACAAAGGGTATTTTTGGAATGAAGTCAGTTCTCTCAAAAGGAGAGGCCCCTACTGCGTTTATTAAAACAGCACATCAAATGGCCAAAGAGTACTGTAAAATCATTGATGGAAAGCCAATGGTTATGTTTACTGAAACCTTAACAGGGATTCCTTCGACGGCACATATTCTGGGAGGAGCATGTATGGGAGAAAGTGAAAAAGAAGGTGTTATCGACAAAGACAATAAAGTATTCAATTACGAAAATATGTATGTCTTTGACGGATCAATGATCTCAGCGAATCCTGGAGTTAATCCTTCATTATCGATTACTGCAATTACTGAATATGGAATGAGTAAAATACCAGCTAAGAGCAATTAAGATACTGGTGGCCACTTAAGGCCACCTACTTCCCATGCCAAACGACAGAATATAAATCATGTCTGCGATCTTTTAAATTTTTCACAGCTCCATTTTGTCTTGCTTCTAAAAGTGTATCAATTCTTAAGTCTGCAATTGCGACCATCTCAACATTTGGCGTTGTATCTGCAGCAATTCCATCTTTTGCAAAAGGAAAGTCACATGGAGTTAGAATACAACTTTGAGCGTATTGGATATCGACATTGTTTACACGAGGAAGGTTTCCAACATTTCCGGCCATGGCCACATAGATTTGATTTTCAATGGCACGGGCCTGACAACAAAACTTCACACGACAATAGGCTTGGCGGTTATCAGTTAAGAATGGAACAAAGAGAATGTTTATCCCTTGATTGGCGAGGTGTCTTGTGAGCTCTGGAAACTCACTATCGTAACAGATTAAAACACCAATCGGGCCACAGTCAGTATCAATAACCTTAACCTCATCTCCCCCTTCAATATTCCACCAATATTGTTCATCAGGCGTTGGGTGGATTTTTGCTTGTTCGTGAATCTGTCCATCACGAAGGCAAATATAGCTAATATTATGGACACGATCCCCAACTTTTGTTGGATGAGAACCAGCGATAATATTGACGTTATACTTTACAGCGAGGCGCTGAAAGAGCGCTTTTACATCTTCTGTGTAAGCAGTCATATGCTCAATTGCAACATTGGCCTCAACTTCTTCATTTTTGATTGAAAGCAGCTGCATCGTAAACAATTCTGGAAATAGAACGAAGTCAGCACGATAGTCTGCCGTTACATCAACATAGTATTCAACAAGATCTTCAAACTCCTTGAAGCTAGAAATACCTCGTTGTTGATACTGAACACTAACGACTCGAACTGAATTTTGCTGAACAGGGCGATCTTTCTTACTCTCTTGCGCTTGATATTCAGGGTTCTCCCAAATCAAGTGAACTCCATATCCCATCGACTCTTTATCAGTAGGAAGATATTTTTCAAGAACACCTAAAACTTCAAAACCATTTCGAAGTTGGAAGCCAAGAGTTGTATCTCTAATTTTTTTCTCTTTTACTTTTTCAATATAATCTACAACACTTTCAACTTGTTTGATACGTCGATGTAAACTTGGAATACGACCGACAAATACGATACCTTTTAATCGCTCATACTTAACAAGTCTTTTTCTAGCATTATATAATCTTTGACCTATTCGATGACCACGAATAGATGGGTCGACACAAGTTTCATAACCATAGAGATAATCACCATCTTCATCATGAGTCGAACCATATCCCCTTCCTGTAATACTGGCCCATGTGTGTTTTTTAAATACTGTTTTTTCAGGAAGTAGAATACTTGCCGAGTAACCAACAATTTTACCATTTAGTGTAGCAACAAAGTTTCCTTCTGGATAATTTGTAATCTGACCGCGAATCATTCCCTTTGTATAATCATCAGGAAACCCAGTATAAGAACGGGCCACTAAATCATGAATTCCATCAATATCTTTTAAATTAGAAAGCCTTACTTCAAGCTTCACATCTTTTGCTTTTATCGTCATTTCATCATCCTTGATAAATCTATTTTATCAATAAAATCGCTGCTTTCAAGGCTCACTTAAGTATTTAAAATCTTTAGAGAAAATAAAGCTTTTTTACAATTTTGGACCATGTTACAATTAACATATGACAGCAAAGCGTGATGAATTCACTATCATTACTACATTCAACTGCAATTGGGATTGTACTTACTGCATTATTGATACTCATGAGCGCAATAAAAAGAATCCAATTAGCAAGGAGATGCTGCTCGACAAAGTTTACTCTGTTACAGAAGGTGCACAAGTAAGCTTAAGCGGGGGTGAGCCAGGCCTTATCGATCCCAAAACAATGGAAAAGGTTTTTGATCATTTAGTAAAACTAAATTGTACTATTGATGTTTTTACAAATGGTCTTTTTATCAAAAGATACGGTGATAAGTATTTAAAACATATTGATGAAGTCCTTTATCACTGTGTTGAGTATCTAGATCACGAAATCGAATTTCCTGACTTAGATGAAGAACAAGTCACCTACGTAATTATTGTAACAAATGATAATCATCATCAAGTTGATGACTTCCTTGATCGCTATCCTCATATTTCATTCAAACTGGCCTGTAACTCGAAACATGGCCAAACCCTGAACCGTGGTGATGCCTTTAAGCTATTTATGAGAAATAAGCATAGAATTAGCGAAGATAGTTTTGAAACTCTCTTCCGCTATCACTGTGATTGTAACCTTATCTAATAATAGACCTTGATCGAACTACTTAACTCGTCTCTTAGAACTTGAGCAAAGTCTAAAATAGCACCGTTTTGATTAACAAGATTTAACCAGTCATTCGCAGTCATTTCGACAAATTCATTATGAGCAACGAGTGTTAGAACAAAATCAAAGCCGCTGTTTTTATCTTTTTCATGATCAAGATAAGGATCATAAGCTTCGACAACTCGATCACTTATATTCTTGAGTTCTTCATAGACTTGCATCGCTCTAGAATCTCTAAAGTCATTACAATTCTTTTTATACGTAAGACCTAGTACGAGAATTTTATCATTATTCTTAGTTAAGGAAATAACCCTACTTACAATAGACTCAACCATGGAATCATTTATACGACGTGAGTGAAGTATTATAGAATCTGAAGAGTTATCTAGGAACTTAGAAAGGTAGTGCGGATCAACACTAATACAGTGTCCACCGACAAGGCCCTTATTAACATTTGGGAAATTCCACTTTGTTCGTGCAAGCCTTAGGGCCTCATTGAAATCGATACCTTTGCTTATTGCACCAAGATAGAATTCATTCATCATGGCGATATTGATATCTCTAGACGTATTTTCTAGAAGCTTAGCAAATTCACTTGCAATGATGTCATAGCTTCTCTCAACTTGCTTAAATATCTTATTATAAATTCCAACAAGTTCTTCAAGCTTCTCACTAGACTCACAGGCTACAACCTTAACAATGTCTTCAAACGCTACAGTATTATCACTGGGACTAATTCTTTCAGGAGAAAAAGCAAAGTTCACATCATCCCTACCAAGATACTCTTTAAGCGCGTTTGTAGTACCAGGTACGACAGTTGATTCGATAACTATCGTATCTCCAGGGTTCAGGTAATCTCTAAGACCCTCTATGGCCTTAATAACAAGATCCTGGTTTGGTTGTTGATTAGAGTCTATAGGAGTTGGAACCGTAATTAGATAGAAATCAACGTCCTTTAAAGCAGATACATCAGAGCTGAAATCACAGCCACATTCAAGAATGTCATTTTTAGAGAATTGATTAGACGGATCGACACCTTCCTTTAGAAGGTTGATCTTTTCTTCATCAATATCATAGGCAATTGTTTCAAAGAATTGTGGGAATCTAACAGCTAAGTTGATTCCCACATATCCGACACCGATAATGGCGATTTTTGTCTTATTCATTTTTTTATTCTAAAGGTGCTATAGGAATAGAGCAAACCTCTTCATACTTATGTGCATCTTCACCATTACAAAGAGCATTCATTAGTAGATTTACTCTAAACTTGAGTTCATCGTTTTCACGCTTAAGCTCTTTAATGGCGGCAGTGTTTACTGCTGGCATTTTTGTATATTGTACATTCAGTAAACCAGTTTCAGGATCTCTCTCAACAACTTCAGGAAATACCTTTTCTAAATCTTGTGCGATATAACCAATATCTTTTCTTCCAGTATCCTTCCACACAAATGAAACACCTTTTACTCTTTCAAGTTTATCTAGTACCCCATCTAATACTGCTACATCATCTTTAACACTTTCGTCTGAAAGGAAGTTAATGTACGAACCGTCATATAAATTAATAACTCTAGTAGTGGTAATTGTCGAACTTGGATCACCTATATTCAAATTACCATATAAATTCAAATGCGCTACTTCTTGTGATTTACCAATTGTCACACTTGGTCCATATGGATTTAAATGTAAGCTTCCAGTAGATGTACCATTTGACACCTGAATCTCATTTTCATCAAAGGCCATAAAAGTTGAACCTGCTCCCATAACTTTAAGAGGCGCATTCGCAGGTGCTGTTGTTCCATTACTAATCTCTGAAGATCCTGCACCACCACCTACTTGGACACGGCCAAATGGGTTTAATTCAAGTGGACCACCATTCGTTTGTATAGAACTATCATCAACAGATAAGTATCGACTTGCACTTCCTAGTTTTACTCGTAAAGGAGCATTGGCGGCACCAGCATCACCAATTGCAGCAGAATCACTACTACCAATAGTTACAGCATTAGTAATTGAAGTATCTGGCGTAGTTTTAAGAGTTGTTAGCTTTACGTCTTTACAACCACCATCGACTCCATCAATTGTTCCACCTAGATTTCGACAAGCACTATCAAGGAACTCATCCGCTGTACTATAACAAGACTGTATTTGTCCTGCAGCATTTACAACGACCATCATGCTGATTCGCTTTGTAATATCGATACTACCAACAGAACTCTTCTTAATAACATCATCACTTGTTCCAACTGTTCCCTTTCTAAATGTGATGAGTAGTTGTGCTTCTAACTTTGTAAAAGGGACTGCTCCAACTGTATAATTTTGAAGAGAACCATAAGTACCTGTCTTAGGATCAAAGTATCTTCTTACCTGCATTGAATTAACGTTTACAGTATCTGGACCTGCACCTAATTCCTTACCTATTGTATAGATATTATCGTCATTTGCATCTTTAATCGCTGGTACATCTTGAGTAGTTGAATAATTAGGAGCATTACCGATATCTATTCCTTGTAACGTATTCTTACAGGCATCTCCATTAGATAAAATCCCCGTAATTCTTTGTGTTTCTTGCTGAACATTAAAGACTTGAGATGCACGCTTAGAAGTTCTGTTAATATTACTCATCATATTAACAACCGCAAGCGATAGTACACCGATAAGACCGGCCGCAACCATTACTTCAGCGAGAGTAAAACCAAATTGATTTGAGTTATTTTTCTTCTTCATTGAGACACCCCAGAAACATGCAATATGCTATAATTATAAGTGTAATTAAAATTTGATGCATTATTATTAACTAAATAATTTTACCAATAGATAAAATTACTGCAAGTGGCTGAATTTATGACCAGACGTAAAATGATAGTAAGTGGTGGCCTTGGCTTCCTTGGTAGCGAAATCGCCAAGAATTTCTTTCAAGAATTCGACATCACGATAATCGACAATTTATCGACAAACGTCCTTACAATAGACGATTTAGCACGTATATGTGGTGAAATCTCGTACAAAAATATGGACTTGGCCAATATGTCTGAAGAGGATAAAATCTGGCTTAATACTGAACTAAAAGACACCACAATTTTTTGTCACTTTGCTGCCGCTGTAGGAGTAAAAAAAATTGATCAATCACCCAGAGATGCAATCATTAATGAGAACAAGATAAATCACGATCTACTACAACTTTTGGCCAAATTCAAAACAAGGTTGATCTTTGCATCAAGTTCTGAGGTTTACGGTAACCAAGAGGATTGTAAAGAAGAGCAAAGTCTACAAATAGGCTCTCCCGATACACTTAGATGGGGATATGCCTGCAACAAGCTTATGACAGAGTTCTTAATCAAGAGTCACGAAATTCCACATATTATTTTAAGACTATTTAATGTAACAGGACCAGGACAATCACCTGAGTATGGCATGGTTATTCCTAAAATGGTTAGGGATGCTAAAAGAGATGGAAGAATACAAATATTTGGAGACGGAAAACAAACGAGGGCGTTTTGCCACGTTAAGGACCTTATCAGCGCAATGAAATATCTTATCAACGAAGATCGATTTGATAATCAGACAATTAATATTGGAAATGATAAAAATCGAGTCACGATCGAAGAATTAGCAACTCAAATCAAGCTAACATTAGATAAAAGTATAAAAATAGAAAAGATACCTTTTAACCATGAGTATAGTAAGAATTCAAAAGATATTTTGAAGAGATCTCCAAATATTGAAAAACTAAAAAGCTTCTATACTCCTAAAGTTACACTTCAAGAAATAATTAAAGACATAGTGCAAGGTTGTGATGAATAAATTGGATAAACCTATATTAATGATTCATGAAGTATATGAATGGATGCTTAACTTGGATCTTTCAGAATATATCATTACATTTGATGATGGTCTTTATTCTCAGTACAAATACTTAGAGCATTTCTTAAAATTTGACACACCAAAAATCTTTTTTATTTCTACAAATATAATTTCTCCAGAAGACGAAATTCAAAATAAAGAGACAATTCCATGTGCAAGGGCCCATGAGCTTTTCTTTAAGAATAAAGTAACAAATAATTATATGAAATGGAGCCAAATTAAAGAAATAGCAAATACAGTAAATTGCTATATAGGTGGCCACTCTCATAAACATAAAGATCTAAGAAAAAATATAACTTTAAAAGAACTACATAATCACTTAAAAAATGATACCGACACGATGATAAGTGAATTTGAGAAGAAAGGAATCCAAATCAAAGACTTTTGTTTTCCATATAATTACGAAGCGCCATTATATAAAGAAGTCTTAAAACAAAAAGGTATTACTAATATATACGGAAGCGGACGAATCGCAATTGAGGAACTCAAAAATGCAATATAACAATCAAGACATTATTGCTATTGGAGAAGGATCCCCTCTAAACATTAATTGGGAGATGGTATCTCATTGCCAATTTGATTGTAGTTATTGCTATTACAGACCTTTTACAAGTGACACTAATTATACAACATTAAGTAAAATCGTTTTAAAGAAACTCAAGGCAATAGAAGAAGACTTCATCATTAATTTAATTGGTGGTGAACCCACACTACACCCAAATTTCCTAGAAATAATTGAAGAATTAGTTAAGATTGAAAAATTAAGAGAAATTAGAATAGTTACAAATTTTGTAAAACCTGAGAATTTTTGGTCTAAAATACCTAAGAATAACAAAATCAAAATCACTGCAAGTTTTCACCCTGAATACCCAAACAAAGATTTTGTAAAAAAAGCGGATATTCTATCTGGCCAGTATAAAATTGATATTGCCTTTCTATTCACTAATAAAATAGATGAGTATAATCAATATAAGAATATATTTGATGATTTATACAGACTAGCTTCAGATAAAAAATTAACTTTAAATTGCATAAGACTACACAATGAGACACAACAACAAGTTTCCTATGAAGCATATCAAGAAGTAATCGAATCCTTTATAAAAGAATGTGAAGCCAAGATAACTCTACTAGAAAATAAAGAAACAACCTTAATAAAATTAAAAAACTCGATTCATCACCTTTCTAAATCAGATTTTTTAAATCATGGTTATAACAGACTTAAAGGTTGGAGGTGTGACATTAGGGCATTTATCATTCATTATGATGCTCAAGTATCCTATGCTTGTAAAAACACGAAAAAACACATTCTAACCTGTGACTTTAAAACGACAGCAATCACATGCCCTTTTGAAGTCTGCCAGTGTGATGATTATTGGAGTTTTGAAAAGGTAGCGCCATGAAAAACAAAGTATTAGTAGTAGTTGCCCATGCAGATGATGAAGTACTAGGTTGTGGAGCAACAATTAATAAACATATTAATTGTGGTGATGAAGTATTCATACTAGTTCTAACGGACAGTACTTCTGCACAAGGGAAAGATGTAGAAAACCGTCATCAAGAATTCCTAAAGGCCATGAATATCCTAGGAGTAGAAAGCTTTAAGAAGTTAGATTTTAAAGACAATCGCCTAGATGGCCATGAGCTCATCGACATAATACAGAAGATAGAATCTGTTAAAAAAGAATTTTGTCCCAATATTGTCTACACACACTCATCTAATGATTTGAATATTGATCATCAAATCACTAATAAAGCAGTATTAACTGCTTTTAGAGCACTACCAGAGAATTTAACCACCCATATTTTTTCTTTTGATATACCTTCAAGTATTGAATTTCAATCTTCGCAATATCAACAAACAAGAAAAAACTATTTTAATTCAATAGATAGTGAGGACTTGAAAATAAAGATTAAGGCCATGTGCGCTTACGAAAGTGAATTGCATGCCTTCCCTCATCCTCGTTCGATTGAAAATTTAGAAATTCTCGCAAAAACAGAAGGCACAAAGTGCGGGAAATTATTAGCTGAGTCCTTCTACATCGAGCGTATTATTAATTAGAATAAAATTTAGCTATAAGCTCCACGATGTAACTTATTTCATTATCTTCGAGAGTTTCGTAAAAAGGTAAACTTAAAGATGTAGAGTAATAGCTTTCAGCACCTGAAAACACTAACTCATCTTTTTTCCAATATGAATGTAAATGAAGAGGTTTAAAGTGAATAGATGTTTGGACTCCATTATCAGCCATATGAATTTGAAGCTCTTTTCTATTTTTAGCATGTATAACAAAAAGAGAGGAAATAATATTTTCACTATGATCTAAACAAGAGATTTGTGGAATATCCTTAAGAAGATTCTGATATCGAACAACTCTTGATTGTCGACGTTTTATTTTTTCATCAAGAGCATATATCTGATCTTTCAAAATAACTGCACTAAGATCAGTCATATTTGCTTTTCGGCCAAGACATTCAATATCATATTCTATCGGAGAAATACGCTTAATTCCATGCAAGCGAACCTTACGTAAATCTTCTAATTTACTTTCATCAGATAGAACAAAACCACCTCCATCAGGAGATGATAGTATTTTATTAGGATAGAAACTAAAGAATGCTGCATCAACAAAATGATCGAAACAATCTTTATAAATAAGTTGAGCTAAATCTTCAATAATATCAAATCCATAGCTTTGTTTTAATTCTTTAAGCTTCTCTCTGTCATAAAGATGCCCACCAATTGATACGGGAATAACACAATCAACTTTATGAGAATTTAATATCAATTTTAGAGACGCTATATCAATCATTCCTGTTTTTACATCTACATCACAGAAAATAACCTTATGCCCTAATCTACGAGGTACTTCTGCAGTAGCTGCGAATGTATTCACTGGAACAACGATATTGACCTTTGAATCAGGATAAAATGTATCTATTAAAATTTCAAAGGCTGAAGTAGCGCTACTTGTACAAGTAAAATTGGGAAAATTAAATGTTTCAGCTAATATATTCTCAACCTCGCTAACTTCACGTCCACCAGTCCAGTGACCTGATTCAATCACCCTTTTAATTTCCATTGGTAATGAGCTACTAGAATATGGACGAAAAAGAGGTATTTTCATTATTTATATAGAATTTTCTCTTGGGCTTCATACACAGGGTACTCTCGCGACAAGATATCCTTTAAGTCGTAGAATGGATTGAGATTTTTTTCAAAATAAAATATTGTATTTATATTATAATCGCAGATATACATAAAAATTGGTCGACGTTTTTGAATTTCAACATATTTTAGATCGACAATTTTAATTTCACCGCTGTCTAAATGCTTATACACTTTAGAATAGAGTTGATTATAGAAAGGGAAAAGCACATTTCGATCACTTCCCCATAAATTTCTTGTTAAGGTTACAACTGTTTCACAATCGCTTTTTTTAAGATCATCCATCTTGAACCAACCATCTTCTTCGCGATAATATTCAAAAACAAGAAAACTCTCAGATTCTTCTAGAAGCGTAGGTAGAATTGTTTTTTTATTCATTACTTTACGATATTTATTCAAGAGATCATCAAAAGTAAAATTCAGTTTACGATCGATATCTGGAGCATCAGTAACAAGATACTTAAGCGCCGGCTTAAAAACATATTTACGATTACCTACAGGTATAAAATAAAAGCTTTTACTCTTACCAAATCCTGTACCGACTGGTACATCGATATCAAATTCCTCTTTTAGCTTTTTTTGAGCTGCATAAAGAAATTCAATCTTTTTTTCTCGCATGATATGTTCAATATCCATTTAGATTTCCTTCATCCTTTTGAAGTAGGCAATACGCTCTCTAACTTTATCATACTTTGAGCTAGGATAAAGATGCTCATGCCAAAAGTAGATATTCTTCAATTTTTCTTTAGGGAAAGTAGAAATAGAAGCATATCCTTCACCTACTTGATAATACTGAATTGGAAAAACATCTAGTCGGCCTTCATTATAAGCCTTCTCTATTACATATTCTTCCAAGAAGTACTTCTCTACATTTTGACAATTTTTTTGCCAACGTTCATCACCATTAGTTTCATAAAGCTTCATAAGCTCTTCAAAGAAAAATTTATAAAATCCACTTTCGCGGCGAGAAATGATAAATCCAGTATCGAGAGGATTATCCCAATCTTCTCCGATAAAACGTTGGTCTTTCTTAGAAATATCATCGTACTGCCCTACAACAATCTTATTTTCATTGTAAACGACATCAAATAAATTTTGATCAATTGGTTTAATTAAATTCATATCGAGATCAATATGAATTAGAATATCTTCCTCTAATTCCTGTTCAAGAAGCATTCCACAAAAAGGAACATTCACAAAACCTGATTCAAAATGCTTTGTTTCTTCGTGATACTTTTCTATATAGGTAACATCTAGTTCCTTGAATTTCTCTTTAGTCTTTTGCGAAACAGTATTGTGAGTTGGGCAATAAGTATATATTGGAATATCCTTCAATTCACCAGCGTTAGTTCGCCAATTCTCAAAACAAAGAATCGCCTCATCTTCATAATGTCTTTGATTTTCAAAAGTAATCCCCTTCTCATCGTTAGTACTTTGGCCATTACTTTCAATCATTGTTATAAGTGCAATCTTCATATGTACTACTTTGTATAATCGATATATTCATCGTCTCTATTTATATCCAGGGTAGAGCAATGTATACCACCACCAAATATTTCACAATTCTCTAATCTAACAGGATGAGGTTTAAAACCATGCTTATCTAAAAGTTCAATGACATTTACAGCACTTTCACTTACTAAAACATTTTCTTCATCAACACTTACTATATTGATATCCATCCCACGTGTACTTGCAAGTTGAATATCGATATCCGTTTTACCGGATTCAATAACTGGCTCTGCCTTATAGTCATCAGGAAATAAACAATCCCAATTTTTAAATTTATCAGGCAAGAAATCTTTTATATTTCGATACTTAGGATTTACTAAAAATGTACCAGGCTTAAGGCAAACGAGAACACCATCAATATGATTATCCGCTACATTAACAATATGGAAATCACTCTCGGGAAAAAATGACTTCACCCACTCAAGTCCTAGATAGTGATTATAAGAATTAACATTCACAATGACATCTTTCCCAATACGTAGAAATTGTGCTCCATCAATGGCCATTGTATATTTAGAACGATCAAAATTTTCATAATCTCTTACTGAATCCCAAGGACTTAAATCCATAGTTTCTTCAATTAACTTATTGTGTGGTGAGCGAATCCATTTTCCACCGCGTCCCCCATCAAATAATCCGTTGTACACATTATACAAAAGGGTATTTTCAAAAAATCTATTTCTTACATAAGTTGGAGTTTCAATAATATAGTCACGATATACCAAAGATACATCACGTACATTACTGGCACTTGAAAGCTCTGTTTTATAATCAGGCGTTTTAATTGTTACGACCTGCCCCAATCGCTCAGGACGATATACTTCAATACCAAGTCTCTCAAAAGTGTTTGCCAAATCATCGAGCTGTTTGTTTCGTTTTAATAAAAGATCATGATTCACATAGTATTCTTGACCTGCATGTTCTAGCCTGTCATATACTGCATGTGTTAAATTTTCTCCGTAGAAGTGCTGGAAAGTAAAATCAGCGATACGCTTACTAATCTCAAGTTCTCGTCCAACAATTATAGAGTTTAACTTACCAAATGAGGTATTACTTTTAATCACGAAATATCCTTAATACTTTCTAAATCATCATATTCAAAATCATTCATATAAAAATCACAATTGAGTTTACACTGCGTGGTATTTCCTAGAGCTTGATAGCAGTTACAAAATTCTTTTGAAAATTTTATAAAATCAGAAAAAAACTCAAAAGTACTCTCATATGAATAGATATTTACTGGCTTTACTTCTGTACTTGCATAAATAAAAGAAACGCACGGATAACAACTTCCATCAGAGTTGATATAAATTCTTTTAAACCAGGGCACAACAGGCTTTGAATACTTCTTATCATAAAGAAAATCCATATTCCCTTTAACACTTCTCTTTCTTGGAGGCTTAATTTTTCTCGTAACTAATGTAGTATCTCTAAATAATAAATCCAGGCCAAATTTTTTATTTATTAATTCCGCAGTTTCAATTGCATATTCTTCGTTAAGTTCATGCCTAGAAAAAATTGGTTCAATATTTAAAAAGTTTTTTGTTTGTTCAATATTACTTAAAACTTTAGTAAATCTACTTCCACAACGTGTTAGTTCATGTATCTCTTGTCTTGGTCCGTCAATGGCAACCTGAAAGACCATGTTTTTATATTTTTTTAGTTTATCCACATCGAGACTGAGTAGGTTTTCCCCATTAGTTGCAATAAGGATATCTTGTGAGAAATTTTCCCCCAATGAAATGAGGATATTATTAATATCACTATGCTCTAATGGTTCACCATCATTACCACAGACAAAAACTTCTTTAGGGTTAAATTTTTTGATTATAGGCAGGACTTTTGAAAAATCGAGCTCTCTTCTATTTTTATGACCAGGATTAAGGCTTGGACAACCCTGGCACTGTAAATTACAGCTATTATTTAAACTAAGTTCTATGAATTCAACAAACTTATTATATTGCATTATAGAATCTCAAGCTCCCACATATCCATTAGTCGCTTGCAGTTCTTTTCACAAATTTGACAACATTCATATTCAAAATTCTGTATCTTTTTATAATCAAGATCCCACTTTTCTAAGCGACTTTCTTCAAGCCATACATAACATGGAAAGACTGTACCATGCTGATCAATATGAATACTTTTATTGTGAAATGAGCGACAATCGATATCATAATCTTTACTACCACTAACTTTCTCGCCCCATTTCTTCTTGGCCGAGTTTATAATGACATCATACTTTCTCTTAAGTTCAGGCGTAATGAGCATTTTATCGAGATTAAAAGGGTTCTTATATACCTCTGTTTCTCGGCGATACAGTGTTTGCGTCAAATTGATATTACTAAACTCATTTAAAAGTTCATCCATACTTCCATTTTCAAGATCTTCAGCATTGTAATCGAATAAGATATGTTGGATATAATCAATTCCATAGGGATTTGTTTCACGAAAGGCCTTCGCATTGGCCCTAATATTAGCAAGACTAGTATTAACTCGATAGATTTCGTGAAGCTCTTGTGTTGAACCACAAACTGTAAAGTAGACACTATCATCAGGACCTAATATCGTACCTAACTCGGCCCACCATTCAGGATTGTGAGTGTCACCATTTGTACATATTTCAATTGTGATATCTCTTTTTCTTAAATAACGACAAAGATCAAAAATAGAGCGATATAATGTTGGTTCAGAGAAAGCACCTACCAAATGTACATACTTTGCATTTGGAAACTGATCTAATTGATTAGTAATCTCATTCAAGTGTCTCTCATTATATTTAACTTCAATATGCTTATAGTTACGTGCACACAAAGGACACTTTGCATTACAAGTACCAGTGAGATCAATTTCAATTCTCTCACTACGAATAAGGGCATCATTACTAGCAGACAAAGTCTAACTCCATTACATCAATTAATTTTTGAATTCTTCTTTCACATTTAAAACAGTCTTTAAATTTAAAGCTTAATACTTCACCATAATCAAATACTTCTCCAGAAAAATGTCCTGGTCCCTCGTATTCAGCATGGCCATAACAAGGTGATATTTGTCCAAATTGATCAATATAAATTTTACGATCTCTAAGACTCATGCATTTTATTTCAATATCCTCACTCTCACCTGGTGATGGTTTTATATTAAATAAAGCATCAATCGCTCTTTTTCTTTCATCTTCAGGACGTATTAAATCCTTATCAAAGGATTTTACATACTCATTAAATGTTCGCTGTCCTTCAGTGTCGACATTGAAAGTTTTACTAAAGCGGGCAATTATGTTCTTCATCGCCTCACTTTCATAATCTTCACGATTATATTTGAACATAATATGCTGTATATGATCGATCCCTTCTTTATTTGTCGAAATAAATCCTTGATGGTTATCCAAGATATCTTGAAGCTTACTACCTACACGATATTTTTCGTGTAGCTCTTGTGTTGAGCCACAAATAGTAAAATATATGCGATCATTAGATGAAAGTATCTCTCCTAGTTCGGCCCACCATTCAGGATTATGAGTACTACCATTTGTAAATAGTTCGATAGCAACACCACGTTCGACTAGGTATCGACAAATATCTTTAACTTCAGGATGAAGTGTTGGCTCAGATATATTTCCGGCCATGTAAAAAACTTCGAGATTTGTGAAGGTATCTAATTGTTCTTTTATTTGCTCATAACTTCGTACATTACGTTTTAATAAATGACCCGCATGTGCGTAATTTCTTGTACACAGAGGACAGCGTAGATTACAAGTACCCGTTAGATCCATTTCAAGCTCTAGGATTTCACTACGATGTAATGTCGTCTGTTTACAGCTCATTACCCCATCCTCTCTAGACCTATATCTTCTAGCATTTTTGTCGTCATGGCTTCACACTCATAGCAGAAGTCATATTTAAATTGATTAATTTTTGAATAATCTAAATTAAATTTCTCACCAACATTATAGATACGATAGAGAAAGCATGGAAAGATTTCACCCCATTGATCAATGGCCACAAATTTTTCTTCAAGACTTTTACAACGCATCTGACATTTAATTTCACCAGATTTATTTCGTTCGTAACGTCTCTTAGCATGACGAGAAATTAGGTTATAACTTTTTGCCAAATCTGCAGTTAATGCAATGTCATTATTTTCATCTTTAATAAAACCAAATCTTTCATTGTATGGAAGAGTATTAATATTATACTCACGACTAAAGCGAGAGCGAATCTCTTTCATCGCATCACTCTCAAAATCTTTAGCATTATATTCAAACATGATATGCTGTAGATAATCGATATCGTATTTACATCCTTCTTTAAAAGCTGCATGATTGTCTAACACTTGTTGAAGATTAGAACGAACACGATATTTTTCATGTAGTTCTTGAGTTGATCCACAAATTGTAAAGAATACGTGATCTCTAGGACTCATCATCGAACCAAGCTTTCGCCACCAATCTGTCGTATGTAGAGAAGCATTCGAATAAAGCTCGACTTCAATTTCACGACCAATTAAATATTCCATTATCGTGAAGAATTCTTTATGGAGTGTTGGCTCAGAAATCATTCCGGCCATACAGCACATCTTAATATTTGGGTATTCATCAAGTTGAGCAATAATCTCACTTGCTGGTCTTTCATTATATTTAACTAAATGCTTAGCATTTGAATAACTTCGTGAACAAAGTGGACAGTCGAGATTACATGTTCCTGTCAACTCGAGTTCTATTTCAAGAATATCTTCTTTTGCTAATGAATTTGGTAATTTTTCCATAACTTACCTACTTATAGTCACACTCTGGATAATGGCCACGACGATAATGTTGTACATCATCAATTTTATCACCATCAACAGGATAGACCTTTTGTACATTTGAAATTTTCTTTTCTACGCCATCACATATAAAGAAGTACATACAATTAAAACACTCCTTACCTTTTGTGTACGTGTGCTTTCTCTTTTGAGCGGCAACTTCGAAATATTCTTTTGTATCGAGTACCTTCTCTTCAATTTTCTCCACATCGTAAGCATAAATATTCCAGTCATTACGATCATAAATATGCTGATAAACACCAACGACATATTTCTCATACCCCTGCATAAAACAAAATGGGATATAGCGGACATTAATTTGAATACTATTGTTGAGACTATCAATGGCCTTTTTAATATATTTACTTAGATGTTCATAACTTTGTGACTCAAGTCGATCAGCATCTTCCCAATAATTAAGAGGAAGGAAGTTTAATTGATAAGGCATGATCTTATTGATTAATTCGACATATTCATTGAGTAGTTCTGCATTCTTATCAGTTACAGTACAGTTTATACGAACCCTAATGCCTATTTCTTGGCAATTTGAAATGGCCTTTAGCATTTTTCGAAAGGCACCCTTTCTTCCAACAATTGAATCATGATTCTCTTCATTAACTCCGTGAAGACTAAAAAGTAATTCCGTTAACCCATGTTCTTGCGATTTTTTACAGAATTCTAAGTTTGCAAACTTCGCACCATTTGTCAGAGCAGAAATATTTGTAAAACCTGCTTCCTTGCAATAGTCGAGAATAGCAAACCAATCACGGTGGACTGAACTTTCTCCACCACTAAGATCAATTTCTCGCATTCCACAGTTATAGATCTTTTGTGCTCTTTTTTTAATAGTTTCTAATGGAGTCACTTTATCGAGATCATCAAGGTAATAGCAGAAGTAACATTCATAATTACAGAATGTACCTGTGTCGAGCTTCGCTCTTTTATTGAATTTATCATTTATTAGCTTCAATCCTGAGTGGCTAAAAATATTATAATCCAATATGTTCTCCCAAGATTTCTAGTATGGGATCTCCCTCTTTTAAGAATATCGATTCAAAGTCATTGTCGATATCCCACTTTCTCCAGTAGAGGCCTTTATCTTCATCCCAGTAGTCTATATTATAATACACAACCTCTTTTTCAAAAAATTTACATTCCGCAATCATTCGAGGACTACAATCAAACTTACGAGGAACGGGTGTATAGATATATCTATCAAACTTTTCAAATAAGTCAGGTACTGGCATCTCTGGAAAAACAAAGCGATCAGAGAGCCCATCTAGACGCTCTACAGGTCGGTTTTCCCTATTGGTTAAGCACATGAATTTTCCATCATATTGATTTAAAAGGTCTAGATACATCTGATCAGGGATATTTCGACAATTTTTTGTGCCATACAACAAGTTACAACGATTTGATTTTGCAGGCTTTTTAAGACGATCAAAATTGATACGTTTTTTGTAATCAATAGCATTCTTACAATCACGATAAATACGGGCATCTTGTAAGATATAAACATTATCTTTATCGTTATCTTGAAGTTCTTTATCACCGCAGGCAAAGTGAAAGATCTTCTGTGCAAGAATATGTTTTCCCATAAGTGATTTAGCACCACCATCAGTAAAGAGAATATTATTAGCGTGTACTAAATTAGGACGATTAACAAATATTGTATCTTTTTCAAGTTGCAACAGCTCTTCATTTGAAATGATGTATTTACCAACAACAGAATCTCTAAATGTAGGCCAATCAATATCTTCACAAAGAAGAATTCCAACTCGCATATAATCTTTCAAAAAAAGATAGTAATCAATAACCTCGTATGTATGTCCACATAGGCCATGATTATTTGCACTCCAGCTATATGTTAACCAGAGATCATAATTTTCTTTATCTAATCTAAGAATCATATTAATCCAAAAAGTCTTGAATTAACTTATCTTCATCCGTTAAGTGATAAGCTTCAAATCCATTTAATAAGATATCATTATATCGCATATTTACGGAGTCTTGAATAACACTCTTAAAGATTTCGACCTTCTTCTTATAATAAAGGCTTTCGGGAACAAGACGATTATTTGTATCAACTTTACCAGATTGGTAATACAACATTGTATCAAATTTCTCGTGTAAATTTTCGTGATGCTTATTAGCGATTTTATAAATTAGTTTTCGATCCCTGTAGAGCTCAGGTATCACAACATTCGTATAGTCTAGAGATGGCGTATTAACAAAGACATAGTTATCAACTGTATTAAGATCTTTATAATTTCCAAATGAGAATTTTAAAAGTTCTTGCTCATCAAAATTTTGATATTCATAGAATCCGTAATACTTGACCTTTTTCATCCCATAACGTCGCATTTCATGGCCTTCATTTGAAAAAACCACCAGGTCACATGGAATTGTTTCTCCAAGAAGTTTAAGCGTATGAATATCAAGAATCATACAACGCTTAGGCTTTAATTTAAAAATATCATAAACACTATTAGTAACGAGAAAGTCAGAAATATATTCATCCGGAAAATGGTATCTTTCTTTGAAAACACTAATCCAGTTGATTCTTTCTTCTTGGGTGCAGTTATAGAGGACAAATTTCACATCACTGCTTCGAGCTCTTGAGAATAAGAAATACTCGAAGCAGTAAAATAATGTTCCATTTACTTTACGGTGATCTTTTTGCGAATAGAGAATAATTCTAGAAGAATGTTGAATAATAATCCTCTAAGAATTTATTTGTAAGCTCATCGATTTTATCAGTACACTCTTCTTCGTTAACGATTTTTCTAAAGTGATCAAATTTCTTATTAAGAGCACTGATTCTTTCAATCTGATCGCGCATATTCAGGTAATCTTCTAATTTTTGAATAAGTTCTTCATTACCTGTTTCTAAGATTTCTAAATATTTTGACTCGCGGTTTTCAGCAGTAATAAAGTAGCCCTTATCGCAAAGCTCATTATTTAAACACATATAGCTATAAAAAGTATAACCACTTACAGAAGCAAGATCCTGCGTTACGACCATACGGGCCTTTTTAATTGCGGACTCTCTTGCAAAATTATAATCGTTAGCATCACCTTCGATAATTTTGATTTCATGAGGCATTACTTCATTAAATTCAATTGGCTTTGCAATTCTTACTTCATAGCCTTCTTCTAAGGCCCTTTTGATAAGAGAAGCAGATACTGCTGAAAGATTTAATAACTTCTCATGTCTTTCAATAGGATCAAGGGTATGAGGATAAACATTCGTTACATACCAGTGTGATCCACGATCCTCTACAGAAGCTACATCATATAACATCATAATTAATTCCTTTTAAATCTAATAGTGACATCCACAATTATTGTGACATGAACATACAGCATTACAATTACAATCAGAGTTACAAATACAATCTGCTCTAATTGTATTATAGTAATTCAATAATTCTTGTACATGTGATCTAACAACTTTTTGTCCATACTTATTCCATGTTCTCGCTCCCGATGAACCACCAGCAGTAGGATCATCCGCGGTACGAGGTCTATTATCGGCCGGAGAAACACCTGTTGGTGCTGGCGTATAACTTACAGTTGAATCATTATTAGGAGAAAGGTCATTAATCTCGTTATTCATTGATGCTGATGCGGCATTTGTAATTCTAACACCAACACCAAGTGACGCCGAAGGAGTTCCTGGATTATAAAAAGGGTGTACACGATATCGTGCTAACTCCGCAGCTATATTATTTCTTAAGTTAGTTATATGACTACTTAAAACTTTATTACCCGTCGCAACTCCAGTACTTAGGGTTACACCTCTATTTGACGTACAAACACCTCGGTGCCCTGAACAAGTAGCTGTTCCTGTATTGTGAAAGGTACAGTGTCCACCACTACATGCCATTTGTGACCTCCTTTTCAATATACTCTTCTGTAGTCATTACACCAACAGAGTATATATGCTTCTGTACAGCTCGATCAATCTCACCAAAAGTTTTAAAGAAACCACATAATTCGTTAACCCAATTATCAGTCCATTTTTCAAAAAAGTCTGTTTTTTCACTCTTCTCGTGACTTGCCACAGGACAAATCATACAAGTAGTTGCAACACAATCCTGACAATCTTTGTGAATCTTCTTAAGTGGTTCTTCAAATTTTTGCGTATATGCACTTATTTTTTCAACAAATGCATCATCATTGATATCGCTATAAGCTAACTCTTCTTTATGTTTTGAATAAATCGCTCCGTGACAAGCATAGAGATTTCCACGTTGATCAATAGCGGCCATATTATAACCTGCAGAACAATGCTTGCGGTTATCTTCACCACCAAACCAAGAACATAGGTAGCGACCATTTTCTTTATAGAACTCGATTTCTCTTTTTGCTATTTTTAAAAACTCTGCCCTAAAAACCTTGATGGCATCTTTTTTCTCATCAAGAGAAAATTTTGTAATATAGTCAATCGTTGGAGAATAACTAATATTAATATCTTTTGATACCTTCCAAAGAAGCTTTTGAATGTCATGATAATCTTCCCAACATGAATAAAGATTCTCCATACTATCAATAGGAAGAGTTGCCTTCATACTTACATTAATCCCAAGATTAGCAAGCTCATAAAGGTTATTAATAACATGATTACTCGAAGGCTTTTTATTCTTCATTAAACGATAGCTGTCATTAACGGCACGGCCATCATAGGAAACCTGTACATGAAGTTTGCTTGTATCTACATTTTCAATAATCTTTCTCATATTGTGAATATTGAAAGCATTAGTATAAAGGTGAAAGTCAACATTATCGTGGTCACGATAATTGTTCATCAACTCAATAATGAAATTAGGGTTAAGAGTTGGCTCTCCACCCCAAAGAGATATGTTTAAACCATCATATTTTTCTTGGAACCAATTTTTATCCGCAAGGATACTATCAATTCTTTTAAAGATAACAGGAAGCTCATTATCAAGACGAGCCTTATCGACTTTTTCACCTTCGAAACAATAAGTACAATTTAAGTCACAAAGTGCCGACGTTGTAATTTCTAAAGTAAAGAAATTCTTTGCATATCTTTTTTTAGCTTTTGCTGGATTTTCAAAATTATAAGCGACCATTATTCTATCTCCACGTTAAGGATTTCATCTAGAATTCCGTCCAACTTTTCATCTGATACTTTCTCAACTTCTGGCTTTATCATTGAAAGAATTTCATCTGCTTCGAGCATTAGCCTTTCACCATATTCTGGTGAAATTGGCATCAAATGTTTACCCGCTTCAAATAAATGTTCAGCCGCCAAAAACATACTGCGATTTAGAGCTTTAAGATTCATACACTTCTCTTTTCAAGATTCTAGTAAAATATTCATTAGACCTAATTTCAGAAATCATGCGTTGTATTTCCTTATAAAAATGGCGATACATTATGCAAATATTTTCAATAGGTCCTTCGTTCTTAATGTTCTCATATAAACAACCTTTTCTACAGAATTTTTTTACACTACAGCTCTCACAAGCGGCCATATTCTTATATTCTGGGATTTTTAAATAAAGGTCGTCATCTTTGAAGCGATTACAGGCAATTAGCTTATCTTCTGAAAAAGATAAATGAGTGTCTCCTGCTCCGCAATAATCAATCGTTATATCTTTGGCCGTATAGCGAAGAATGTGTCTTAAGTAAGTGAGAATTATTTGTGGCATCTCGACATCATCAACATTTTCAATATACCAATCAACAAGCTCACTAAATCCTTTGTTTACATCATTTGCACTCTCATAGGTCCAAACATCAACATCTCTAATGAGAGTAAGATCAGGATTTAGATTTAAAACTTTTTTGATAAAGAGATGATTCTCAAGAAGATTACTATTTCCTGCATAAATCATGGTGTGACAGCTTAAATCATTAAGTTGTTTAATAAGCGGAAGCTTCTTTTCATATAAGTAACTTGTTGCGCGATTATCATGCTGTTTACGATTGATATCTTGCCATAGTCCATCATATGAAAGAGAAACTCGAATGTTATTTTCATTTAAAAAATCGACTTTCTCTTGATCTAATAGCAGACCGTTCGTTGGCATATAGAATTGAATATTATCTTCATTTTTTAATTCTTCAGTTACTCGAACAATCTTATCCCAATGAAGAAGAGGTTCGCCACCGTAGAAATCAACCTGAATTAACTCATCAGGATTTTCAGCGCGAACCTTCTTATATGATTCAAAAAATAAATCTGTATTGATTGATTTCTTGGAAAGCTTATCAACATTGCAGTAACTACAACTTAAGTTACAAGCTTCCGAAAAAGCAATTGATAAGACTATCATAGTAGACCTTTTATTACTTAACTTTTACCCAATGACGGCCATCAACTTGAATCTCAATATTACCATCACCGAATGTATCTTTGTGTTCTT
Source organism: Halobacteriovorax sp. DA5 (assembly GCF_002903145.1). Lineage (NCBI taxonomy): Bacteria > Pseudomonadati > Bdellovibrionota > Bacteriovoracia > Bacteriovoracales > Halobacteriovoraceae > Halobacteriovorax > Halobacteriovorax sp. DA5. Next base: position 49,190 of record NZ_PPDJ01000009.1, on the reverse strand, counting down.
TTTTCTTATAAATAGCAACTAATCTTTCAGGATAATCACGTTTCTCTTCAAGAGACATTTCCGTTAAGTTTCCATTTTCATCATTTGTTAATGGTGTTCCACACGGGTACTCATCGTCAACATAAGCAAGAACCCAACCACCAATGGCTATAGGGACTTCAAGACCTGCATTACCTTTTCCAACACCAAAACCAAAAGTATCTGACGCAATACCAATAACACTTAATTGGCATCTTTCAGAGCATATACGTGCACCTTCAATAGTATCGTAATAACACTTTCCAGGGATTAATTCATCATTAAGAAGCTGATAATCTGCAACATCATTCCAAACAGCATTCCATACTCTGGCACCTCTTACATCACCTGTTGCTGTAATAGAGCCACCATTTGTGATATTTCCACCTGCATTAATATTTGAACCTACACTTAAGTTACGAGCAGCACGAATATCCAATCTTGCAACTAGGTGATTATAAGCAACAAAACTTCCACCTGAATAGTAAAGGTCAGGTCCTGTTACACTAGCTGTCGAAAATGTCGCCGTATTAAAATTTGTTAACGTACCATTTCTTAAAGTCATAACCGTATCCTCTAATAAATAATTTTCTGTATTTTTATAAATCTATTATATAATAGTATCATGAAACGAAGAAATTTTATTTTATCTACAATTTTCTCGCTATTTACCTACAAATCAATTGTACACGCATTTTCGCGTTCCAAAGTAATTGACTCAGGTAACATCCTAATTTCCAATGATTTTGGTACATGTGTAACTTTAAAATCGGGAATGAATTATAAACTTCCTGAGAATCCAACGAGCGTAAAATCTTGTATTCACTTTAAGGTCGTTAAAAGTAAATTATCACAAACGCCAACAGTAAGTAGTAATAAACATATGATTGCCAATAATACGGGCCAATTTGTTATTGATAAGAATGTAGATCTTGATAAGTCACGTTTTTTTACACTTCAGTATATTAACGAGAAGATTGGCTGGATTCTTTTTTCTTAGGAAAGCAAAAAATTAAGCCTAGAAGAATTATATTTGATACAAACTCAATCTTCATAACTGCAACAGTCAGTAAATGAAAGGCAATTATTAACAGCGCCCAAATGTATAAAGCCGACTTTTTCCTAAAGTATAAGATTAGACCACTCAGTTCTAAGGAAACGATAAGTAATCCAAAAATAAAGAATATAAACGTTGGTACTTGATCTAAAACTGGCCAGCTATAACCAATACTAGAATTATAATTATATATAATTTTATGTAAGCCATTTAAATGAAGATAGCCTTGTCCTTCGGAAAAGAAACTTGTGAGAGAATAAAAAACCTTCCAAAATCCAGACATAAAATATACTAGAACAGTTAGAAGTTTAGATAAATTTAGAACATCATAACTTGGATCTTTATTATTATTTTCAAAAATCAGAATTATCGAAATATAAAGCCATAAGAATAAATCGTGGTCTATATCAGCACCATTTGTCATTCCTATTATTAAAAAGAGTAATATAGAATAGAGAATACGAAAATATTTTCGACAAAAATCACTTATGGCCCCAAATGTAGAGATAGTCCATAAGCATAAAATAGGAAAAAGAAAACTTACTGGAAGAAATGAAGATATCCAATTTGTTTGTTTTTGAGATGGAAAACTCTCATATAAAAACATGCTGATAATTGAAAATGTCATTAAGTAGAATATCTGAGAAAAACTACTAATCATTTAATTAGTCCTCGACACACTAAATAAGTTCCAACTAAAAAAAGGATAGATATTCCCACGATGGCCAAAGATTTCGCAAAAGATTGAAATCGAAATAAAGGCCGAAACAATTATGATTTCAATCTTTTTCACTAGGCGATTACCTCAAAGAAATCAGGAAACGACTTCTCGACACAATCCTTATTTTCAAGATTTCCACCGCCGTTAACCAATTGGTAGAGGTAAGAAACCATAACCATACGATGATCACGAGGTGGTACAATATCAACAATTCGTCCATCTGGCTTGGTACCTATAATCTCTAGAAAATCTTCTGCTTCATTATAGTGATGTTCGATATCGTAAAGTTCCATTAAGTCCATTACAGCACTTAAGCGATCTGATTCTTTATGAATTAAGACTTCAACACTTCTAATAATTGTTGCTCCATTAGCATATGAAGCAAGGAAACATAATGTCGGTATAAGATCCGGACAATCACGACAATCGATCTCAAATCCATTTAGATTATCCATTCCATTAAAGAGTAAACCATTTGATGTGAAGTCAAATTGACCTCCAAGCTCCTCAAGTAAACCAATAAACTTACTATCTGCTTGAAAACGGTCAATACCTTTACAATTTTCAACGAGCACAGGGCCTGTTAAACACCCATAAGCTAATGGATAACCAAGAGAACTAAAGTCCACAGGAACCTCAAAGACTTGCTCACCATTTTTAAATCGTTCAATTAAATTTAGAGTCATGTCCCAATATGGGCGACTCGTTGTTAAGTTAACTGGCTCAACATCAATATCACGTGGAGATAAGGCCATAGCAAGACCTGTAGCAAACTGCGTTGATCGACTACAGTCAACTTCATAGACTCCTCTAGAAATACTTATTGGACCTTGGATTTGAAACCATGTTTTTTCATCACGTGTTACAACTGCATCAAGATCATCTAAGACACTTACTAATTCATCCATGGGTCTTTCAAACATTTTTTCACTTGGAATAAGGCTATACTTATTTTTTCCAAGTGCAAGAAGTGGAATAATAAAACGATTTGTCGTTCCACCATCACCGGAGTAAAGTTCGACCACATCTTCCGTCTCGATCTCACACTCTGGAAATGATCCACGAATAATAATTCCATCTTCTGCTTTTTCAATTGTAAGGCCAATACTTTCTAGGCAGCTTAGCATATTAACAACGTCTGTTGATTCAGGCATGTTAATGAGTTGAATGTCTTGTGGATATATTGCTGCAAGCACAAGAGCTCTATTGGCAAAAGATTTTGATGAAGGTACTTTTATTTTCTTTATATAACTCTTAGATGAGCCTGCACCATTTGCATAGGCCAATAGGTGTTGTCTAATATCATCTAAAGATACCGTTTGAATTGATGGAGAACCAATACCATTTGGTAGTATCACCTCAATTGTATTACGACTTATTATCTTTTTATCTTTTGCGATGAATTCCATCATTTCATCAACTGGAAGTGAATCCTCCCAGGGACACATCAAGGCATCCAGCCCAAAAATACTTGAGAATTGATTTAAGAATTGGCTTTCTTCATCTCTGTGAAAAATATTAAAAATTAACTTAAGGCCCCAATAAACAGCTACACCATGTGGAAGTTCATAAACCTTTTCAATTGCATGACCTAAAGTGTGACCTAAGTTTAATACTTTTCTTATTCCACCTTCTTTGAAATCTTGCTCAACAATTTCTTGCTTATACTTTGCACAACGAAGTGTGATTTCATCAAAGCTTGCTTCATTATTAATCAAATTAAAAACTTGCTCATCAAGAAAGTAGTATTTTGCCAATTCTCCCAGACCCGAAATAAAGTCGTCTTCCGCAAGTGTTTCCAAAAATTTTGCACAGATATAAACTTTCTCTGGAAGATGGAAAGCACCTATTAGGTTTTTTCCGTATTTTGAATTAACTGCAACTTTTCCACCGATACTTGCATCAATCATTGATAGAAGTGTCGTTGGAATAACACTCCACTTAATTCCACGAAGCAATAATGAAGCAACTAGGCCCGCAAAATCAGAACATGCGCCACCGCCAATAGCAACAAGATGAGCTCCACGATGTACACCCTTTTCAATAAAGAACTCACATGCCCTTTCTACTTCAGAGACATTCTTGCAATCTTCACCAGCAGGTGCAATATAGATTTCAATCCCCTCTCGAACATCGATGAGATCAAGATATAGACTATTAATATTAGAATCGAGCACAACGAGAATTCGATCAGAGTCAATCTCATTTAGGATTTTATTAACATCATTAATTTCATCAAATAACTTTATTTCTGACAAATTATACCTCGTACGCCTTCTGTCTTAGAAAATGATCGGCCAATACTACCCTAACCATTGACTCTACGACAACAACAGCTCTTGGTAGAATACAAGGATCATGACGTCCCTCTTTAGCATTTGCTCCAACAGTCGATGTTGGCTTGAAAGTTAAATCAAGATTGATCATTTCACCATTACTAATTCCGCCCTCGATTCCACCAAAGTTAGCACTATTAGAGCTTACTTCTTGTCCACTCATATCGGCCATCTTAGAACCTGCACCAAAAGAGAATGCGACACAAGCTCCAATTGAAAGAACAGCTTTTGCAAGATCAGCTTTTAATTTATCAAAAGCTGGCTCACCTAGACCAACTGGACAATTTTCAATATTTACTGAAATTCGACCACCAATTGAGTCTCCTTTCGCCTTTAAATCTATTAAGTACTTTTCAATTTCAGCATCTTTCGATGGATCACCAAAGTTATATGTTCCAAGATTCTGTGGAAAACTCTTAATTATATTTTCACATTCAAAAGGGCCTAACTTGGAAATAAAAGTATTAACCTTAACCTGTGGTAGAACTAGACTTGCAAAATACCCTGCAACAACACGGGCAACAGTTTCGCGTCCACTACTACGTCCTCCACCGCGGTGATCGCGAATACCATACTTTAAATCGTAAGTACGATCAGCATGACCTGGGCGGTAGTTATCCTTTAGTTTTTCGTAATCTTTACTTCTTTGATTTGTATTGCGAATAATAACGGCGATTGGAGTCCCTAAAGTTTTTCCCTCAAACACTCCAGAAAGAACTTCCGCTTGATCAGGCTCTTTTCTTGCAGTCACACCCTTTGAGCGTCCTGGTGCCCTCTTATCTAACATTTTTTGTAGATCTTCTAAATTAAAATCAAGTCCACTTGGAACACCATCTAAAACGACTCCAAGGGCCGGGCCATGTGACTCACCAAACGTGGTCATAGAAAACATTTTTCCGAATATACTTCCGCGCATTACAACTCCTGTTTCCCTATTATCGCCTCAAATAAACAAATATTCCAATCGCGACTGCTAGGTAAATATGTTATTAATTACAAATGGAAAACTTAAAATATCTAAAAGATGTCATGGATTTAGAAAAAGTCATTGAGGGCCTAGAGTCCGCGACAGACGAAGAGTTGAAAAGAATTGATTTTTTAAATAAACAACTAGACAACAAAACAGAGTTAAATGATCAACTTAGTGTGCAACTTACTGAAACAAAAGCAAGTTTAAGTTCTCTTGAGAAAGAACTCTTTGATACAGACAAGAAGCTAGATCAGGCAAAACAGAATTTAAGTTCTGTTACTAGCTCTCAACAAGAAGAGGCCATCCAAAAAACTATATCTTCCCTAGAAGAAGATTCAAATCAAAAGCAAGATACTATTTTAGAGCTACTTGAGAAAATTGAGGAAATTGAAACTGAAATTTCTAATACACAAGAGTTTATTAAAGGTGTTAACGAGACCATTTCAGAAATTAACGAAGAAGTTACACAAATAAAATTAAGAAATGACTCTAAAGTAAATGATCTCAATAAACAAATCGATGGCCTCCTAGCCGAGGTAGGTACTCGTGCAAAAGACCTATACCTTAAAGCAAAAGTTAAAAATCATCGTAGTGCTGCGACATTTCTTCAGGGAAATAGCTGTGGAAGTTGTCGTTTAACTTATTCTGCAGGTGAATGTAGTGAGTTTAATAGTGGAAAAGATTTAATTCTATGCCGAGGGTGTGGAAGATTGATTCTCCCTAGCACCCTGCGAACATTATAATTTTTTATTGAAAGTAATTACCAAGCTTTCCATAGATATCAAGTAAGCTAAAATATAACTTTTGGCGACGGCTGATATACTCAACAAATTTATTCTCTGTACTAATAAGTCTTTCTTCAGCTGAGATGACATTATCAAAGTCAGCACGCCCTCTTGAATAGAGCTTATTATACTCCTTAACTGATAGAGTCGCTAACTTGTGTCTCTTTAGAACTAAATCAATTGTCTTATCAATAAGACGAATCGTATTTTTAAGAGCTTCTAGCTGATTCTTTGTTCGAATTTTAGCTAGTCTATGTTGATACTCTGTATTTAGCTTATTAATTTTCGCTTCTTTTAAATTATTCTTTTCAACAGTCATACCAAGTGGGATCACAATCTGTAGACCAACTTCGGTAGCGTCATTATCAGAACCAAATGTACCATCACTAAATACATTCCCACTACCTGCTACAGTATAACTATTTGTCTTATATGCACCACTAAGCTCGATTGTTGGAAATACTGAGTTATCGTACTTTTCAATTGCACTTTCCAAAGCCTCTAGCTTCTTATTCAATGCTTGAATTGTCAGGTTAGAATCAATCTCTCCATCAGTAATTGGCTCCATTTTGATTTTTTCGATTTTATATAAATCTATATCTCTAAATGAATGGGCCCTCTCTAGTTTACTTTCTAATGACTTCTTGTAAGTTTCAAGTTGTGACTCAAGCTCTGCATGTTCCTCTCCAACAGAGTTCACAGAAGCTTGTGCAGAATAAAGATCTACTCTTTCCTTAAGTCCATCTCTAACTTGCTTTTGAACAAACTTAAGTCTCTTTTCAGCACGTTTCATCGCTTCATCTTTAAGCTGAATTAAAGTCTTTGTTTTCTTATAGTCATAATATGTTTCAATTAAGCCAAGAACATTTTGAGAAACTTCGGCATCGAATGCATACTTAGAAGAATAAACATTTTTTTCGGCAATTTTGATATCAGCATCGTCATTACGTCCAAAGAAGTTCTTTCCTAGATCCTGAGTATATGAAACTTCTTGGTTATAACCTTCATATTCAGTCCCACCACTAAAATCAATATAAGATCCAGTAATAGAAAACTTTCCACCCCAAACATTTTCTTTCGATAGTTCAACTCCAGAGTTGAATGCTTTGTATGTGTTAACAAGATTCGGATTATTCGGGTTTGATATCAGTCCAACATCATCATGTTGAGCAAGAACACCTAAAGTCCATGGCCTCTTATCACCAGACTCAAGTTCTAGAGTAAGTTTTGAGAGTTCAAAGTTATAGCTAGCTTCTTTTACTTCTGTTGAATCTTTTAAATATTCACGTACATAATTTTTTAGATTTGCACTTGCTGAAAATGACACAAGAGCCAATAAAATATATTTCATCAATTCTCCAAGGCGATTGGCTATATAACTTATACGAATATAATTAAAAAAAGTTTTACCATACTCCCTTAGTCCATGACCAGAGGTGTAACAAGACTTTGACATTTGATGTGACATAGGGCATAAATTCGCAAAGAGTTAAGGAGACTATCGCTGGTTTATTATACTTCGGTGTAATAGACGGGAGGAAAGTCCGGGCACCATATGGCAGCTTAGCGGGTAACGCCCGTCGGTCGTGAGACTAGGACAAGTGCAACAGAAAGGAAGTACAGGGGTTTGAACTCGATTGGGGTAGCTTCGGCCGGCCAATCAGTGACGAGATTCGTCTCACCTGCTGTAGTGAAAACAGGTAAACTCTAGGCGGTGCAAGCTTGAATAGGTCGACTCATGGGGTAGCCAGCCCTTGTTGACGGGTTAAGCGCTCGAGCCAGTGGGTAACTACTGGCCTAGACGAATGATAGTCCAATACAGGACCCGGCTTATACCTTGACTCTTTATGGGAGTGTATTGCTAGCGCAATCCACTCCCTTCCTTACATTTCAAACACGGAGGCAGAATGAATTATCCTCAACCCAAAAAAATCCCACACGAAACAAAAATTCACGATCAGGTTTTAACTGACGACTACTTCTGGATGAGAAATCGCGAAGAAGATAGTGACGTTATGAAATTTCTCAATGAAGAAAATGAACTCTTTAAAAATTACCTAAGTGATTCTGAAGAACTAAAAAATACAATTTTTGAAGAATTAAAATCTCGTGAACTTCAAACATATGAAACATGTCCATATCCTCATGATGAGTACGAGTATTTTGAAAGATATGAAGAAGGGAAAGATTACCCAATTCACTTTCGTCGCCACATTGGCACAGATGAAAGACAAGTCTGTCTCGATGAAAATGAATTAGCTAAGGGACGTGACTTCCTTGATGTTGGTGCATTTGAAATTTCTCCATGCCATCGCTACTTAATCTACACGATTGATGACAATGGTGATGAGTTATACGATCTATATATTAAAGACTTATCAACAAATGAAATCATTAAAGAAGGTCCTAAGAAAATTAACAGCGGCCCTGTGTGGTTTAACGATTCAAAGCACTACGCCTATATTGAAATGGATGAGAATATGCGTCCATTTAAAGTTCACGTTACTGATATAAATAATTCATTTGATAAAGTTATTTATACTGAAGAGTCTGGTGAATACTTCCTTACTGTTGAAGAAACAATGGATCACAGGTTCTTACTAATCAATGCGGGTGGATCTTCAAATAATTCAATCTCATATTTGAAAGCTGATGCGAGTGATCTAAACCCTATTGAAATCTTCCCTAAAGAAGACAAGATTGAATATACAGTTGAAGCAGATGGGAACGATTTCTTAGTTCTAACAAATAAGTTTAGCGAAAACTTCTCAGTTCTAAGAACTCCAATTACAAACCCTGATTACGCGACTGCTTCTGTAGAAGTTGAAGGAAGTCCTGAGAGATATCTTACAAATATTAATGTATTCAAGGATTTTAAAGTTGTAAGCTTTCGTGAAAAAGGACTAAATCACTTTCTTGTTATCAATGGTAGCGAGAGAAAAGAGATTACTTTTCCAGAAGATGCTTATCATGCAGGCGGTGGTAATAACGCAAATTTTGATACAAATGTATATCGTTACAACTACAGCTCACCAACGACTCCGAGTACCACTTTTGACTACAATGTAGAAACAGGTGAATCAACGCATATTCATCAAGTTAAAGTTCCTGGCTTTGATCATGAAAATTATGTTGTCGAGAGAAAATTTATCCCTTCTCACGATGGAGTCCTCGTTCCAATGACAATCATTAGAGCAAAGACAACTAAGATTGGTGATCCTAACAAGTGTCTTCTTTACGGATATGGATCATATTCAATTTCAATTCATCCATGGTTTAACCGCAATAATATCTCACTCCTTGATCGTGGCTTCGTTTACGCTATTGGGCATATTCGTGGAAGCTCGACAATGGGACGTGCATGGTATGAGAATGGAAAATTTCTAAAGAAGCAAAACACATTTAAAGATTTTTACTCTTGTGTAAAGTATCTGATTAACGAGGGATATACTGCAAAAGGTAAAATCGGAATTATGGGGGGAAGCGCTGGTGGTATGCTTGTAGGTGCAACGATCAACCTCGACACAGAAAACCTCATTGGTGCAGCTTGCGCAGATGTTCCATTTGTCGACGTTCTAAACACAATGCTTGATGATAGTCTTCCCCTAACTCAGCTTGAGTATGAAGAGTGGGGAAATCCAAATGATAAGGAATACTTTGATTATATCAAGTCATATTGTCCGTATTCAAATGTACAAAATAGAGACTACCCAGCAGTACTTGCAATTGCTGGCCTAAATGACCCTCGCGTTACTTATTGGGAACCAATGAAGTGGACTTATAAACTTCGTGATTATGCGACAGATTCTCGTGTAAAACTTCTTTGGACAAATATGGATGCAGGTCACGCAGGAGCTTCAGGTAGGTTTGAATCTTTCAAAGAAGTTGCTGATATTTACACTTTCTTTATTAAAGAATTAGAATAATTTTTTAAGGTCTTGGGGAGAAATCCCCAAGACTTTTGTCATCTTGGTCTTCTTAATTTCTTTTGACCAAATAAATCCAAGAATTTCATCATCGTCTAAAATTAACTTCATCTCCCCTTCTCCAAGTCCAGGTCGAGTACACACTTCATTTGAATGAGGCTGTTTTGAATAATCATAAACTCTGATCCAACCATCAGTTAGAATTTCTCTAATAATTGCAATGTGACCAGTATCACCACTAAATGGAATGGTATTCTTTCGCCAAAGAATTAAGTCACCAACAGCTAGTTCACTTAGGCGATGTTTTACAAAAGACTTGTCTTCAACAGAATCAAAGAACTCATAAACTCGTTCATATGGAATCTTTATTCCATCCGCAAGAAGAATTACTTTAATGGCCGTGAAACAATTTACTTTCATTACAGCTTAGCAAGGGCCTTCGTTGTTGCCGTCGAAATATTTAACTTCTCATTTAGCTTATACTTTCTAAATGATCCGGAATAACTCTTCTTAAATTCGGCATGAGAAATTTCAAGAATATAATTAGTAATCTTATACTTTGTAATGGCCGTTTTATACTTCTTTAACTTCTTATAGGATAACTTTGAATCAAGCTCTGGATATTGCTTAAGTTTCTTATCTTCACTATTTAGAATAAAAGTCGGACATTCAATTTGACCAGAAAGCCACTCATCATCGGCCTTACGATATCCAAGAATAGAGTCATTTTCTTTGACAATTATTCTTAGTAAATCAAGCTCATAAGTTTTAGCAATCTTCTTCACAGGAATCTCAGGATATTCAAGTGCATCTTTTGAATTACCAGCAACACAATCTTTATGTACAGGACAACCAACACAATTTGCACTTCTTGCCTGACAATAGATTCGACCAAGATCCATTAGGGCCTCGTTGATTTCACGTCCCTTACACTTTGCAATTTCTGGAAACTCGCCTGCTTCAAATTTTTGCTTAATAAGCTTTTGAAGCTTAGGGCCTTTGGCACCTTTTAATCCATAGATACGGCTAACAACTCTTTCAATATTTGCATCAATTGAAAGAGCACTTTTATTTTGTCCAATACTCAAAATTGCATTTGCAGTGTATTCACCTATTCCAGTAATTGAGATTAACTCTTCATACTTTGTTGGAATATTTCCATTAAAGTTTTCGACAATATCAATTGCTGCTTTTCTAAGGTTTCGAGCACGTCGATAGTAACCAAGACCTTTCCAAGCAACGCAAATTTCTTCCTCAGTTGAAGAAGCAAGTGTTTCAATATCTGGATAAATTGATAGGAATCTATCAAAGTGATTTTGAACTGTACCTACAGTTGTTTGTTGCAACATTATTTCAGAGACAAGTGTCTTGTACACAGTTCTATTTCTTCGCCAAGGAAGCTCTGTATAAGTATCTTTCGACCATTTAAGAAGTTTTTTAAACATGATTATTTGTAGCGATTTCTACTATTTTTGACAAGATGCTTTTAAAGTATCGGCCAATTTCAATAGATCTTCTGGATAAAAACCCTTACTTCCGACACCATGGATCGTCGCACCAATATTACTAAGGAAGTCCATTAACTCTCCTTTGGCTTCATCAATATCAGTCAGAACAAAAAGATGCTTTGCATCTGAGTTCTTTACCCAACGAATAATTTTTTGTGTGTTATTGCCACCTTTCGTTTGGCAAAGATAGAGGTCATTTTTAATTTCTCTAATTGATGAGTCAAAAGCCTTGATTGTGACAGGACAGCCATAAGTTAAACGGCTTACAAAACTTCTGCGGTAACAAGTGTCTCCAGATTTAGACCAATCTGAATTACGAAGTGACGCACTTGTATCAATCCAAACCTCATACTTAGGTACTTTCTTCTTTTCAACTTTCTTGGCCTTTCCACAGAAAATATCGAAATATGCACCTGTACATCTAATCATATCGGAATCTATCGTATTCTCGACAGCAACATCTTTATCAGGTATGCCATACTCTTGATCAACATAGTCTTTGCCTGACTTACCAACCATGTAACCTGTTTGCGGATCAAAGCATCCGTCACCCATCTCTATACAGTGATCGTCATTTTGGGCAATTTTACGTGAGATATTTTTGAATAGAATTTGTTCTAAAAGTGTTTGTTTAGGAGCCGCTGATAAAAAGACAAATTCCACCGTTTGCGGAAGTGCTACTACCGCAGATGAAAATATGAATGCAAGGAGTGTCTTTTTAAAATGCATTAAGCAATCATTCCCCTTTGTCTAAAATATCTAAATAAGTCATTTCCAAGATCGACAATTAAATCTCTAGCGTCGATATCAAGACTTAAAAAATCAGCAACGTAAGCTTTTTGCCTTGGTGTTAATTGGGCCATACGCTCTTTTAACAATTCTTCATTACTCGTATCTGTAACAAATGGCATCGTTCTCGTTTTTCCACCAATCTTCATTGTTGGATTAGCATTGATTTGAGCATTGCCAGTTGTTCCACTTTTAATTGTGTCAACGAGGGCCTCTTCAAATCCACCACCGGCTGGTTTCTGTTGAGGTTGCGCTTGTTGTTGTGTAGGCTGCTCTTTCTTTTCATCACCTTTATAGAATTTAACTAATCTTATAAAGTGATCCGTAAAGTGCTCTTCGACAAAATCGATCATTTCATGAAGAGGAATATCCAATTCGGCCGTAATTTTAGCGACTACTTGAGGATTAATCTCAGTTGTCTTCATCGAAAGAAAGCGAGAAACAGTAGAAACACCAAGACCAGTTGATTCAGCGAGATCTTTTTGTGTCATCGGCCCTCTAACCTGCATGTACTTCCTAATAATTCCTAAATAATCGTCTAATTTCTCTTTGTTAAATTCAGACATATACTTCTCCTTGCATATTGAAACACCTGCAACTAGCTGATATTTCGTTCAGGTGCAATTGCGGCCTGAAATTTTATGCCTCAAAAGTCCCTAATATCATTATCGGTTTTAATTTTTATTTCTTGATGCAATTTTATTGCTTGACGCAACTGGTCAAGAATGGTTATTATTGCAGTGTGGATGAACTAATCCACAAATTAAGCAAGGCTTGGGGGGATCACATGGCCACTTTAACAAACTTCATTATGACTGAGACATTATCTGACTTCACAAATGGACAGTATGAAGTAATTGAAAAAGAGCTAGTAAGATCAAGTGATTTAAGTAACTTAACCATATCTGGTTCTCTCTTCTCTCAAACCACTTTCATCGCTGTAAACTTCAAGTCTTGCATTTTCTTTGGCTCGAAGATGAAAGAGTGTAAATTTATCAACTGTTCGTTTGAAAATTGCAGCTTCGAATTTTCACATATTGAAGCTTGCAATTTTGATGGATGCAAGATCGTTGGGAATACATGGAAGTATTCCACTTTAAAGAATTCAATCATTGAAGATTGTGAACTGGATCTTGAAGTATATAAGGTTATCAAAGATGGTGACCAGAATAAAATTGATATTTACGAGGAAACTCAAGATATCGAAGAAATTAAGGAAGAAGTTGAAGAAGTTCTAAGTTTTGAAGCAGCATTGATTGCTTCACCTAACCAATGGGGAACTAGCTTACTAAACTTTATTAAATCTGCAGCTTAAATTTGAAACACCTGGCAATCGTGTTTACGTCACCAGTCTCAAGGATAATACGGCCAGATACAAATCTTTATTAGAGACGATATATCATACCTAGTCTTCTTCTACTGGATGTAGATAAGCAGGAAATCTCGCAACTGATACTTGCTCTCGGGCCAGCTCTCTCAAGGGTGTTGGCCTTCTTTTTTACATTTTACGATAGAAACAACCAATCGATTCTTTATTTCTCATGGACGACTTAACGATCATCGTTGAAACTTCAATAGCATTTCTTAAACCAATTAAGCTGTCATCAAGTTTACAGCTTCGATAGAAGCGAGAAACTTCATCATTGATTTCATTAAACATTGCTAGTGCTCGTTTAAGACGATTTGTTGTTCTTGAAAGACCAACATAGTTCCACATTGTAAGCTTTAGAGTCATCCAGTCTTGCTGAACAAGGGCCTTATCAATAGAAGCGTACTCTTCTTGCCAATTCTTAATTTGCAGATGCGAATAAAGAGTTTCCTCTCCAATATTTTCTGAAATATCAATAGCCGCAAGATAACCCCAAGTTAAACCTTCAAGAAGTGAAGTTGAAGCAAGTCGGTTTGCGCCATGAAGTCCTGAACAAGACACTTCACCTACAGCGTAGAGATTCTTAATTGAGGTTTGTCCCTTCATATCAATCTTAACACCACCACAAGTATAGTGAGCAGCAGGAACAACAGGAATAGGCTCCTTTGTCATGTCCACACCGTGTTCTAGACAGTGCTTGTAGATCGTTGGAAAGCGCTCTTTAATCCACTCTCCATCTTTATGTGAAATATCGAGATAAACACACTCGTGTCTCGTCTCAATAGTTTCTTCCATTATTGAACGAGCAACAACATCACGTGGAGCAAGTTCCATCTCTGGATGGTATTTGCCCATAAATCTTTCACCATTACAGTTAACAAGAACTCCACCTTCTCCGCGCACAGCTTCTGAAACTAAGAAGCGTCCATGTGAAGATGAATCATAGAATGTTGTTGGATGAAATTGAATAAATTCCATATCAATAATATCTGCACCAGCTCTCTTTGCCATTGCAATCCCATCACCACGACTTGCTCCAGAGTTTGAATGATGAAGATAAAGTGCACCAACTCCACCTGTGGCCAAAACAGTCTTCTTTGCCATGGCCTTAACAACATTACCCTTTTCTTGATTTAATAGATAAGCACCAAGAATTTTTCTTTCCTCATAACGCTGAGAAATTGAAATACCATGATGGGAAGCTGTAATTAAATCAATTGCAGTATGTGCTTCTAAGAAGTGTACTGTTGGATAGCGTTTTTGATCTTTTAGTAAATTTAAAAGACTAATTTGAATTTCCTTACCAGTGTAATCACCACGATAAAGAATTCTCTCAATTGAGTGGGCGGCTTCTTTTGTATATTTTAATGAGTTATTCTCATCTCTTTCAAAATTAGCATTTGCTTTCTCTAATAAGAGTTCATCAATCGCTAACTTTCCAAAATTTCTTAATGTTTCAATCGCTTGCGGATTAGAAGTATTAGAAGATGCTACTTGAATATCTTTTCCTAGAGCATCATCACTTGCATTTGGATAAATGATTCCGCCTTGTGCCCAGTATGTATTCGATACCTGAGGATCCTTTGCACGAGTCACAATTCCTACTTTTAAATTACTCTCTGCAAGCTTTGCAGCAGTAGCAAGACCTGCAATTCCACAACCTAAAATAAGAACATCGAAGTCGTAACTATTCACTTCTCTAACCTCTCGCGTACTTTAGCGATAAATCCACAGCAGGAGCATCGTAAGTAAGAGCACCTATACTGATAGCGTCGACACCTTTTATCAGATAGCTTTCTAATGTATTTAAACGAACACCACCAGAAACTTCAAAAGTAACACCTTCTGGCTTCTCTTTTACAGCTTCTTTAATCTCTTCAGGAGAGAAGTTATCAAGCATGATATGTCTTACACCTTCACCAAGTGCAATCTGTAGTTCATTAAGATCATGAATCTCAACTTCGATTGGCGTATAAAATGAGTTCTTAGATTTGAAGAAATCAATCGCCTCTTTTACACCACCAAAGAATGACTTGTGATTATCTTTAACCATCCACATATCACTTTGACCGAAGCGGTGGTTATATCCTCCACCAGTTACTACTGCGTACTTCTCAAGTGCACGGTATCCAGGAAGAGTCTTTCTTGTATCGAGAATTCTTACGCCACTATCATGTGCAAGAGTTGTAAATTTATTTGTGTATGTTGCAATTGAAGATGCTCTTTGAATTAAGTTAAGAGCAATTCGCTCTCCTGTTAGAGCAATTGAGAAAGGAAGTTTAAATTCAATTTCGGCCATTTCATCCTTTGTGAATTTTTGACCTTCAAACTTTTTAAAGTTTTCATAATTTAAATTAGCACCTAGGTAGTTAAAGGCTTCAATAAAATAAGGCAGGCCACAAAGAACCATATCATCCTTAATCTTTAACTTACATTGAACTTCATCATTTGGAAGTGATTGAATATAGTTCAGGTTACGACTTAGATCATCCTCTTTGAAATAGATCTCTATCGAATCTTGTAGTGCTTTATTTACTAATAAATTCATTTCTTTCTTACTCCGTTTAGATGTTTTTTCTACCATTTTCAAATGAGAAAAAAAACTCCCGAAACCCCCAAAAATCCTGATAATTGCTCAATTTTGACTTATATAGCTGCAATGCGTTTCAATATTATCTTTCTCTTTGCATTTCTACTCATTAATCCACTTTTCTCAAAAGATGACAACAAGCAATATAATCGTCCCCCAAAAATAAAGCTTCCAATTAAAACGAAGGCAGCTTTTCACAAAAAGTCTGAGTTTTACTTCTACCGTTCAGTTTTAACAGGACAAAAATGGGGACTAGATAAAGAATTCAGAAGAAAGCTATCTCACCTAAATTTGCTTCATCTCATGACTCCCTCAGGACTCCACTTAAGCTCCCTCTTTCTCATTTTTTATCTACTAAGAAGAAAGTATCCAAAGGTATCCAATTTTATTGAACTTGTCCTATGCTTAGGATTCTACTTCTTTCTTCCAGGTTATTATTCATTTAGACGAGTGGCACTAATTCGAAGCTTCTTTATTTTAAATAGGATGAGAGAAACAAACTATTCTAAGTTACAAATTTTTATCTTCTTTCTTATAACGGATTTCTTTTTTGGAACTTATCGATACTCTCCACTATCATTTTACTTAAGTACACTATTTCTTGCTCTCATCTTTTCAATTAAAGAGTTTCGTCTTTATAAAATGTATCTACTCTTCTTTGTGGCCCAACTTTTTATAGCTCATAAATTTACGGGTATAATCTATCCAGCAACAATCGTTCTCTCACCGTTACTAACAAGTATTTTCACACTCATTTATCCTATTCTCTTTCTTAATTTATTCTTTATTGATTATTTTAATTACGCACAATGGTTCATTTCAGCATATACGGGATTAATAGAGATAAGTTACGATTTAGCGCAAGCACTCGGCTTTATTCATGTAAATTTTCTCATTTTAATTGGAGTAATTATTTACTCTCAAAGAACAAAGAAGCATGCCTTAGCACTAGTAACAATTGGCCTAATTGCGAACTTCCCAAGAGATAGTCTCGCGATTCTTTTGAGCGAGATAGGCATTGGCCTGTGAAAAAGGCTTAGAGCCGAAGAAACCACGATATGAAGATAATGGTGATGGATGAACTGTCTTAATTACTAAGTGTTTTGATTCATCAATATTCTTTCCCTTCTTTTGAGCAGGAGAGCCCCACAGAATAAAGACAACATTTTCACAGTGATCATTTACGACTTCGATAATCTTTGCTGTAAACTTCTCCCAACCTTTCTTTTGGTGAGAGCCTGCTTGTGCCTTACGGACACTAAGACAATTGTTAAGAAGTAGAACTCCTTCTTTTGCCCAGTCTTCTAGAAAGCCATGCTGGGGAATTTCAATTCCTAGATCTTCATTTAATTCTTTATAGATATTTCTAAGAGAAGGTGGAATTTTAACTCCCTTCTTTACAGAAAAACTTAGCCCGTGGGCCTGTCCTTCACCGTGATATGGGTCTTGCCCAAGAATCACAACTTTTACCTTATCGAGTGGAGTAAGATTGAGAGCTGCAAAGAATTCATCCTGGGAAGGATAAACGTCCGCTTCTTCTGAATCTAAGAATTCAGCGAGCTCTACCATATAATCTTTTTGGAATTCGTTTTCTAAGTGAGAAAGCCAGCTCTTATCATTTAAATAATTAATCATAAGAGCTGGCCTCGGTATTAGTAATTTAAAAGTTTGTTAAGTTGTTCGTATACGTCTGCAACTTGTGGAAGAATGAAATCCTCTGAAGTTGGGCAGTATGCAACGTGAGAGTCTTTTGCAGCAACACGAAGGATTGGAGCATCAAGGGCCTCAAAACATTCTTCGTTAACACATGCAGCGATCTCACCAGCAAAACCAGAAGTCTTAGTTTCTTCGTGACAAATAAGAAGACGATTTGTTTTCTCAAGTGACTTCTTAATTGCATCCATATCAAATGGAGCAAGTGTACGAAGATCGATTACTTCTACAGTCTTACCTGTTTCTGCTTCTATTTTCTTAGCAGCATCAATTGATTTTTGAACAAGAGCTCCCCAAGCAACCACAGTTGCATCAGCACCTTGTTTTGCGATACGAGCTTTTCCAAATGGAATCATATACTCTTCACCTGGATCTGCAGTACGGTTATAACCTTGGTAGTAAAGGTGCTTGTGCTCTAGGAACATAACAGGATCATCTGATCTAATTGCAGTTCTTAAAAGCCCAGCAGCGTCTGCCGCATTTGAAGGGAAGACAACTCTAATACCTGGAACGTGAGTGAATAGAGACTCTCCACACTGAGAGTGATAAATCGATCCACCTCTTAGGTATCCACCGATAGGAACACGTACAACCATTGGACACTTGAAGTCTCCACCTGAACGGTAGCGAGTCGTCGCCATCTCGTTCTTAAGTTGCATATATGCAGTCCAGATATAGTCAAAGAATTGAATTTCAACAACTGGCTTAAGTCCTCTCATCGCCATACCGATTGCACGACCGATGATATTTGCCTCAGCTAGTGGTGAGTTAAACACTTGTCCTTCTAAAGATGCTCTTTGAACACCTGAAGAAACTTTAAAAACACCACCCTTACCTTTAAGGTCTGGGTTATTAAGTCTTTCAAGATCAGAGAAGTCTGCAACGTCTTCACCAAACATTCTTAGTAATGGGTTCTTAGAGAACTCAGAACGTAGAACAGCATTGATAGCTGACGCCATTGGAACATCATCTTTTCCTTCAAAAGTACCTTGAGTTTCAAAGTCTGAAGAAGTTGGATCAATATCGTGTGAGTATAAGTGATCAAGTGAAGTTTCTGGCGCTGGCCATTCAGTATCAACTGCTTCTTTCATTGCACGTCTAACTTCTAGAGAAACTTCTTCAAGAAGATCATTAACTTCTTTCTCAGTCATCACACCAAGTGCGATAAGAGTTTTTGGATATGAGTTAAATACATCAACTTGTTTTTCCTGCGCTAACTCGTCTTTCGTACGATACATTGATTGATCATCAGAAAGAGAGTGAGAGTATGGACGAGTTACATGAGAATGAAGAAGAACTGGCCCCTTCCCTTCTCTAATATGTTTAGCTGCTTTTTCAGCTGCTTTGTATGATTCAATTGGACAATTACCATCACATTCAATGATTTTTAAACCTGGGAATTCATCAAGTGCTTTTGAAATTGATCCACCTGGTGTTTGCATTGAAGTAATTGTTGAAATGGCATAACCATTATCTTCAACGTGGAAAAGAACTGGAAGCTTATTAGCACAAGCAGTTGTAAGTCCTTCCCAGAACTCACCTTGAGCAATTGTTCCATCACCACATGAAGTATAAACAACTTCAGCATCTTCAACTAAAAATTTTGAAGTATCAAATTTGTGTTTTTCTTTTAGGTCTTTAAGTGCAAGTCCTGCTTCAGCAACACCACATGCTTGAAGGAACTGAGTTCCAGTACATGAAGACTTTTGAACGATATTTAGTTTTACGTTACCCCAGTGAGCAGGCATCTGACGCCCGTGAGTTGCCGTGTCTCCGATATTTCCGTTAGCTTGGCAAAGCATTTCATATGGAGTTACACCAAGACCAGTACAAAGTGCTCTATCACGGTAGTATGGGATAAACCAGTCATGCGCAGGCTTTAGAACTTTTGCAAGAGCAGATAAAACACCTTCGTGTCCTGCACCAGAAATTTGAAAGAACGCAGTCGACTGCTTCTTCATTGTGATCTCTGCATCGTCTAGTTTTCTTGAAACGAAAACGTTACGAAGCATCCAAATAAGATCTTCTTTCGAAAGATTGTATTTTTTAATAATCTCTTTTTTCTTATCTAAGTTGGTAGAACCCACATTTGATCCTTT
Organism: Halobacteriovorax sp. DA5; assembly: GCF_002903145.1. NCBI lineage: Bacteria > Pseudomonadati > Bdellovibrionota > Bacteriovoracia > Bacteriovoracales > Halobacteriovoraceae > Halobacteriovorax > Halobacteriovorax sp. DA5. The sequence goes on along the minus strand of NZ_PPDJ01000009.1, from coordinate 29,309 downwards.
TGCAGTTTTATCAAGCATTTAACGCCCCTTTTTAAGTGGAGCTAGATTACCAATTTTAGTGCAAAAGGTGCACATGCTGTGCATTAAATTTTAAAATAATATTTGACGGATTTCAGCTATTTAGAGGTATTTGGCTAGAAGCCACTAGAAATTCCTAAAACATATCGACGATCGACCTTACCTCTGAAGTCAGAATCTGTTGTATCAACAGCATAAGTTGAGAGATCGAACTCCATTTTCTTAGTACGAATACCAATTCCACCAGAACCGAAGCCATCGCCGTAGCCCATTCTCAAGAAGAAGATACGACGTAGATCAAACTCAAGACCAAGCCCAAGCTTTCTTTTGAAGTCCACTGTATCATGAGCATTTAAAAAATCTTTATAATCTACTTCTAAGTGAACGCGTACAGTTCTACCAAGTTGTGGCGTAATAGAAAGCCCAAGGTCATAACTTTGTTTAACTTTATCAGGGGCTCCAGCACCATTCATTTTTTTAAAACTATCACCAGTTGTATTGTGGCTAACAACAGCAAGCGTAGGGATAAAGGCCGTTGGAAGAGTTATTCTCATTCCAGTTGTTAGATATAGCATTCTTCCGCGATTATAATCATCATCCGCCAATGCTAGTGGAGTATTTGGATCCGATTGTCCAACAGCTTCTTTACGAAATAAATAAGTAGCAGAAGCACCAAATTTAAAAATTCCTCCAAAGAGAGAAAAGTTAAAAGCTGCATACGGACCAGTATCTGTTCTTTGGGCGTATTCAAATTGGTCACCAACCTGATCACCGATAAATGTTCTTTGCTGAACTGAATACATATAACCAATCGTGAAATATCTAGTCGCAAAATTTGGCATCATTTGAAAACGGCTGTGAGCAACTGTTCCCTTGTTTTGATTAAGTAATTTTCTAGCACCTTCAAGTGATAGGGCCTCAAATAAATCACCAGCATTACCAGTTACATCTCCACCAAAAAGCGTTTCCATCCAACCTTTATTCGTCTCAAATTGGAAGTTAGAAAGATGGAAATGACGGCCTCGATAAGTACCAAGTCCAGCAGGGTTATAGAATGCCGCTGAAGCATCATCGACTTTACCAATAAAGGCATTTCCCATGGCAAGTGCACGAGAAGACGTAATGAGTTCTGGAAAAACTGCATCCTCAAACTGTATTGCAAAAATACTTGAGTGAATTAATAGGCAAAATAAAATCAACTTCTTCACAGGCTAATTTTACCTTAAGAAACGACTGATTTTAACTCGTGGCACAAAGTGCCTCTAGGCATAAAAAAGGCCCGTAAAAACGGGCCCTTATATCGTAAAATCTTGATTGAGATTAACGCTTTTTTCTACCTGGGAATCTATGTCCAACGTGACCTAGGAATTTCCCTTGGATATTCTTGATTGACTCAATTCTAGATTCAGCAAGGATATCTGTCGCTTGGTAAACTGGAATATCTTGTTCTTCAGAAATATTGAAAACTTCTAGAGTTGTATCATAGATTGAATCAACCATTCTGATTGCTTTATCTTCTGACCAACCTTCAAATTCGATTGAAACGTTCATAACACCACCAGCATTGATTAGATAATCTGGAGCGTATAGAACACCTCTTTCCTTAAGAATTTTACCGTGACGGTTTTCTGCAAGTTGGTTATTTGCAGCACCAGCTACGATTTTACACTGTAGACGATCGATTGTGTCATCGTTGATTGTTGCACCAAGTGCACATGGAGCATAGATATCCATTTTAACGTCATAGATTTCATCGATCCCAACAACTTTTGCATTTGGAACTTTTTCCTTGAAAAGCTCAAGGTTCTTTTCATTGATATCACATACGTAAACTTCTGCACCTTCATTGTATAGGTACTCACCAAGGTAGCGTCCAACAGAACCTGCACCTTGAAGTGCTACTACTTTACCTTTTGGTGAACGGTTTCCATAAACTTTCATACATGCTGCTTCAATACCTCTGAAAACACCACGTGCTGTCCATGGAGATGGGTTACCTGAACCACCGTGGATTTCAGCAACACCAGCTACGTTATTAGTTTCAGTAAATACGTGCTCAATATCATCAACACTAATATTTACGTCTTCTGCAGTAATATAACGACCGTTTAATGACTCCATAAAACGTCCGTAAGAACGGAATAGAGCTTCTGACTTATCTTTTTCTGGATCACCGATGATAACAGCTTTACCACCACCAAGGTTTAATCCAGCAACAGCATTCTTATATGTCATACCTCTCGAAAGTCTTAGAACATCGTTAAGTGCTTCTTCTTCTGATTCATATGGCCACATTCTTGTTCCACCTAAAGCTGGTCCAAGTACAGTGTTGTGAATCGCTACGATTGCCTTAAGGTTACAACTTGGATCACTAAAAAAGATAACTTCTTCGTGTCCGTCTTTGTATAATCTCTCAAAACTAGGCATTGTTTTTTCTCCTTAGAAAGTTTGCAATAATTACCTGAATTTACGCAGGAATTAATGATGCTAAAATAGTGCTATTAGAGCTGAAAAGAACAATAAACTTTCAAGGATGAAAACTGTATGCACAGAGTGTCACTAATTGGAAATGATGAGCAAGTAACTGAATTTACAATCGAAGAAGGTCAGACAATTTTTGACGCAATACAGGATCAAGGTCTCACTCTACCCCATGGATGTCTAAGTGGGTCATGCGGCTCATGTCGTATTCAAATTATCGAAGGTAGTTGCAATCTACAAAAGCCAGGAATTATCGAAGAAAATACAATTGAGGCCATCGCTCCCGAGCACACTGAAGTTGCAGAAGGTAATATCCGTCTAGCTTGTCGTGCAAAAGTCACAGGTGATATTAAAATTTCGATTCTAAAATAAGTTGAAGAATTGCACGAAAGTGTTGTTTGCGATCAAATCTCCAAGATTCATTTTCACCTTTTAGAAAGTCCATATTTTTTTGATCTAGCACTGTTGTTAAGTGATCCACGTCGTTAATGATTACATGGCGATAAGGTTTTAGTAATGAAGATCTTAAATCAACCATTCCATCGTTGCGCCCAACTCTTTCAAAAATAAAGTTACGACTAATCTCTAGTGATGTCTCTCTTCCTTCTTGCTCGTTGATGAATGTAATAAATTGAAGAAGGTTAATATTTTCAAGTGCCGCTTCAATTTTAGCAGCATTGGCCTGCATATAATCAGAACGAATTTTTGTTCCAACTGATTCCATTCCGCTAACATCACCACCAAGCAGCGCAAATAGCCACCCCATAACAGTTTTCTTAAACGAGCTCTGAATAAAATAATCCGCTAAGACCGAACCATGATAAGGCGATTGCATTGAAACCCAACCAATAACTCTTTTAGAAACCTGCGGATTATTAATAAGTACATCCAAGAACTCGAGTCCACCTTTAGAATGACTGACGACGAGTATTGGGCCATTTATCTTATCAATCTCATTTTTTATAAATTTTGAATTCTTACTAACTGGATCTTCTGATTCAACGACTATTCTTTTGAATTTTACTTTATGTTCTTTTAATAGATCCATATAGTCGCGAAAGTAATCACCTGTGAAATACGAAAGATTCACGATCTGACCAGAACCCTCTATTGCTGATTGCGAGAGAATTCCAGGAAGGAAAACAACAGTTAGATTTGATAGATTCTTTAGTTCGGCTTCTGTTAAGCCTTGTTTTGATTGATAAAGACTTCGGTATTGAGTTGTCTTATTTTGTGCCCTGACTACTACTGTAGTCAGGACAATTAATATAATTAAGCTAAACCTTGTGAAGTTAATAACGCTGCCCTTTTCTTTCTTCTGATTTTGGCGTTGATATCATCAAGTGAGTCAACGGCCATATCCCAAGCTGTGTAGATTTGCTTCTTACGGTTGGCCCTTAAATCACCTGCAACATAAAAGTTTTCAATATTTGTTTCACCTTTATCATTAGCTAGAACATAGCCTCTACCGTCAATTTCAGCACCAATAGCTTTGGCAAGTTCATTATAAACGATTGTTCCAAGCGAAACAAAAGAAAAGGCAGACTCTAGCGTTCTTCCGCTAGCAAACTTATAACCCTCGATTATTCCGCTCTTGCGATCACCAAGAATATCAACAATGGCTTCAGTGAACACTTCAATCTTATAGGCTTTGATTAATTTTTGAGTCTCTTCATCAAATTGTGGAGTCTCACCATTTGTTAAGATCGACATTGAAGGCGTGTTGTAGCGTTCTTTAAGCATCACTGCAACCCAGGCTGCACCAGAAGTGTGACCAATAATTGAAGTATGCTTGTCATAAACATGGTGGCCATCACAACGCAGGCAATAGTCAACAGTTTGAGCGTTTGCAAAAGGTAGAATTGGTTTGATGCTATCATTAAAATGAGGCTGAACATCCATAATTCCAGTACAAAGCACAACATACTCTGCTTGATACTTTTCACCTGAACTATCGATTAACTCAAAACTTCCGTCACTTAACTTTGTTACTTCAGTAACACCCTTTCCCTTAACGAAAGTCAGATTATCTTTAAATTCAGATTGTTCAATCCACTCAAGAGTTTCTTTGTTAGGCTCTTCAATACCTTTTTTATATTTATGAGTACCAGGCATATTTTCAACTTTATATACCCATTTCTCACGAGAACGTTTCTTATCCTTAGGTGTTCCAGGAAAAAGAACAACTGAATCATTATTTAAAACACCGCGTAGTGTGGCCATCATTCCGGCCGCGCCACCACCGATTACTGCAATTTGATATTTATTAGACATAACTACTCCATGACTAGTTCGAATTTAGTATAGTCTATCAGAAAGAGGGAATCTAATAGATTCCCTCTATGTAAGCTTTAGCTAAATTTATGTTAATTTGGATTATTTAACAGGAATTTCTAACAGATCGTCAGTATTCTCAGTGGCCTCTTTGGCCTCTTTCTTAGAGAAGAAGTGTTTCTCCCCATCAACATCTTTAATCTTAACTTGCTTGATTTCATAGTCAAAGACTTCAGTTAATTCAAAGCTATAGCCTTCCCAGATAATAATCTGACCTGCTTCAGGAAAGTTATTTCCAAGCATATCAAGTAAAAAGCCAGCAAGAGTCGAATAATTATCATTAAGTGGTATCTTAATATCGTAATCGTGATCAAGATCTCTTAAATTGGTTGCACCATCGATATCAACACCTTCAATAAGATCACTCTCTTGATAGTCCTTTGTAATTTCATCAATATCATCATCGTGTTCATCTTGAATCTCGCCAAGAATTTCCTCGATAATATCCTCTAGTGTAATGATACCAACAATTAAACCGTTCTCATCTTTTACCAGGGCCATGTGAACTTTCTTACGGTTCATATGGTCGAAAACTGCTTGAATTTTCATGTGCTCATAAACAAAGAATGGGTCTCTTAAGTGGTTAACTAGAGTAAAGTTGTCACGCTCAGACCTCTTTAAAAAAGCAAGCTCTTTGACGTGAAGGAAACCTTCTATATTATCAATCTCACCATCAACAACTGGATAACGTGAGTGAATTGATTCTTCAATTTCACTAATTACATCTTTATATGAGCTATTAACTTGAATACTCTTGATTTCCTTACGAGGAATCATAATGTCTTTTACTTTGATCTTTGGAAATTCAAGGATTGAGTTAAAAAGATCAATTTGCTTATGATCAATCGTATTTTCTTTCTCTGCTTTTTGAATCATAAACTCAAGGTCATCCTTCGTTACAATTCTACCTGTTAGCTGAGCATTCTCACCAAGAACAGTGTGGATAAGCCAAACCATAATTTTAATAACAGGATAAAGTAGATAATAAAAAATTTGTAGAACACGGATAACAAAAAGAGATAAGCTTTCAGCGTGCGTTCGTGCAAATGTCTTTGGAATAATTTCACCAAAAATTAGAATGACAAAAGTTGTCGCCCCGACTGCAATACCAATGGCATCATCCGCAAATAAACGGGTGGCAAGAACTGTCGTTAATGATGAGGCAAAAATATTGACGACGTTATTTCCAACGAGAATTGTCGTCAGGATCTCACTTGGGCGATCAATCATAAATGCAATTGCTCTTCCCTTTGCACCACCTTCTTGAATAAGCTGGCTAGCACGATCGTGAGGAATCGAAAGTAGGACTGCTTCTGAACCAGAAAAGAAACCTGAGCCAATAAAGCAGATTATTAATAGGACAATCTCAAGGCTGCTTACATCAGTCATTGCCTTGTCCTTGTTTAGTAAATTTCGTTGAGATTTTTTTTAAGAAGTAACAACAATAAAGCGGAGGTTCTATAAGGAGTTTCCTTGTTACGGGTAGGAATCTATATTGAGCTACCCCTTCGTTTAGATATAAATATTTTATCAGTAATTCTGATATGATTCAATACATCATAAACCAACAAATTTCAAGGATTTGAGCCACAAACCCTAGTGATGATCGAGTTGTTCGCCCTTGAAGTCATGATCCGAGTAAACAATACGATCATTCATTTCATGGTTGAAATCATATATCTCATTGATATTACTGACCTTCCTGAAGATTGTATGACACTTATAACAAATAACAACAGGAGGAAGTCTCTTAAATAGTGCAAAATCAAATACATATAAAATAATAAAAGGTGCCACAGAATATGGGGCATATTGAGTTGTTGCCACATATAAAGTCGCTAAGGCAGCAATTACAAAGAGCATTACCCCAATTTTCCGATTAAAGTCTTTTTGTTTGTAAAAATCCTTTCTTTCGCAACATGGGCAATCCTTAAGAATACCCTGTTCGTGCTCTTCATTCATCTTCACAGGAGCTTTGGTATGACAAATTTGACACTCAACTTCTGTCACCTCTTTATTAGGGTGAAAAGAAACAGCTGAACCACATTCTTCACAAGTTAAAGTAATTTCCATCATAGTAGTAACCCATATGTATAAAATAAATAAATCGCAATCATTTCACCAATAAAGACAAAGATTGTCATGGCATAGAAAATCCCTGTCGCACTTTGAATACTTCGCATACTAACAAGCTTCCATCCAAAGACGCTCATTCCAAAAATAACCAAGTATCCCCAAACATCACGCATGATAACCATTAGCCAATTGAAAGCATAACCGCCACCAAGTTCAGTTCCAGTAACTAAGTAAGGCCCAAGTTTAGTATGCTCAAATCCAGACCAAACAAGCTTAACAGCAAGTAGTACCCACATAGCGAGGGTAGCCTTTTTAAGAGGAACTTCCGAAAGCTTTGGTGTAACAAGATACCAGTGACCTAAGATCATGGCATAAGTAATAGCACCAAGATAGTAAACAGAAGAGCCAATATATAGGTAATTCACTAAGTTCTTATCTTGAAAAAGATAGAGAGCGTAAAAGCCAATTAAAGTTGGGATCGCATATAAAATCCAAAGAGCAGTATTCTTCTCATCATAGTGATTATGCAACTGATGATGAAAAAGGATGCATATTGTACTGATATAAAGAAGGATTGCTTCTAAGTCTGTTGCACTATTTCCAGTTACAATATGAGCAATGGCCGCAAAGAATAAACTCACAAGACAAGTCGTTGATAAAAGCTTTTGAAAGCCTCCACCTGTCATTTTAGAATTTGCTACTGGTGCGAAAGTAAAAACTCCAAAGCCCAGGGCCAAGAAGAAGTACTTTGCCATTTCAAATGTATTACTCATTCAAATTACTCTCTCGTATAAAATGCTCAACTAAGCGCATGATAATGATTTTATTTGCTGCTGGAATATTAAGGTTTTCTACAACATTTTGAGCGTTTTCAAAAGGTATCTTTTGACTGATCAGACTCATTTCTTTTGTATATTCAGTAACATAGACATATAAGAAAACACTTCGGTCTGAATATTCATGTTTGAGCTGAGTGAAGAGATTAATTTTATTTAATCCAAAACCAACTTCTTCCATAAACTCACGACGAGCGGCTTCTTCAACACTCTCGCTAGACTCGACCTTTCCCCCTGGGAATTCAATCATGCCATCGAGTGGGCCATCTTCTTTTCTAACTTGTCCCCAAAGAACAAGCCCATCACTTTCAAGTGAATATGGGATTACAATTGCGATTTCCATAAATAAACTTTTACCCTAAAAATTTTGAAATGTTAAAAAAGCAACGTAGCTTTTTGCGCCTTTATTGTTTATAAACCAAGGGTGAGTACATTACCCTTTAAACAAAATTCAATCATATTCGCTCCGATGGAAGGTGTGACGGATGGCCCATATCGTGAGGTCATTCAAAGAATATTTGGCGACTGGGATTATTACTATACTGATTTTTATCGAATACCATCTGTTGGTAATGTGCACGCAAAGACATTAATCAAACACTTTGGTGAGTCTTATCTACAAAAAAAGGCCCATACTAATCAAACAGCTTACCAATTTCTCACTTCTGAAATTGCACAAACTGAGCAGGCCATCTCACTTATCAGCGAAATGAACTATCACCATATCGATTTGAATCTTGGCTGTCCTTCAAAAAAGGTGAATTCAAATAAAGGTGGTGCCTATCTTTTGTCTGACCTTAAGGCCCTTGAAAAAATTATTAAGCAAATTAGAGAAGGTTTTAAAAATACTTTTACAGTTAAAATTAGAATTGGATATCGCGATGATAGTCTCTATCTTGATCTCTTAAAACTTTTTGAAGATTGTGGCGTTGATGGAATCACAATTCATGCTCGTACAAGGGACCAGCTTTATAAAGGCGTAGCAGACTGGAGCTATATCGAAAAGGCCGTCAAATTTTCCAATCTTCCCATCATTGCCAATGGAGATATTTGGACTATTGAAGATATCAATCGAATCTTCGATCAATGTAATCCATATGCTGTCATGTGTGGTCGAAGCGCACTTAAGACACCATGGCTTGCTTCAATCTATAAAGAGTATCAAGGCAATTTAGATTTCATCAGTGACGAATTTCTATTAAAGGTACGCGCTCAAAATCTAGACCTCTACTTTTATGAGTTAGAAAAAGAATATCGAAAGTATGGTTTTGTCGATTCAACTATTCTTAAAAGATTTAAGGCATTTTGCCGCTATCTATTTGATGACTATGAAAATTTTGAAACTATTCGTGGCCGTTTTCTTCGTGCTCAGAACATTCATGAGTTTCGTGCTCATCTAGATCAATTTGTGGCGAGTTATTCTTAATAAAGAAATAAAATGTTATTTCAAAAAGAAGCACACCAACGACGTAAACAATTCGCGCCTGAGTTGAAATCCCAACAAGACCAACTAGCAAGAAAAATAAGAAACCTGGTAGATGTCTAAGGACGACATTCCCCCAAGTGTTATCAGGAATACGGTCTTCTAAGATCGTATAAAAGTTCATAACCGCATTGGCAAAGTTGAAGCGACTTGTACGTCCTTCAAAGTATTCGTCACGGTTTGGATGGCAGTAAAGACCTGCAAATGAAATGGCCGTAAAGAAACATATATATTCTTCAGTTGAAAAACTAAAAATAGCGGATGCAATAAAGAAAATTATCAATGCCGGAAGAAAATATAAATAATAACGAATTCCAATTTTCATCTCATCTCCAGAAGTTCCAAAAAAGAAAGGCACCATATCGGTGCCTTACTTATATTATAAATGGAAGTTATTTTACTTAGCAACTCCAACTGCTTTTGTCTCACGAACAACTGTAATTTTAATTGTTCCAGGGTAAGACATTTGCTCCTCGATTTGCTTAGCAATATTACGAGATAGCATAACAGTTTCCTCATCCGTAACCTTGTCATTTTCAACAAAGACACGAACTTCACGTCCACCTGAGATTGCGTAAGACTTGCTAACACCTTCAAAAGAATTAACAATTTCTTCAATATCAGTAAGACGAGATACATAAGACTCAGTAAGTGCTTTACGAGCACCTGGTCTTGCTCCAGAAATCGCATCTGCTGCTGCAACAATGTGAGCAAGGATTGATTCTGGTTTTTCGTCATCGTGGTGAGCACGGATTGCGTGAACAACATCCGCAGACTCTCCATACTTTCTAGCGAAGTCAGCACCGATAACAGCGTGTGAACCTTCAGCAGATGCATCAAGTACTTTACCGATATCGTGTAGTAGACCTGCACGGCGAGCTTGTTTAATATTCAGCCCCATCTCAGCTGCCATTGAACCACAGATAAACGCTGCTTCAATTGCATGCTGGTATTGGTTTTGAGTATATGAAGTTCTAAAGTTTAGAGCACCAACAAGCTTAAGGATTTCAGGGTGGATACCATGAACACCAATCTCCATTTGTGCTTTTTCACCTAGAGAAAGAAGCTTCTTCTCAAATTCAGCTTTTGATTTATCGTGGAATTCTTCAATCTTTGCAGGGTGAATACGACCGTCAGCAATTAGCTTCTCAATTGTATCTTTAGCAATCTCACGTCTAACAACGTTGAATGAAGAGATAACAACAATTTCAGGAGTATCATCGATAATTAAGTCAACACCACAGATTTGCTCAAATGCACGGATGTTACGACCTTCACGACCAATTAGTCGACCTTTAACATCATCAGATGGTAGGTCTACAGTTGAGATCGTCTTTTCACCAACGTGCTCACCTGCGTATCTTTGAATTGCAATTCCAACAATTCTCTTCGCACGAGTCTCAGCTTCTTCTTTAGCTTCTTCTTCCATACGAGTGATCATTTTAGAAAAATCTACTTGAGCTTCTTCTTTCATCGTATCAAGTAGTTCATCTTTTGCTTGCTCTTTTGTCATAGCAGCAACTTCAGATAATTTAGTTGCATACTCTTCTTGGCGAACAACAAATTTTTCTTTTTCTTTAAGAGCATCAAGTTCTTTTTCTTTTACGTCTTCTTCACGCTTCTCGACTTTCTTAGTCTTCTCATCAAGTTCATCCATTTTCGATTCAAGCTTTGCTTGTCTCTTATTTAGATCTTTTTCCTGATCGTTAAGTTCGCGCTTCACACGCTCGGCATACTTGTCAGCTTCCTTCTTTTCTTCTTGAGCTGCCTCTTTTGCCTCTTTTCTTGCTTTATAGCTAATGTCTTTTGCCTGTGCCTTGGCCTTTTCAATTATTTCGTCACCCTTCGCTTCTCTTTCAAGCACTTCTTTTTTAGCTTGAAGATTACGGATAACAAAACCAACTGCTAGTCCAACGACAAGGAAAAGAAGTGAAGCTAAGATTAAATCCATACTCATTTCTCTCTCCTATTTATTAACTTTAATCACTTCCCGATCAGTTACGATAAAATCCATTGCTTGATCATGTTCCTCAAAGACAACTTCATCACTTAACTGTTGATTAAAGCAAACTCCTATTTTTATAACTTTCTTCTTATCAATATTAATCAATCTATTAAGGTAAATGTCGTAATAACCTTTACCTCTTCCCAAACGATGGCCTTCATTATCAAAGGCAACCCCTGGAACTAAAATAACTTCAGGAAAAATTATTGAATCACTATCTCTAGGAACTCTAAATTCTTTTCCAAAAGCTTGAACTATTTCAAGTTCATTTATTGGTGTATTTCGAAAACACATCTGTGTTGATTCTTCACCAAACGAAGGGAAACTAAGTATTGCTTTCGCCTTCAAATTTAAACAATTAACTTCACCAGGAATTGGAAAGAAAACCCCTAGGTGCTTAGGATTTAAGTTTTCGGATTTTAAAAGAGAATCGATATTGGAACAGATTTTCTCAGACAGCTGTCTTTGATCATCTAAGCTTAAATTAGCTAATATTTCTAATACCTTTTTTCGAAGCTGTTTCTTTTCAAGACTCATCTTAATGAGTTTTTGGAAGTGCTTCTTCAATCAACTTTAGTGCATTATCAGAAAGAGACTTAACTTCGTTAATCTCACTTCTGTATTCCCTTTCTAAGGATAGCTTTTCTTTTGCCAACTCAAGTGCAACTAGAGCTGCTAGTTGTGAGTTAGAAATTGAAGGCGCCTTTTGGCGAATATTGCTTGCGATTGATTCAACATACTCAACAATTTCAGTTGCTGAAACAACCTCATCTTCATTAGACTCTTTGAGTCTAAAGTTATGACCTAAAATTTGATATTCTTTTACTTCCGTACTTATATCCATAGTTATTTAATTGTAGTCCTACAAAGGATTTCAGTCAATCAATCAATTACCTACTAGTGCGTCAAGATACTCATCTAAATTAAACACACTCAGGTCTTCGACATTTTCTCCAACACCAATATAGGTAATTGGAATTTGTAGACTATCAACAATGGAAATTGCACTTCCGGCTTTTGATGAACCATCACATTTCGTAAATACCAGACCAGTTAAATCAAGTGCCTTATGAAATTCCTCTGCTTGGCGAATTGCGTTTTGACCAGTGATCGCATCAATTACTAAGAGAGTATGGTGTGGCGCATCTGCCATTAGCTTCTTTAGAACATTCTTACTCTTTGTTAACTCTTCCATCAGGTTACCTGCAGTATGAAGACGTCCCGCAGTATCAAGAATACAGTAATCAGCTTTTTCATTAATCGCTGTTTGCAGTGCATCGTATCCAACACCACTTGGATTTGCCCCTTCTTTTGCACGAATCATTGTTGCACCTGCTCTCTCACACCAAACTTGAAGCTGATCAACAGCTGCTGCTCTGAATGTATCGCATGCACCAACAACAACTTTTGCACCCTGCTGAGTAAGTTTTGTTGCTAATTTTCCAATTGTTGTAGTTTTACCTGCACCGTTTACACCTACGATCATAATAACCTTAGGCATTCCCGTTGCATTTCCTTTAAATTCAAAAAGATCTCCTTCGTTTCTTGATTGAACGTCGGCCATTTTATTCTTTAAGAATTCTTTGATGTATATTTTAAATTGAGCTTCATCGAAGTCAGCACTCTTTGCTTTCTCTTCAAGAGATTCGATCAGCTCACTTGTTGCCTTAGGCCCAAGATCTGCACCATAAAGAAGTTCTTCAACCTCCTCAAGCGCGTCTTCATCGAGACCACCAGCACCAAATAGACTTCCAATTTTTCCCCAAACACCATTACGTGAACTACTTAAACCCTTTGTTAGTCTTTCTTTCCAAGACTTCTCAGGAACAGGAGTTGGTGTTGGTTGCGCCTTCGCTACCTCTTCAGCAACAGCAACTTCTTCGACCGCTTCAACTTCTTTAGTTTCAGAAGTAATCTCTTCTTTGACCTCTCGATCTGGAAGCTTTGATTGTGCCTTTGGCTTAAGAAGATAGAAAATACCAGTAAATCCACTGATACCTAGTGCTGAACATAGCGCGATAAATGCATACGCCATTTCAATAGTTATCGTCATATTTAGCTGGGCCTGATCTGCCCAAGACTGTAAAAGAGCAACGAGTTGCAACATAATATATTCTCCATTTTGTGTGTTTAAGAGATATGATATGTAAGCATAAAAATCAATATTTAAGGCGTAAATTGGCATGAAAATGACAAATAAGATCAAACTATTTCATCTACAACAAGCAATTCGAAACTTTTTCAATAAAGATGGTTTTATGGATGTGCTAACGCCACCAATTGTTGAAAATCCAGGAATGGAAGTTCATATTCATCCCTTTGCAATTCACTCTGTGCATCAAAATATAACTCATGACCTCTTTCTACATACTTCTCCAGAATTTCATATGAAGGAGCTACTTCAAGAGGGCCTAGAAAAAGTTTTTACAATGAGCTACTGCTTTCGTGATGAGCCAAATAGCTCAACTCACAGAAAACAATTCATCATGCTCGAATGGTATCGTGCCAATGAGAATTATAAAAAAATCATGGAAGATACAATAGACCTATATCGATTTTGCCACGAATACCTAAAGTCTAAAGGTGTTAGAGTTATCGAGTTAAATGACAAGATAAAGAAAGCAACTGTTCAAGAAATATTTTTAGAAGTTCTTAACATTGATATTTTAGAACTTATGGATCGCAATGAACTTTATCATTTAATTGATAAGAAATTTTCAAAAATTAGCTTATCAGGTAATAAAGAAGATTACGCATGGGACGACCTCTTTTTTCTCCTTATGTATAATTATATTGAGCCTGAAATGGAAAAGTATGAATTTCTTATGCTCTATGAATTTCCGGCTCCACTTAGAGCACTCTCTACCATTAAAGAGGATGACTCAAGAGTATGTGAAAGATTTGAAGTTTACTGTCGTGGAATAGAGATTTGCAATTGCTTCAATGAGCTTACTGACTTAAATGAGCAAACTTTACGTTTTGAGAAAGATGCAGCATTAAAACAGGATCTTTATAAATACAATCTTCCTTGGCCTAAGAGATTTTTAAAGCAATTAGAAAACGGTTTACCAAGAAGTGCTGGCATAGCACTAGGAGTAGAGCGCCTTCTAATGTCCTTAACAGGAATGGAAGAAGACGCATTCTTTGATTAACTATTGTTTCTTTTGAAGTCGATTAAATAATAAGTGAGTCTTTAAGATAAATTCTGATTTTACAATATCAGGAGTCATCTTCATGGCCCAACGGTAGTGAACACCACTTTCCTTTGCCGAGCGTAACTTACTATTCCACATTGGAAATTCATTTGCTAACTCAGCAGAATAAACAGCATACCAGCGTGCAAACTCATCTTGCGAACGGGCCAATAATGCATCTTGTACCTCAATTGCATTTTCAACCAAGATTCTTTTCACTGAGTAAATATTTAAAGGATCAAGTTTTTTAATATCTAAATCCTTATTCAAATATTTTTTAAATATTGTAACTGTAATTTCCTTAGCAACTCTTGAAGTTTGTTGGTTATAATTTTCTAAGCGTTGGTAGTATTGCGATAGCACAAGTGAGCGATAAACTCCTTCACGAGTTCCCCCCTGCTCTAGAGTTGCATACCATTTTGATAACTCATCTCTATTTGCATCAAGTTCGCGCGTGGCCTTAATTAACTCATTAATAAATGATAAGTTATATTGAGACATCTGCTCTTTAGTGAAAGGTGATTTGTATTCCTTTTTAGAGTAAACACTTAGATCTTTAGCATCCTTTTTAACAATAGGAATCTCAGGAAGTTCGACTTCATCTCTTTCCCCCCAAATTTTATCGGCCAACGATGTCGATATATTCTTTTCTACAAATGGCCTTAAATTTTGCAAGAATGTTATCTGTGCAAAAGCAGAAGTTGAAATTAAACAAATTAGAATGAATCTCTTCACAAGTCTCCCCTGAAAATTCGAGTATTTATCAATATAAACACCATTATAATGGCGCTTCGAATTTTTAGGAAGTTAGCAAATTTTAGCCAACAAAATTTGTCAATTTTGTGTCTAGGTTCTAGGCAATTAATACCTCTAACTTCCGATAAACACTGACTAAATGAATTTTGGTAAAGATTGTTTAAGAATCATTCGATAATGAAGTTATGAAAACGTTAAAAGGTAAACCGTCTCTACATTTAATATTAATCCTTCTGCTCATCGCAACTTCATGTGTGCCTGATAGCTTAACGAAGTTCAAAGAAGATGGCGCAAGCAGTGATGATGCATCAAGTGCAGTTGGAGAGGTTGTTGATCCTCCAAGTGACTTTATCGACGAGGGCGGTAATGAGATTGATGGAAGTAAGATTACTGACCCGACTTCCGTTTTCTACAACAATGCAAGCAACTACATTTTTATCACTGGAGACTCTAGCTTAGCTAATTCAACGGCCGGTAAGAATATTGTTACATTTATAATTCCAGATGGTGAATTTGGAGATTACAATATTATCGACAATGATGGTTTTTTTACTTTATCAAATGCATCTAAGAATAACTTCCTAGATCCAATCACAAATCCTGGTTTTAATTTTGGTTCAGATATCACTACTACATATGCAGCGCACTTTACGACAAGTAATCAAAGTGGTCTGATCAAGCTAACAAATAGTTCAGTTTCTCCTGTTAGAAGTTTTACACTAGCACCAATTAATTTTAATTTTTATAGCCCTTCTACAGAATCGGCTCAAACATTAACAACAACATCTCAACCGAGAGTTTCAATTCAAGCACCAATTCCTGATAGGCTTACTTTTGAAACACAGCAGTCTTTCAATTGTACAGGTGCGGGAATCGGAACAACTCCTCCAGCAACCCCAACAATTGGTGACGTGTATCTAAGCGCAGGAACATGCTACTATAATTACGATGGAACAAATACAAACACTGTTGCATTTCCTTTTGTAGGACCTGTTTTTGTAGGATTTCAGCTAGATGATAATAGCGGATTCCTTACAAATGGTTTAACAAGCGAGACATTTACAACTGAAAATGGTGCAACAGGAACAATCACTTACAAGGATAGTAGTAACAATATTTACGGTACACTTACTTCAGGTACTCTATATACTGGCGACTTAATTGATAATGCTTTTCCATTTTCAAATAGAGAAGGAACAATTCAAAAAGTTAAATACTTTTTCCAACCAAATTCAAATATCAACTTAAAGTTGATTAATGATACATCAGAAGCTGTCGCAGAACATATCAGTTATAACAACAGTACTGATATTTCAATTACGCCAGACTTACCTTCTACATTAAGGCTCGTAAAAAATGTAGACAGTCCGCTATTTGGATACATTATTGATACATCTGGAGTAGCAGATCATAACTATCAATCTCCTATTGAATATACAATTACCGTTAAAAATGACATTTCAACAAGAACGTTCAAACTTGATCTTGGTATTATTAATCCTCCAGAGGATTTATCGTACTCACAACTTGTTGCGTTCAAAGTAAAAAATCTTGTTCAGACGACTTCAAATTTTACAGAAGGACAAGAAATTTCTGCAGCAACACTTCCACCACTAAGCAATGGTGCAAAAGGTATCATTAAAAGAATTCTTGATATTGATGGGAACGAAAAATACCTAATTGTTCAAGTTATCAGTGGTGAATTTGTGAAGGATATCTCAGTTGATAATTATAAAAACTTCCTAGATGAAGAAGCAGTAATTCAAACAACTCCAGTGTCTCTTACACATATTATGAGTCTTAACTCAACTGCTGCATTTACACCAGCTTACTTAGAGACAAGACCAGCTCTATGTATGAGATTTCCATCTGCACCGACAGATAGGTTTGCACGCGCAGTTGTAACAGGAAATCCAACAGATGCTGGACTAGCAAATATCATCTTTGTTAACCAAACGAAGAATGTTAACGACACTAATTCTAGTGAAGATTTTATTGCATCTAATAATGCACTTGAAGATTGTGGTAATGCTACGGCATACATCCTAAACGAAATTTGGACCCCTGTAATGAGAGCTACATTTACTGATGTATCTTCTCTTGTTAGCGGAATGGATATACTGACAAATACAGGACGAGCGAACCTTGTTGCTTCGCAAATTAATAGTAGTGACAATACTGCTTTATTACAAAGTACAAATGGAGTGCCAATTACGATGACACTTCCAGGAGAATCATTCTCATCGGTTAGACCGTATAGTGCAAACGGAGCGACAATCAGTGATTTTCAAACTCTAACGACGTTTGAATTACATCGTGGCGTTGATTCAGTAATCAAGTCAACTCTTCCAAAAGGAGAAGACATTGCATATAGCGTAAGCCCAGAACTTCCTCCAGGTTTAACATTAGATGAAGAGACAGGTGATATTATCGGTATTCCTGAAATTGCAGCCTCATCTAAGACGTATACGGTAACTGCTCAAAATATTCTTGGAAGCTTCTCAGCATCATTTGATCTATTGATCGAAGATTACTTTGAAGTAAATGTTGAAGTAGAAAATACTCCGAAGTTCTTCACTCACAAAGATGGTGAAGATAACTTCTTTAATAAGTGTCGAGTAAAGAAAAGAGATATCATCAGCAACCCAAGGGCCTTAGCATCTGATATTGAGGATGTAATCGATATTGATTGTTATGTTGATATTGGTGAAAATAACCTTTACTTTAGAGAGCTTAAGCTACAAGCAAATGTTGGCCCAGGTATTTGTCATAGTATTCGCTATAAGCCATTTTTCTTTTACAAGAAAAGACCAATGATGACACGTAGTTCAAATTCAGACATTGCATACAGTGCAGCTGCTCGCTATATCGTACAAGTTGTAACTGGTACTTCAACAGATGCTGTGGGAGTAGCTCCAGCCGATAATACTGCGACAGATGGGTTAGGAGGTGCAACTCCAGCAAATAGTTATTATGCAGATGGAATTTATGTCAACGGTGTTCTATTCGGTGGTCAACTTGATGATCTATGTTCAGGTAAATACCATGATCTAAATTGTGACAATGGTTCTTTTGAATATGCCGAGCTTGTTTATACATATACAGAAGCAAACGCAGACACTGGAGATCCAGCTTACTATAGAAATACTGTCGAGGTTTTAGAACATCAATGTGAGGGAAATGCATACTTATGTAGAAAGGGTGCAATTGAAGACGTCTTCACAACAGATGAGCTTGAGGATGGTTTTCAGTCGCTTGTTATAGAGGCATTTAGTGGTGCAAATTATGAGAGTATCTTAAAAACTCCACAAAAAAGAGGTGCGAGATCAAACCGTTCAATTGCTTCATTTGCACATGAAAACTCTTGTTATAATTCAATTAATAATACTGAATATTACTCAGAGGGTATAAAGCTTCACGCGGAAAGTGTAAGCCTTTCAGATGATCCAAACCAGATAGTTGATCCATTTATGGGGGCACAGCCTTACTATACATTCTCTTGTCTTGATGAATTCTCAGTTACTCAAGCGAGAATAAACTTACACATTAGAGATTGGGATAATAACTATGAGATGAACAATCTTGATAAGGTTACTATTGCGAGCATGGATGAAGGGACAAACCTAGATGTTTTTGATGAACCTCTTAACGAATTTAGTGATTGGGATGATTACACAAACTCAACAAATTATTCTGCCTGTACAGATGCGACAGCACCGACTTTAGGAAACTCATATACTGCTATTACAACAGGGAGTGGGACAGTTGGGTCACTATACTTTTACACAGTATCATCAAGTGATTTCTACTCAGGTATGAACGTTATTATTGGTGGACAAACTTATATAGTTAAAAGAGTTTACTCAAATGCAGTTCAGCTTACACGTCCGCTACATGCATCTTTTGGTGCAGGAACGGCAATTACTGGACGTCAGCTAATACCGTTCCCTTACAATGACTGGGAAGAAGAACCTTAGTAATCTAAATTACACGTCCAACTAAATCAAAATCTAATACATCGGTGATCTCAACTTTAACGAGGTCACCGATTTTTAAATCTCTCTCATTTAAGTCATTGATAATAACCTTACCATCGATATCAGGTGCCTGACCAAAATGGCGACCAACAATTAGAAGATCAGTATCTTCGTGAGTTCCTTCAACAAGAACTTCAACAGTTTCACCTAGGAATTCTTGATTTAATTCTCTAGCGATTTCTTTTTGAACTTCATAAAGACGATCAAAACGATCATCAATTACTTCTTGCGAATTTTTATCTTTTAAACGGTAAGCAGGTGTTCCTTCTTCATCTGAGTATCTAAAGATACCAAGGTGGTTGAAACGTGCTTGCTTGATACCTTCAAGTAATTTTTCAAAGTCCTCTTCAGATTCACCAGGGAATCCAACGATGATTGAAGTTCTAAGAACAATTCCAGGGATTCTTTCACGAAGCTTAGTGATACGCTCCATGATTTTCTCACCAGTAATCTTTCTATTCATACGCTTTAGTACATAATCTGAGAAATGTTGAACCGGCATATCAAGGTATTTACATACTTTCGAAGAAGTTGCCATTTTTTCAATAACTTCATCAGTAAGTTCATCTGGATAGAAGTAGAATAAACGTACCCAATCTACTCCATCAACAGTCTCAAGACCTGATAGAAGTTCGAATAGATTATTTTCATCACTCAGATCGACTCCATAATCAGAAAGATCTTGAGAAATAAGATTTAGCTCTCTAACACCAGTTGAAGACAATTGCTTTGCTTCCTCAACAAGAGATTCAACAGTACGAGATCTTAGACGTCCACGAAGAGTTGGAATAATACAGAAAGTACAATTTCTATTACAACCTTCAGAGATCTTTAACCATGCCGTATAGAATGGAGAAGTATTAAGTCTTGGATCAAATTCAGTATGAATAAATCTAGGAACTTCAACAAATGACTTCTTCTCTAATTTATTATTTTCAAGAGCAGTTAAAAGTGGAACGATTTTATTGTATTCACCAGTTCCAATGAACATATCAACTTCAGGCAAGCTCTTTTCAAGTTCATCTGAATATCTCTGGGCCATACAACCAGAAACAACCAGTGCCTTACAATTACCAACTTCCTCATCTTTATAGTCTGCAAGATCAAGAATCATCTCAATAGATTCTTGCTTAGCTGCTTCAATGAATGAGCATGTATTTACAACAATAACCTCAGAATCTTGAGGCTCTGTTACAACTTTAAAACCATTTAGTCCCATATGCCCGAGCATAACCTGTGCATCAACGAGGTTCTTTGAACACCCTAGTGAAGTAAAATAAACCGTGCGGTCATTAAATTTTTGGTTAACTTGAGATGAAATCTCAGACATATAATTCTCCATGTATAGCTAAAGTAGCTACTTATAGTGTTAAACCGACGTTTTTTCAATGCCTTATGTAATTTTTTTAGGAACAGAAATGCCTGTTTTCACATACTTGAAGGAAGTTACTTAAAGGCCTATCCTAGTAGTTAATGAGATTTACCTTACTAACTATATTTATTTTGGCCTTGTCTTGTACGAATTTATCAAGACCTCCTAAAACGAAACCACAAGATGGTGCTCTAACAAACTTACTTTCTAAAATTAGTAAGAATAATTCTGTTAGTTGTAACGAGTACCAAAAATTCTTGCATACACAATTTCCATTGTCCCCATGGTTAAGGGCCAATTATCACAAGAATTGTACTAAGAGCATTCAAGAATTAAGTGAAGAGTATAAAAATACTGAAGCGTATCCGTATTGGGCAAGAGAAGAACTAATTGATGCAATTATTTCAAAAACTTACTACACAGATGTCTATGCTAGTGCTGTCTTAAATAAGGTGGATTACCTCAATACTAAAGGTGAAGTTGAAAGGCTCTTACTTGATGCCATGAAGAAATTCGAAGATGGTAGTCAACAACAAGAACGAATCTATCAAAAATTAATTGATGTCTCTCCTCGCTTCATAAAAGAGCCGGAGCGAGAAAATTATTTAGATGTAGCCAAAAGCTTTGAACAAGATCGACAGTTTGTTAAGGCCCGTGAATATTACAAAAAAATAATTCGCGACAAAGATACTGTAAAAGAAGAAAAAGTTGAAGCTTGGTTTAGACTTGCAAACTCATATAAAAGGGAAAGAAAAAACGATAGCTTTAGAGACAATATTAGAAGCCTAGTTCTTTACCTTCAAAAAAACAGAGAAAGCCAAGAGCTAAAAGAAAAACATGCTGAATACACTATTAGGCTTGCTCGAATCTATTGGACAGAAGACAAATTACAAAGGGCGGTAAGAGTTCTAAGGAACCTCCTTCTCTTTAAGGAAGTCCCAACGGAGTATGTCGTTACAACTTACTACACGATTGGTGGTATTTTTGAGGATCTTAGAAAGTATGATCGCTCCATAAAATTCTATAAGAAGGCTTATGCTGCTGTTGAAGGAAAGCATGAACACCTTGAAAGTATTGTGTGGAATGTTGCCTGGACAAACTACAAGGCGGGCAACTATGAAGAAATGATTCAATGGTTTGATCGTTTTGAAGAAAAAAATGATGAGCCAAACTACCGATTTCTTTATTGGAAATTTGTTGGCCTAAAGAAGCTTAACCGCTTCGACGAAGCACAAAAACTTTTACTTAGAATTCAAAAAGAAGATCAATTTGGATACTATGGCCAAATTGCTCACATGAATCACACAAAACTTAAGCATATTGATTACAGAGAAAAGTTTGATATCTCGATTGATGAGCTTGCTTGGGCCGTTTATCTTGGTAACACAGACCTTGCGAAAAAAATTATTGATAGTAATGATAAGGTTAGCTTTAGTGACCTTTACGCTGCAAAATACTACAATATTATGATCTTTAAATTCTTCAGAGAAGATTCTAAGACGCAAGAAAAAATCTTAAAAGAAGATCCACAATTTGCCTTTCCTCTAGCGTTTAAAAAAGAGTTTCTTGAAAATAATAGATCTAAAACAGTAACGACACCACTACTGATGAGCATCGCTCGTCAAGAGTCTGCTTTTAATCAGTATGCGCGCTCACCTGCCGATGCTTTTGGACTACTTCAATTAATTCCAGAGCAAGGAAAGAGACTTTCTCGTCGCTACAAAATTCCATATGAAGGATATGAAGACTTATATAATCCTAATATTAATATTACTTTTTCAAGTCTCTTGTTAAATGAGCTTATGAAGAGAAGGGATAATAACTTTATCGACTTTGTTGCGAGCTATAATGCTGGAGGTACTCCTATTAAAAGATGGAGAAGTCGAATCATCCTTCCGGACTTAGAGTTTATTGAAGAAATTCCGTATAAAGAAACAAGAAAGTACGTAAAGTTAGTCGCACGAAACTACTTGATCTACTCTCGTCTTCTGAGCAATGAACCATTAACGCTAAAAGAAAATTTCTTTCGTGGTGGCTTTATTGATATGACACATTAGCATTCTTTGGAACGTTAAGGATGAAGTGCTTTGCTTGAAAGCTTTCGTTCTTAACGTTGCTAAGCTCAAGCTTAACAACTTTTCCATCAGCATAATTAATGTCAATTGAAGTAATATTAGAGAACTCTTTTTTCCCTTTCTTAAAAGTCAGCTTTGTTTCGACAACGCCTGTCGACTTAACTGAAGTCTCAGAAAAAACAAGTACACTATAATTATCACCGTCTTTAACTTTATAATTCTTATTTGATTTAAGGCCATTCTTTAGTAAATCAAAGAAGTTTGAAAGACCTTTATCACTACCCTTGTGAATAATAATTTCTGCTGGATCACCAGGCATGAAGCCATCTCGACTAATCCAAGTCGTTTTCTCATTTGTCACATAGACAAGAGCATCTGAACCCTTTTGTTCAAGCCTAAGCTTACCAGGGTATTCATAATCAAATCTTCCTGTTGACTCTTTTGGAGTACCAGTAAGCTGATTTTTTACAATTTGCTTATATTGAGTAGAAAAAGACCTTGGGACAAATCCCAAGGCCATATTTGAAATCATTAAAATAGGTAGTAGCTTTTTCATTACTGTAATTGTACCGAAACTGCCTTTGAAACACCAGGCTCCTGCATTGTTACACCATAAAGTGTATCATTTAGCTCCATTGTTTTCTTATTGTGTGTAATAAGAATGAACTGTGATTCAGCACTCATTTCACGAAGAAGTTCATTAAAACGACCAACGTTTGCATCATCAAGTGGAGCATCAACCTCATCCAGTAGACAGAAAGGAGATGGCTTAACTAGGAAGATCGAGAAGATTAGAGAAACCGCAGTCATGGCCTTTTCACCACCAGACATTAGGTTAATATTCTGCATTTTCTTTCCTGGTGGCTTAGCAATAATATCAACACCACATTCAGCATCATCAATATCACCAACGATTTCTAGACGTGCTTCCCCTCCACCAAAGATAATTGGGAATACTTTTCTAAATCTCGTATCAACTTCTTCAAAAGCGATTTTAAATCTTTCTTTTGATTTTTCATCGATATGATCAATTGCATTTTGAAGGTCTTCAAGAGACTTTCTAAGTTCAACTTCTTGAACTTTTAAGAAGTCATAACGAAGTTTTTGTCTATCGTAGTCTTCAATTGCTTGCCAGTTGATTTCACCTAGGCGACCAAATTCAGACTTGTAGTTCTTAAGTTTAAATCCTTGATCTTTAAGATCTTGGCCATACTTACGAACAAATTCATATGATTCTTTTTCAATTTCTTTTGGACCATTTTCTGTTTCCATAAAGTACATTGTTGAAACATCATTAAGTTTTTCAAAATCAGTTTCAGTATACTCAAGGTAGCGTCCAAGAGATTCGCGTAGATCAACACGGTATTTTTCGAAGATATTACGAACATTCTCTTCTTCTTCATTAAGACATCTTTCAAGGCGTACTTCTTTTTCAGCAACCTCTTTATCGGCCTTATTGATATTTTTAGAAAGTTCTTTAACCTGATCTTCTCTTTCTTGCATTGCAAGTAGAAGTTCAGAAAACTCATCTTTCATAATACTAAGAACTTCATCTTTGCTTGCAAGGATATCGGCTTTTTCGTTATTTGAAATTTCAAGTTCTTCGATTTCAACCTGCATATTTTCAAGCTCACCCTCTAGCTTAGTGATAAGCTCAGAGTTTGATTCTTTACGAAGGTTTTGTTTTTCGATTTGCTTTTCAATATCTTCTGATTGAGAACGTAGTGAATTCACACGTTGCTCAAAAGTTTTTGCTTCAACTTGCTTAGAAACATAAACCTCACGGTCTGCTTCATAAACTTCATTCATTTCATTATAACTATCGCGAAGGTCTTGAACTCTTTCACTAATATCAGCAATTGCCTCTTCAACCTCAGACTTATCTTTATTAAAAGATTCTTCTTTTTCTAGAATAGCTAGTCTTAGCTTTGAAGTTTCATCTTTACGATTCTTTAGAATTTCAAGTCTCGTGTTACCAGATTCCATAGATGCTAGCTTAGACTCAAGAGCTGAGTTTTTAGCAGCGAAATCGGCACGAGCTTCACTTAGTGTAAGACGAGCATTCTCTAGCTCATCTACTTTATTTCTTAGTAATTCATTTGAAGCTGTAACGGCTTCTTCAAGGTTTGCTACTTTTTCATTAAGACTTACTAATTCGTTTTCAAGTGCTTCAATTGTGTTATTTCTTTCAATTGCACTTTGCCCTTGTTCACCAGATCCTTTTACATGAAGAACTGTTGCATTTTGGCGATTACGTACTTGAATATTTCCACTGATATCAGAGATTCCACCAAAAGAGATTGAACTCTCTAGTGAAACAACTTTATCAAGATCAAGGCTTTCAACAATAAATAGGCTTGATAAATATGGAGTTAGTTTAGCTTTATATTCTTCTGGAAGTTCAATGATATCACTTAGAGTCGTTAATTCTACCCCAAGCTTTACTTGAATTCTTTCACGTGCCTCAGCAGAAATTACATCTGCAGACTTATCTGCAAGTAAGATCTCAAGTGCATTCTCATCATTTTCAGTTACCCAATTTTTAAGAAGTGAAAGATCACTCTCAGAAGTAACTAGAGACTCTAAGAACTCTCCAAGAAGTGCTGTTACGGCCTTAGTGTACTTATCGTCACATTTAATAATATTACCAAGTACAGTATATTTATCAGAATCTACTTCACTTAAAAATTTAGAAACACCCTCTTTAGCTCCTTCAAGTGAAGAGCGAATTTCTTTTAATGAAGATAGTCTTGATTGCTTAGTAATTTGTTCTTTTGTTAAATTCTTAAGTTCTGTTTCAAGATCACGATCTTTTTGCGTCAGCTCGTTTACCGTTTCCTTAAGTGTAACTTCTGATTCAGTTAACTCTTCCACTAAATTCTTAGCGGCCATAACATCATCTCTTTCCTTCGCAAGTTCACTTGAAACACCTGAATATTGTTTTTCAATTGCTTCAATTTCAGTCGCAAGGTCTTGAAGAGTTGCAGCATATTCTTCAAGTTTTGAATTATTTTGGAAAGCTTGTTGATCCATTTTAACAAGCTCTTCTTTCTTAATTGATAGCTCTTCTTCAAGCTCACTAATTTGCGCTTGTCTATCTTCTAGCTCAGACTTTAAAGTTTCAAGCTTCTCGCTTGCTGCTTCATAATCGTAATCTTCTTTTGAAGAAGTGATAACATCGTTGATTTCAGTTTCAATTTCTTCTTTTTTAAGAAGTCTTTCTTCGATCTCTTGAGCTAGTTCATCAATCTCTTTTTGTCTTTGCTCTAGTTGCTCTTCTTTATCAGTTAAAGACTTACAAAGTGCATTCAGTCTTTCTTCAGCAGCAGCTAATTTATTTGAAACTTCATTTCTTTCTTTTTGAGACTCATCAATTCTTGCAGTCTTTTCTTCTCTTTCAAAACGCTCTTCTTCAAGAGAGATCTCAAGAGAATCTTTTTTCATGCTCCAAGCTTCAAGATTTGCTTTCTTCTCAAGAAGCTCATTACCTCCATCGCGAAGCTCACGAAGATCTTCGAATACTTTATGTGCAACAACAGAGATTTCAGTACGTTTAATTTTATCCTTAAGCGTACGCGCTCTTTCAGCTTTTTCAGCTTGTTTTTGAAGAGACTTTAAGTTCTTTTCAATTTCAATTGTTAGATCGTTTAGACGGTTAAGGTTTTGCTCAGTTGCCTCAATCTTTCTCATTGATTCTTTCTTACGAACTTTAAATTTCGTAATACCGGCAACCTCTTCAATCATTGTACGACGCTCAACAGGTTTTGCTTGTACAAGTCTATTGATTTCCCCTTGGGCAATAATTGAGTATGACTTTGCACCAGCACCTGTATCCATAAATACTTCTTGGATATCTTTCAAACGAGCCGGCTCACCGTTGATACGATATTCAGTATCACCGTTTCTATAAAGCTTTCTTGTTAATTGAATCTCTGAAGGATTTGCAACTTTCCCACCGATGTGGATATGCTTTCCATGAGTATTCTCAAGGACAAGTGTTGCCTCGGCCCATGCAGCAGGATTATATTTTGAAGAACCAGCAAAAATAAGGTCCTTCATTGAATTCCCTCTTAGGTGTTTAGCTGATTGCTCACCCATAATCCAAAATAAGGCGTCAACAATATTCGATTTACCACATCCGTTTGGCCCAACGATCCCTGTAATACCATCGTCAAAGTTAATAATTGTACGATCTTTAAAGGATTTAAAGCCCTGGATAATTAGTCTTTTCAGTTGCACTTTGATTCACTCCGTCAATTTATCTCTATAATGTGTGTTGTGTAGGCCTTAATGTACCATTTCAAGCACCTAATCGTACACTTTTAAAATTTCAGTTCCGCTAAATAAGAAATGCAATTTCAATAACTTAGACAAAGAAAATCCTAACAAGAACTAACACAATATTTTTACTTGTACGTATTTCGTACTAGGACTTTATCTGAACGGAGATTATGCCGATAAAAGTGCAATGGATAGCAACTCAAAAACAGTTTATTTTACGATCGACTTTCACCTCGTTGTTCGAGAAAAGCCGCTTCTATACAATATCTACATCAACTCTTCTACGATCAAAGGCAAGGATCACTATGTTAAAATAGTGCGACCTGGAGAAGTTCTCACCGATGATGATGTAGAAGGTTTTAAAAAGTATCAAGGGATACATGTTCTTGAATCTGAGCGTGGGCTCTACCTTCAGTCTCTGGCCGAAGATGAGAACATAGAGTCGATTGATAAGGTTTCTGTTATCAAAGATTCAGCCGTGAAGCACCTTGATGATATTTTCAATCCAGGGAAAGAATTCAATACAGAAATTCTTGGTGAAGCACTCGATGGTTGTCATGATTCAATGAAGGCAATGGTCGATGTTATCAAAGACTATGATATTAATAGCCTAAAAAAACTAATTGGTGATTTATCATTCCATGATTTTTACACTTACGACCATTCTATTAATGTAAGTATGTACAGTGTTTTAATTTATAAACAATTAAAACCTAAGGCAAGTGAAGCTGATCTCGTTGCGATTGGACTTGGTGGCCTTTTACATGATCTAGGCAAAACAAAAATTTCGACAGAAATATTAAATAAAACAGGCAATCTTACTGATGAAGAATTTGCACAAATAAAAAAGCATCCTGAGCTTGGTGTTGAACTATTTAGAGAGGCAAACCCTGAGTTTCCTGGACTTAAAAAAGAGTCTATTGAAAAAGTAATTATTGAACATCATGAGAATATTGATGGCTCTGGTTACCCAAAAGGAATCAAGGGAGAAGATCATCATATCTTCTCAAAAGTCGTTTCTATCGCCGATTTCTTTGATGCCATCACGACGAAACGATCTTATTCACAGGCACTTCCAATAGAAGATGCTCTAGAAATTATGAAACGAACTGTTGGGAAAAAAATTGATTCAGAAATATTTGATTTCTTCGTTAAGAAAGTTTCTAAGGTCATCCTTACAGGAAAGACAATGATCGAACTACCGGTCGATTTTAATACAGAGATTGCACACGCAGAGCTTCCAATTCAAAAAGTTCAGCCTAAAAAACTTGGTGAGAATTTTACGAAAGCAGATGATAACCCAAATAAAATAACAAAATAAAAAGTAGAGGAAGAACTTCCTCTACTTTTCTATATTACTTCAAAACTAAAACTGGAAATAAAGAACCAAAAAGTAGCACGGCCAAAATAATATTAAAAATGGCAAGACGATACCCTTTCTCAAGAAAAGACTTAAGCTTTAAACCTGCAAAGACCCAAACAGAAATTGCCGGAATATCAACAAGACTATAAGCAAGAATAACTGCAACAACACCTAATGTATTACCATTTGTATAAATGGCTACAGCTGATAGCGCCATTGTCCAAGCCTTTGGATTAATCCACTGAAACATCGCCGCTTCAATGAACGACATTGGTTTTTTAATCTGTGCTTCTTCCTTTGCAAAAGTACTAAATGCAATTTTAAATGCAAGTAATGCTAAATAAGTACCACATGCCATCTGCATAATTTTTTGAATGCCTGGATAAGTTTTAAAAATATCCGAAACTCCAAAACCAATTACCGCAATCATGAAGATAAAACCAAAGTAAACCCCAAGCATATGAGGGACGGTTCTCTTAAAACCATGATTGGCCCCAGAGGCCATTAGAAGAATATTATTTGGTCCCGGCGTTATGGCGGAAACAAAGGCAAAAGCTAAAAGTGCGTATAGATTTGTCGTGCTCATGTGGCACAGTTTACTCGATTTTAAGAATAAATTTATTGCAAAGAATCATGCATTTGAGAGATAATTTGCAACATATGAAGAAAATAGACACTATTGACGAAAGAATATTGCAAGAATTAGAAAATGACGGAAGAATCAGTAATTCTGATTTAGCCTCCATCGTAGGACTTTCACCTTCTGCATGTCTTAGAAGAGTACAAGAGTTAGAGAAATCTAAGGTCATCACTGGCTACCGCGCGCGAATCAATCGAGCAAAATTAGGAACAAGATTTACTGCTTATATTACAGTTGGATTATCTGTTCACACAAAGAAGTCACAAAAAGATTTTGAAATGGCGATTGCTGAATCACCTGAAGTAATCGAGTGTCACAACGTTACGGGAAGCTTTGAATGGCTCTTCACACTTGAAGG